>CBFHAS010000020.1:0-45986 GCA_965653625.1 uncultured Burkholderiaceae bacterium | reverse complement strand
ACAAGTCCCATGCAGCCCCTGTTCCAACCCTGGCTGGTCAACGGCATCTTCGGCGACCCGGTGCTGTACCTCGAATCTCGCGACGAGCCGCGTGCGCTGATGTTCGACCTGGGCGACGTATCGACGCTACTGCCCCGCCGGCTGCTGCGGCTGTCGGACGTGTTCGTGTCCCACGCGCACATGGACCATTTCGCCGGCTTCGACCAACTTCTGCGCATCGTGCTGGGTCGCAAAGCGCGGCTGGTGCTTCACGGCGGGCCCGGCTTTGCAGACCAGGTGGGGCACAAGCTGCGCGCCTACACCTGGAACGTGGTGCACCGCTACGAAACCGAGCTGCAGATCGAGGCGCGCGAGCTGAATCGCGACGGCCTGGTGCGGATCGCCTGCTTCTCCAGCCGACGGGAGTTCACCCAGGAGGATGCAGGCCGCGTGCGTGCGGCCGGCGACGTGCTCCTTGACGAAGCCACGTTTCGGGTGAGGGCGCGCTTCGTGGACCACGGCATTCCCTGCCTGGCGTTCGCGCTGGAGGAGAAGGCGAGGGTGCGGGTGATGCCCGAGAGGCTCGCGGCGCTGGGCGTGACTTCGGGCGCGTGGCTGCGCGAGCTGAAGCAGGCGGTGCTGGCTGGCGCGCCGCCGAGCACGCCCATCCGCGTGCATTGGCGCGACAAGGAAGGCGAGCACGAGATGACCCGCAGCGTGGCAGACCTGCGCACACTCGTGCTCGACACCTCGGCGGGCCGGCGCATCGGCTACGCGACCGACCTGCGCTTCACCGAAGACAACATCGAGGCGCTGTGTGCGCTGGTGGGCCAGGCGGATCCGCTGTTCATCGAGAGCATGTTTCTGCACGCTGACCAGGCGCACGGAGAGCGCAAAAACCACCTCACGGCGCGCCAGGCCGGCCAGATTGCGCGGCGCGTGGGCGCACGCTCGCTGGTGCCGTTTCACCACTCGCCGCGCTACCAGGGGCGCGAAGCTGAGTTGCAAGCCGAGGCAACAGCGGCCTGGATGGGTGACTTGCCGTGATGAAAGCGGTGCGTGGGTGCATCGGAACGTTTCAGCGGCGGCAGTCTGGCGCTAAGCCGGACACAGACGTAGCGTTCGTATACGGACCGGTCGTGACTTACTGCCCATCGGCAGCCGATACTTGCACCTGCGGTGGAGCGTGAGCGCCGAGCCGGCGTGTGCCCTGATTGAAGGTGCATCCGCCCTTGGTTGCTTCACCGAATACCCGTCAGGAAGGCCCCGCATTCGGTATGCAAGGCGGGCGCCATTCCAACAAGCCCGTACAGGCAAGCATCGCGTGGCTCGAACGCCCGGGTCTGCGTGAGGTTGCGCCTGCGTCCGATCCATGCACTGTGCCCATTCACGAACGCAATCGCCCACGCTGCGCCCCAAGGCAAGTCGAAGCGCCACCTCCATGTTTCCCCGGCGTGGCTGGCGTCGCTTCGCGGCTGCCTGTTGCACCCTGGCCATGGCCTTGCCGAGCCTTGCACGGGCGTTCGGCTTCGAAGACGTGGCCGCCCGTGCGCAGGCCGAGGCGCGTGCGGCCTACCGCGCTCCGGCCGTCGAGCTGCCCGCTGAACTGGCGAGGCTCGGCTACGACCAGTACCGCGACATCCGCTTCCGTCCGGACAAGGCGCTGTGGCGCCGCGAAGGGTTGCCGTTCGAGCTGATGTTCTTCCACGTCGGCGGCCAGCACGCAGTGCCGGTCGTCATCCACGAGGTGGTCGGTGGCGAGCCGAAGCGGCTGCGTTTCGATTCCGCGGATTTCCACTACGGCAAGAATCGCCTCGCGCCCAACACCTGGCCCGACCTCGGCTACGCGGGATTCCGCATCCACCACGCGCTCAACACGCCGGCCTACAAGGACGAGTTGGCGGTCTTCCTCGGGGCGAGCTATTTCCGTGTCCTCGGGGCAGGCCAGCGCTATGGACTTTCGGCGCGCGGTTTGGCAATCGACACCACCGGCAGCGCCCGCGGCGAGGAGTTCCCGCGCTTCAAGGAGTTCTGGATCGAGCGCCCCGCGGCGAACGCACGCACGCTCACCCTCCACGCGCTGCTCGACTCGCCACGTGCCACGGGTGCCTACACCTTCACGCTGTTTCCGGGGCGGCACAGCGAGGTGCACGTGCGTTCGCGCCTCTTTCTGCGTGGGCGGGTTGCGATGCTGGGTATCGCCCCGCTCACCAGCATGTTTCTCCATGGCGAGAACACCACGCCTCGCAGCGACTTCCGGCCCGAGGTGCACGATTCCGACGGCCTGATGCTGGCCTTCGATGAGGCGGGCCAAACCGAATGGCTGTGGCGTCCGCTGCTCAATCCAGGTCGGGCGCTGGCCACCTCTTTCAAGGCTCGCGAGCTGCGGGGCTTCGGGCTGATGCAGCGCGACCGCGCCTTTGCGAACTACGAAGACCTGGAAGCCCGCTACGAACGTCGGCCCAGCGCATGGGTGGTGCCGGAGGGCCGCTGGGGCGCCGGCCGCGTGGAGCTGCTGCAACTGCCGGCACCCGACGAGGCCCACGACAACATCGTGGCGGCCTGGGTGCCCGACAAGCTTGCTGAGCCTGGCAAACCGCTGGATTTCGCCTACCGCATCGTCTGGCAGGGCGACGAACCCGAGCGCCCACCCCACGGATGGGCCTTACAGTCGCGCGCCGGGCACGGCATGACGCCGCTTCGCCCCGGCGAGTTCCAGTACGTGGTCGACTTCACCGGCCCCGCACTGGACGCCTTGCCGGACAACGAACATGTGGAAGCTGTCATCACGCCAGGCCCGAACGCACGCCTCGTCGAGCGCAATGCCTACCGCAACGATGCGCGCGGCGGCTGGCGCATGACGCTGCGTGTGCAGCGTATCGATCCCGCGCAACCCGTCGAACTGCGCGCTTTCCTCCAACAACAGCAACAACACGCCCTCACTGAAACATGGACCCATGTGATACCAGCCGACTGAAAGGCGCCGGCTTGCACGCAGACGCGCCCTCTCCGCCGATCTGCCGCGCGTCGATGGTGCCGCAGCCGTGGACCGGCTTCTTCGCCGGCCTGCGGGGCGCTCTCATCCGGCGCCTGCGCGGCGAGCCCGCGCCGACGCGCACCGAGGCGCCTACCGGCTGGGAAGCGACCGCGGCGCGCCGGCGTCGCGCGTTGCTGCTCGCCATCGGGGCGTCGGCACTGGCCGCCGCGTTCCTGCTCGGCCGCACCCATGTCGGCGGCGATGACGGTGCCCTGGGCTTCGCGGTCGTCGGCCTGTACACGCTGCTCTTCGCGTGGATTGCCGCCGGCTTCATCACCGCGCTGATGGGCTTTGCAGTGCAATTGCGCGGCGATCGGCACGCCCTGTCAGCCGCCTCCGTGGCGCACCGCCCCATCCAAGACGATGCCCGCACGGCCATCGTCATGCCGGTGTGCAATGAAGATGTCACCGTCGTTTTCGCAGGGCTGCGCGCCACCTGCGAGTCGCTCGCGGCCACCGGCGCCTCCCGGCTGTTCGACGTCTATCTCCTGTCCGACACCACCGATCCGCTGGTGCGCGCTGCCGAACTCGCGGCCTGGGGGCAACTGCGCGATGCGTTGGGCGACGGCGCACGCGTGTACTACCGCTGGCGGCAGCACCGCACGCGCCGCAAGGCGGGCAACGTGGCCGACTTCTGCCGTCGCTGGGGCCGCAACTACCGCTACATGGTCGTGCTCGATGCCGACAGCGTCATGACCGGCGACTGCCTGCTGTCGCTGGTGCGCCTCATGGAGGCGCATCCGAGCGCCGGCATCGTGCAGACCGCGCCGCGACCCTGCGGGCTGATGACGCTGCATGCGCGTGCGCAGCAGTTCGCCGGCCGCGTGGCCGGCAGGCTGTTCACCGACGGCATGCAGTACTGGCAGCTGGGCGAATCGCACTACTGGGGGCACAACGCCATCATTCGCGTCGAGCCGTTCATGAAGCACTGCGCGCTCGCCCCGCTGCGCGGCCCCGGGGGCCGCTCGCAAGACATCCTCTCGCACGACTTCGTCGAGGCCGCGCTGATGCGGCGTGCCGGCTACCACGTATGGCTGGTGTCCGATCTTGCGGGCAGCTACGAGCAGCAGCCTCCCAACCTCTTGGCCGAGCTTCAGCGCGATCGGCGCTGGTGCCAGGGCAACCTGCAGAACCTGCGCCTGATCGCCGAGCCGGGCCTGCATGCCGTGCACCGCGCGATGCTGGCCACCGGCGCCATGTCTTACCTGTCAGCCCCGCTGTGGCTGGCCTTCGTGCTGCTCGGCGCGCTGTCATGGCTTGCAGGGGGCACGCCCGGCGGGGAGGGCGTCGACGTTCCGTTCGAATTGGGGCTGCTGTGGGCCAGCACGCTAACCATGCTCACCTTGCCGCGCGTGTTGGGCGTGACGGCCATCGCGTGGCGCGGAGAGTTGGCTCAGTACGGCGGGGCGGTCGCGCTGCTCAAGGGAGTGGTGCTCGAAGGCGCACTGTCCGCGCTGCAGGCGCCGGTGCGCATGATTGCCCACAGTGTGTTCGTGTTCGGGGCACTCACCGGCATGCGACTCGAATGGCGCTCGCCACCGCGCGACGCCACGGCTGTGGGATGGGGCGATGCCACCCGGCGCTTCGCGGTGCTTGGCGCTCTCGTCGCCGGGCTGCTGGGCTGGGTGATGTCCACGGATGCGAGCGTTGGCGTGTGGCTGCTGCCCATCGCCATGCCGCTGCTGCTGGCGGTGCCATTGGCTGTGCTGACCAGCCAAGCGCGCCTGGGCTGTGCGCTGTTCCGTGGGCGCGTACTCGCCATTCCTGAAGAGTCACGCCCCCCCGCCGTGCTGCGCCGGGCCACGGCCCATGCCCGCTGGGTGAGGCCCGCGCCATCATGGCCCGACGTGATCACCGACCCGTGGCTCTTCGAGGTGGTCCGCAAGTCGATGGGCATGCGCAACACCGTGGTGGGCATGCGTGGGCGCTCCCGCCGCCGGCTCGTGCAGAACGTGCTGCACGCCCACGACGCGGAGGCCATCTCGCCGGCAGACCGCATGCGGCTCATGAGCGAGCCGCAGAGCATGGCGCACCTGCGCGATCGTCTCGCCGCCAATTCGAGTTTCGGCGCCTTCCCCGGGGCGCAGATAGAGCAGGCGTGAAGCGCGTCGCTCGCTCGCACATCGCTGCCGTGGCTCTCGCCGTGGTGCTCGCCTCCTGTGCGAGCGACAGGACGACCAGCGGCGGTGCGAGCGACGTCTACATCGCCAGTGGCGCCGATCGCATCGCCCGCTGCAGCGACCGCGTGGGCGCGGCGGCCATCACGGAAGCCGACACCAACGCCCAGGCGCTCAGCTCCGCGGGGCTTCCTCGCTCGATGGCGCCGCTGGTGCGCCAGCTGCTGATGGTGACGCGCTGCTTCGCCGTGGTCGAGCGCGGCGCCGGCTTCGCGGCGCTCGAGTACGAGATCAAGATCCGCGAGCAGCAAGGTCAGGAGCGGGCCCGGCAGATGGCCGCGATGACGGCTGCCGACTACGTGATCCGTGCCGAAATCGTGTTCGCGGAGCAGACCGGCGGCAGCAAGGGCGCCTTGGGGGCCGTGTTCGGCAACCTGCTCGGCGGCGTGGGCCTGGAGACACGCAGCCGCGAGGCGTTGGTCGTCATAAGCGCCATCGATGCACGTACCAGCGAGATCGTCGCCGCATCATTCGGGCGCGGGACGCAGGACACCACGGGCACAGCCAGCATCGCGCTGGGCGGCGGCCTGCTCGCGCTGCAGGGCGGCTGGCTGGATTCGCCGCAAGCCAAGCCAGTGGCCGCGGCGTTGGTGGACGCGTGGAACCAATTGCTTCCCCGACTGATGGCCACGCGGGAAAAGAAGCCGGTGACGCCGCCAGCCCCGGCGGCTTCATCGCCGGACTGACGGCTTCAGCCGGCAGCATGAGCCGGCGCCGGAAACACCACCCGCGCCTCAAGCCCCGGCCCGTCGTCCGGAGTGAGCAGCTCCAACCGTGAATCGTGTTGACGGGCGGCCTCGGCCGCGATGGCAAGCCCGAGCCCGCTGCCGGGCTGCTCGTGGTCGCCGTGGCGGTAGAAGCGCTCCAGCACGCGCTCGCGCGCCGCAGCGGCGATGCCCGGCCCCTGGTCGCGCACCGACAGGGCCACGCCCGCCGGCTCGCCCTGGATCGACACCACCACCGGCGTGCCGGCAGGCGAGTACTTGAGAGCGTTGCCCACCAGGTTGTCCAGCAGCGAACGCACGGCGTGGGCATCGGCGTTGATCCATGCCGGCTGCGCCGCTTCGAGCGCCAGTTCCATGTCACGGGCGGCAGCCTGGGCGGCATGGTCGACGAGGCATTCCCGGGCCAGCGCGCCCAGTTCCACAGGCTCTCGTCGCAAGCCGGCTGAAGCCTCCAGCCGGGCGAGTTGAAGCAGTTGCTGCACCAGGTGCTGCACGCGTTCGATGCCCGCGTTGAGATGTCGCAGCGCAGCCTCGCGTTCGGCATCGTGGGCCGCGCGTGCCACGTTGCCGGCCTGCAGCCGCACCGCTGCGAGAGGCGTGCGCAGCTCGTGGGCTGCATCGGCCACGAACTGCCGGTGCAGCAGCAAGCTGGCATGCAGGCGCTCGAGCAAGGCATTGAGCATGGCCAGCGGCGCCTGCAGTTCCGCCGGTGCATGGGGCAGCACGATGGGGGCCAGCGAATCCGCGCCGCGCTGCGAAAGCTCGCGGCTCAGCTCGCGCAAGGACGCGAGCGAGCGCCGCACCGTGAGCACGATCAGCAGCGACAGTGCCGCCGTGCCGAGCAGCGTGGGCGCCAGGATCTCGAGCCCGGCGTCGCGCGCCAGTTCCTGGCGCAGGGACAGTGGATGGGCCACCTGGATGATCCGGCTCCCGCTGCGCAGGGTGAACAGCCGCAGCAAGACCGCGTCACCTTGGGTGCCGCTTTTGACGCGAGAGAAGCCGGGCGGGGTATCGGGGAGCAGCTCCAGCTCGGGGTTGGAGCGGTACAGCAACCGGCCATCGCTGTCGCGCACGGCGATGTCGAGGTGCATGGCCGGGTCGTCGACCGCCAGGTCGGTGGATCGGCCGAAATCGTGGTCGACGAGCGCGCGTGCCACCTGTTCCAGCTGGTAGTCCAGCAGGTCGCGCACTTGCTGCCCGACCCAATACCACGCCGTCAGCGCCAGCAAGACGCTCAAGGCCAAACTTCCGGCCAGCAGACGCCATTTGAGCCGGGCCTCGATCGAAAGGATCACGACTTGGGCACGAAGTAGCCGACGCCGCGGATGTTGTGGATGCGGCCCGCGCCGATTTTGCGGCGCAGGTGGTGGATCTGCACCTCGACCGCATTGCTGCACACCTCTTCGCCCCAGCCGAGAAGCTGCTCCTCGATCTGGGCTCGCGACAGCGGCAGCCCGGGGCGGCGCATCAGCAGCTCCAGCAGCGCGAACTCGCGCCCCGAAAGCATGACCAGCTCACCGTCGACCGACACCTCGCGGCTGGCCGGATCGAGGCGGATGCCGGCCGCCTGCAGCCCCGGCTCGGCGCGGCCCTGGTGCCGTCGCGCCACGGCACGCAGCCGGGCGGCGAGTTCGTCCACATCGAAGGGCTTGACGACGTAATCATCGGCGCCGGCGTCAAGACCGGCGATGCGATCCTCGACGCCATCGCGCGCCGTGATGACGATGACCGGGACCGTGCAGCAGCGGGCGCGCAGCTCGCGCAGCACCTGAAGGCCATCGCGTGTGGGCAAACCGAGATCGAGCAGCACGGCCGCGAAGGGGTCGCTGCTCGCTGCCGCGAGGCCGGCAGCCCCGTCGCGCACCCAGTCGACCTTGATACCGGCGCGCGAGAGACCTACGCGAACCGCGTCGCCAATCATCGCGTCGTCTTCGACAAGCAGGACTCTCACGGATCAAGCGCGGGGGCGGGGATGGCGCAGTGTAGTGAGGGATCCCGGTGCGCCCGGGTTCGAAATGCGTGAACGGCCGGCGCATGACACGCCGGCCGGCTTCAGCGGGAGAAAGCCCTCAGGTCTCAGGACGCCGACGCGGCCTTGGCGGGCTTGGCGGCGCGCTTGGTTGTCTTTTTCGCGCCGGCCTTCTTCACGGTCTTGCGTGCCGCGGGCGACGCGGCCGGCTGAGTCGGTTGCGCCTGCTCGGTGGTGGTGGCGGCCTGTGCCATTTGCGCGCCATCGGCGGCGAACGACAGGGCGCTCACGCCGGCCAGGGCTGCTGCAACGAAGAGAGCGCGGATGGATGAGTTCATGAGGGTGCTCCTTGAATGAGGACCGGTCGAACGACCGGCCTGGGAGCACTATCGTGGCCCAGCCTTAGCTGATGCTTAGGGGCGCAGACCTTCTGCAAGGTCTTCGCGCTTACGGTCAGTGCACGGGCCGACAGGGCTCTGACGTTGATGCTTACCATCGGACCTGCGAGAGCGAGATCCGGGGGCAGCTCACAGAGCCGATGCGCTGAGCACCCCGCACCAGGCAAGTCGGTCTGTCAAGGAAACAACAGGAATGGACGTTCTCCCCCCATCAGACCTCAAGACGATCCTCCACTCCAAACGAGCAAACCTCTACTACCTTGAACACTGCCGCGTTCTCGTAAACGGCGGCCGTGACGGAGGAGGGCAAGCAGTCGTTGTACTGGAACATCCCCATCGCCAACACCACGACACTCCTGCTGGGGACCGGCACCTCGGTCACCCAGGCCGCTGTGCGAGAGCTGGCCAAAGCTGGCGTGATGCTGGGCTTCTGCGGCGGCGGTGGCCCCATTGTTCGCTGGCACCGACCAGATTCTGGAAGTGGCATGGCTTTCTCCGCAGAGCGAATGCCGTCCCA
Source organism: uncultured Burkholderiaceae bacterium (assembly GCA_965653625.1). Classification (GTDB taxonomy): domain Bacteria; phylum Pseudomonadota; class Gammaproteobacteria; order Burkholderiales; family Burkholderiaceae_C; genus Albitalea. The sequence continues at coordinate 37,184 of CBFHAS010000020.1, read as the reverse complement.
CCGAATATTTGCAGCACTGGGTGCGGTTCTGGTTCGATGATGCTCTGCGGCTGCAGGCCGCCAAGTCGTTCCAACAAGCCCGCCTGACCCGCATTCGTCAACAGTGGGGCAGCAGGGCACTGAAGGACCGGGGCTTTCAGCCCGACTTGTCGGCTCTGGAAGAAGCCTTGGCATCGGCAGCCCGCTCGATGGCTGCAGCGCCGGATTCGGCAACGCTGCTGACGGAAGAAGCGCGGCTGACCAAGCGGCTTTACCGATTCGCTTGCCTGGCAACTGGCTATGGCGAGTTCACCCGCGCCAAGCGGGGCGAGAGTGGCGACATGGCCAACCAGTTTCTCGACCATGGCAACTATCTGGCCTACGGGCTGGGGGCTACGGCCGCCTGGGTGCTGGGCCTGCCGCACGGGTTGGCGGTGTTGCACGGCAAGACGCGGCGCGGCGGGTTGGTGTTTGATGTGGCGGACTTGGTAAAGGACGCCGTGATCCTGCCGCTGGCCTTTGCCTCGGCGCAGGGTGGGCACAGCGAACAGGAGTTTCGCCACGCTTGCATCGACGTACTCACCCGCACCGAGGCGCTTGACTTCATGATCGACACGGTGAAGGCCACAGCTCTCGCCTTCGGCCGGATTGCGCGGGATGACGCCGGGCAGCGCGACGGAGTGACAGAGTGAACGTGTTGCTGGTGTCCCAATGCGACAAGCGTGCCCTGACCGAGACCCGTCGCATCCTCGACCAGTTTGCCGAACGCTGTGGCGACCGCACCTGGCAAACCGCCATCACGCAAGACGGCCTCGACACCTTGCGCCGCTTGCTGCGCAAGACGGCACGCAAGAACACCGCAGTGGCCTGCCACTGGATTCGCGGCATCGACCACAGCGAGTTGCTTTGGGTCGTGGGCGACCGGAGGCGGTTCAACGCCCAAGGTGCCGTGCCGACGAACACCACGCAGCGCAACGTCCTGCAACAGGAACGCGAGAACGACTGGCACACCGCCGAAGACATCCGGCTGCTCGCGCAACTGGCCGCCTTGCTGCACGACTTGGGCAAGGCTTCAGTGGCCTTCCAGGAGCGTCTGCGCGGCCAACGCTCGGAGCGAAACCTCTATCGGCACGAATGGGTCTCGTTGCGGCTGTTCCAGGCCTTCGTGGGTCACGATGACGATGAAGGTTGGCTGACACGCCTCGCCGACCCGGACGCAGCCGACGAGAGCGCATGGACGGCCATGGGCCGGTACGAGCGCGACGGACTCGACGCACGGGACCCTTATCCGTTTCGTACGCTGCCGCCGCTGGCCGCAGCCGTCGCCTGGCTGGTGGTCACGCATCACCGCCTGCCGGTGGTGCCGGTGTTGAACGATGACGGCGCCCAGGGTTGGCTCGGCAGGCGCCCGCGCCACTTCAACCCGGTTTGGCTGGAGGATCCACTGTCCCTCGTGGCGCATGACTGGAACGAACTCCGGCATTCGGCTGCCGATACGAGGGTTCTTCAGCCCTATTGGGACCCGGCCGGGCCATTGCCCACGATGGCGGCCACGTGGCGTGCGCAGGCGGCACGCTTGGCGCGCAAGCTGCTGGTGTTGCGCCCCCATCGCACTGGGCAGTGGCTGGGCAATCCCTACGCGATGCATCTGGCTCGCCTGTGCCTGATGCTGGCAGACCATCACTATTCGGCCCTGCCCGCGAGCTCGCCACGGCGCGTCAAGGGGGATGGCCAAACCACCCTGTACGCCAATACGGACGCCAGCAAGTGCCTCAAACAACCGCTGGACGAACATCTGCTCGGCGTGGCGCGCGACGCCGGCCTGATAGCCCACGCCTTGCCTGGTTTCGAGCGCGAGTTGCCTGCGCTTGCCAACCACAAGGGTTTGCGCAAACGCAGTGGTCATCCGCGCTTTGCCTGGCAGGACAAGGCCGCCGACGCGGCGGCCATGCTGCGGCAAGCCGCTCAGGAGCGCGGGGCCTTCATCGTCAACATGGCTTCCACCGGCTGTGGCAAGACTCTTGCCAATGCGCGCATGCTGTACGCGCTGGCCGACCAGAAGCGCGGCCTACGTGCCGCCTATGCGCTCGGCCTGCGAACGCTTACGCTGCAGACCGGCCGCAGCTACCGCGTCGATCTGAACCTCGGTGAGGATGAGCTGGCCATCCTCGTGGGCGGCTCGGCAAGCCGTGAGCTGTTCGAGTACTACGAGGCGCAGCACGAAGCCATGGGCTCGGCTTCTGCGCAAGACCTTATCGAAGAGGACAGCCATGTCCTGTACGAAGGCGACATCAGTGGGCATCCCCTGCTGTCGCGCGCGCTGGAAGACAAAAACATTCGCAGGCTGCTATCCGCTCCGATGCTCGTGTGTACGGTGGATCACTTGGTGCCCGCCACCGAGGCCCTGCGCGCAGGCCGGCAGATTGCACCCATGTTGCGCCTGATGAGCGGCGATCTCGTACTGGACGAGTTGGACGACTACGACCTGAACGACATGCCCGCCCTCACGCGCCTGGTCTACTGGGCCGGCCTGCTGGGTACCCGAGTCATCCTCTCATCGGCCACGTTGCCGCCAGCCTTGCTCGAAGGCATGTTCTGCGCCTACCGGGCTGGCCGAGTGCAGTACCACCGCAACCGCGGCGCCCACGGCAGCCTGCAGCCCGAGCAAGCGGCGGAACAAGCCATCGTGCCGTGCTTGTGGACTGACGAGTTCGGCGTTCTCACTGCCCACTGCGCAGATGGCACCGGGTATGCCGAACAACATGCGCAGTTCGTGGCGCAGCGCGCGGTGCGCCTGGGCAAGGCGCAACCTCTGCGACGCGCGGAACTGCTGCCACTGAAGATTGCGGGCTCGACAAGGGCGCAAGTGCATGCCGAGTTCGCGTTGTACCTGCGTGAGGCCTGCTTTCGCCTGCACGGCGATCACGCCGAGACTGATCCTGTCACCGGCAAGCGGGTCAGCTTCGGCTTGGTGCGCATGGCCAACATCGACCCGCTGTTTGAGGTGGCCTGCGGGCTGTATGCGCTCGGCGCGGCCGAAGGGTATCGCATCCACCTGTGCGTCTATCACGCCCGCTTTCCGCTTCTGCAGCGATCGGCCATCGAGCACCAGCTTGACGCGGCGTTCAACCGGCGCGATCCGCAGTCCGTCTACCGACTGCCTGAAATCCGCGCCGCGCTGGACGCGCACCCTGAGCCGGACCAGCTCTTTGTGGTGCTGGCCTCGCCGGTGTGCGAGGTGGGCCGTGATTGGGATGCGGATTGGGCGGTGGCCGAACCCTCGTCCATGCGCTCGTTGATCCAGCTTGCCGGCCGCGTGCAACGCCACCGAGCCCGCCCGCCCGATAGGCCCAACTTGCTGGTGTTCGACACCAACCTGCGCAAGTTCCGCAGCGGAAAAGGGCGCGATGGTCAGCCGACGGCGATCTTTGTGCGGCCCGGCTTCGAGATGCAAGTCGGCCGCCTCGACCACCCCTTTCGGCTGGCTGCTCATCGGTTGGGCAAACTGCTGCAGCCCGAGGAATACGAAACCATCACCGCCTTGCCACGTATCCGCCCCCGGCCTCAGGCTGAATGGCAGCCCAAGCGCAGTCTGGTGGACCTGGAACACGCTCGCATGGCAGACCGCATGCTGCCGAGTTCGCCCGCTACGCCTCGCACGGGTGACGACGTCAACGCTACCAGTGCATGGAGCCTGCCGCAGGCGGCCTTCACGGGCGTGCTGCCGCAACTGCAGCCATTCCGAGAACAGACGCTCTCTACCGTCACCCTGGCGTTCCTCCCCGACGATGACGGTGAGCGGCTCGTGTTGCACCGGATCGAAGAGCAGGCCACTCGGCGCGACGGCAGGCTCTACGTGCCCATCGACCACCTGAGGGGCATGAGACACGACGCGACATTGGCATTGGGGGCGCGCATCCAGCCTTGGGGAGAACACGATCTGCTGGCCCTGCTCGTCGCCCAAGCTGAGCATCTAGACAGGTCCTTGCGCGAATGCGCGGAGAGGTTCGCCGTGGTGGAGGTAATGAAGAGCGACCAGGGGTGGACGTACCACCCCTGGTTGGGATTTGCCCGTGGCTGATGGTCTGGCCACGGGAAGGCTGCCTATCCGGCAGTCGAGAGTCGGGAGAAAACCCCAGAGAACAACTTTCTGAGCTGCCATTTCGGCAGTGCTAACAGTGTACGTGACTAACCGCAGAGTACAACGGTCTTGACGGCGGGGCGACCGACGACAAGAATCCCCTGACCGTAAAGGACCCCCGGATGCGATGCATCGCATCCGGGGGTGATTGCAAATCGCCTTACATGGCCCGTATGGGCACCACTTGGAAGGATCCTCGTGACAACAACAACCCAACGTACACCGCGATCGGAAACCTTCCGCCTGGCTATCGCCGCATTCATCGACGCGCGACGAGAAGCCAAGTTGAAGGGCAAGGAGGAGGCAGCGTCCAAATATGACTATGGAACCTGGCTGGCCGATGCGGCGCGGCGGGTCAGTCAAATCCAGGCCGTAACCCATGTGCTCAAGGCTACGCATCCGGATGCGCGCGGCAGCAGCCTGCACGTGCCGCCTGACGAATTGCCGGCACACGCCGAGATCGGCACCCACGTGCTGGGCAGCACCTACGCCGAAGACGTGGTGGGCAATGCGGCCGCGCTGGATGTGTTCAAGTTCCTGAAGGTCGAAATCGAAGGCCGGCGTCTGCTGGACTGGATGCAGGCTCGCGATGCCGACCTGCGCCAAGCCCTGCACGATGACGAAGCCACCGCCGAAGCCTGGATGGCGACCTTCTCCAACCTCGTGCGCGACGACATACGGCCCGCCACGCACGAAGCCGCCAAGCAGATGTACTGGTTGGTAGGCGACGACCCGGCCGACGACGCCCAGTACCACCTGCTACAGCCACTCTTCTCCAGCACCTTGGCGCACGCGGTACATGCCGAGATTCAGGACGCCCGTTTTGGCGAGTTGAACAAGACCGCGCGCCAGGCGCGGCGTGACAAGCAGCCGTTCGACGGCACCTACCGCAACTACCCCAACCTGGTCACGCGCAAGCTGGGCGGCACCAAGCCGCAAAACATTTCCCAGCTCAACAGTGAGCGTGGTGGCGTCAACTACCTGCTCGCCTCCCTGCCGCCGCGCTGGACGCGAGCACGTGCAATTCGCCTGCTGGGGCAAGAGTCGGCCGTGGAGCAGTTTGGTTGGCAACCGGAGGTGCGTGACTTGGTCAATCAACTGGCGGCGTTCCTGCTCACCAACCCTGATCCAACGGAGCCGATGCGGCAGAAGCGCAAAGGCATTGAGCAGGCCCTGGGCGCGCGACTGGCAGCCTTCGCCGCCAACGTGCAAGACACCCACGAACCTGGCTGGACACGCGACCCGAACTGCGAGCTTCCCCAGTGCGAACAGCTCTGGCTGGATCCTGGGCGCACGGATCGGCCGCCGCGTGACGAGCACCTGGCCGACGATCTGGCCTTCAACGCCGCCTACACCTTCGGGCAATGGCCTGATGAAGTGGCCGGCCGCTTTGCCAATTGGGTTAATGCGCGGCTGCACGATGCCGGGTTGGTCGCGGTGAGTGAGGCCGAATACCGGCATTGGGCACGGCAGGCGATTGTGGACGCTGCTTGGTCGCTGCCCGTGCAGCGCCGTGCCGGAGGCGGGCAATGAGCGAGTGCCCCGATTTCACGCACCTCCTCGTGCTGCCGCGGCTGCGCGTGCAGAACGCCAACGCAGTGTCCAGCCCGCTGACGCATGGCTTTCCAGCTGTCACTGCTTTTCTGGGCTTGATGTGGGCGCTGGAGCGAAAGACCCGCTCGGCGGGGCTGGACTTGCGCCTCAGGGCGGTGGGCGTGGTTTGCCACGACCACCAGGAACTGGTGACGGACGATGCCTTCGCAAAAGCTTTCCGCCTCACCCGCAACCCGGTGGACAAAGACGGCAGCACCGCCGCGATCGTCGAAGAGGGCCGTATCCACCTCACGCTCAGCCTGGTGTTGGCTGTGCAGAGCGATCGTTGGCTGCGCGAGCCGGACAGCCCTGCCGAAGATGTGCGCACAGTGGCCGAACTCATGGCCGCGTTGCGCGTCGCCGGCGGCACGCTGCTACCGCCCACACAGCCGCTGCGCCGGCGCCATGAACCTTTTGTCGTAAGCCTCACTGGCAGTGAGGAGGACAGCCTGGCCGAATTCCGCAAGGCCCGTACACGCCTGCTGCCCGGCTTTGCCTTGGTGGCGCGAGACGACTTGCTGGCGCAACGCTACGAGGCGATGCAGGCGCAAGACGCTACGACGACAAGGCTGGACGCTTGGCTTTCGCTGGCGCGCATCGACTGGCGCTACCACGCGCCGGAGAACGACACCCGCGAGGAACGCGAAAAGGCCTGGAAGCACGACCGGAAGGGGTTGGGCTGGATCGTCCCGATTCCCGTGGGTTACGGCGCGTTGGGCGATGTGCATGCCCCGGGCACCGTCGCCAACACACGCGATGCGACCACGCCTTTCCGCTTTGTCGAGAGCTTGTTCTCCGTGGGCGAGTGGATCAGCCCGCACCGCCTTTACGCGCCCCAGGAACTGCTTTGGTACGCCAGCGGCCAGCCGCAAGCAGGGCTGTACCGCTGCCGCAACGACTATCGCCCCGTGGCCGCCGAGGCCGAGTGGGAATCCGACTTCAACTGAACCTCAGGGAAAGAAAACCATCATGGCTAACGACAACCTCAAGACCGCCTCTGTCCTTGCTTTCGAGCGCAAGCTCGATCCATCCGATGCCTTGTTTTTCGCCGGAAACTGGCACCAGCGCGATGCCGCCAGCAATTGGCAACCCGTGCGCCTGCAGGAGAAGTCCGTACGCGGCACCATCTCCAATCGCCGGAAGACCAAAGACCAGGACCCCGCAAAACTCGATGCCGACATCGCGAATCCGAACCTGCAAACGGTGGATGTTGCCGCCCTGCCGCTGGGAGCGGACACGCTGAAGGTGCAGTTCACGCTGCGCGTGCTGGGCGGCGTGGGGGAGCCTTCGGCCTGCAACGATGCCGACTATCGCAAGAAGCTTGTCGCCACCGTGGGCGCCTACGTGCAGCAGAGCGGCCTGGGTGAGCTGGCGCGGCGCTATGCAGCCAACTTGGCCAACGCCCGCTTCTTGTGGCGCAACCGGATCGGCGCCGAGCAGGTGGAGGTGCAAGTGGCGCACCTGCGCGAAGGGCAGGCCGCCGCGCAGTGGGCCTTCCAGGCGCTGAACCACTCCTTGCGCGACCTCAATGCCCCGGCCGACGATACCCAGGCGTTAAACGCGCTGGCGTCGCTGATCGAATCAGGCTTGTCAGGGCGCGCCCACGTGCTGCTGCAGGTCACGGCCTATGCACGCGTAGGCACCGGTCAGGAGGTGTACCCCTCGCAGGAGCTGATTCTGGAGCGCGGCCGTGGCGCCAAGAGCAAGACCTTGTATGCCGTGGGCGAACGCGAGAGGGCTGTTGCGGCGATCCACTCGCAGAAGGTCGGCAACGCGCTGCGCACCATTGACACTTGGTACCCCAGCGCCGACGAGAACGGTCCTATCGCCGTGGAGCCGTATGGCTCCGTGACCACGCAAGGCAGGGCCTATCGGCAACCCAAAGACAAGCTCGACTTTTACAACCTGCTGGACGCCTGGATTCTCAAAGACAAGGCGCCAACGCTGGAGCAACAGCATTTCGTGGTGGCCACGGTGATCCGCGGCGGCGTATTCGGCGAGGCAGCGTGACGCCATGTGGTACTACGTCGACATCCGCATCCGGCCTGATCTTGAGTTCGCTGCACACCAGTTGATGGCCGCGTTGTACGCCAAGCTGCACAAGGCCTTGGTGCAGAACGGCATGATCACGGTGGGCGTGGCATTCCCCGGCTACTGCCTATCGCCGCCGGACCTGGGCACCACGCTACGCCTGCTCGGGCCGGCATCGGACCTCGATAGGCTGATGGCCCACGACTGGCTGCAAGGCATGCGCGACCATGTGGCGGTGGCGTCCATTTTTGAGGTGCCAGCGAACGTCGAGCATCGACGCCTTCGGCGCATCCAAGCCAAGAGCAGCCCCGAACGACTGCGCCGCCGGCAGATGCGGCGGCATCGGTTCACCGAGGATGAGGCGCGAGCAGCGGTACCCGACTGCGCCGCCGAGCGGCTAAAGCTCCCGTTCGTCTCGGTTGCCAGTGCCAGCACCGGCCAGCGCTTTCGGCTCTTTCTGCAACTGAGTGAGCCGGTCTCTGCTGCGCGGCAGACGGCGCAGTTCAACGCCTATGGGCTGAGCAACACTTGCACGATCCCTTGGTTCTGACCCTTTTCGAAGGGGGCGGCGTAAGTGCTTGATACGTCGTGGCCTTGTGTCACCTCATCAAAAAAGGGTTGAACGCAGGTTATCTGGCCAATCAGTAGGAATTGCTTGGCTTCGCCCGAGAGGCTGGTCTAGTTCACTGCCGCGTAGGCAGCTCAGAAACGGCAGTGCCCTTCGGCACGGCGATTCGCATCGTTCACTGCCGCGTAGGCAGCTCAGAAAATCGAAGAAGCACAAGCAGCCATCGCAGAGCTGTTCACTGCCGCGTAGGCAGCTCAGAAAAGCGCAGGAGCGCGAGAAGTTGGTAGCCGACATGTTCACTGCCGCGTAGGCAGCTCAGAAAATGACATCGAGGTAGAGACGGGCTTGGTGCGCGTTCACTGCCGCGTAGGCAGCTCAGAAAGACACCCAGGAACCGCAGCTGACGCCCCGTCAGTTCACTGCCGCGTAGGCAGCTCAGAAAATGCGAGTCCTGACCCGAACCCTGCGCGTGATGTTCACTGCCGCGTAGGCAGCTCAGAAAACCAGGTCACGCACAAGGTGCCAACGCGCGAGGTTCACTGCCGCGTAGGCAGCTCAGAAATGACTCGCATCGGCGAATCGCTTGAGCAATCCGTTCACTGCCGCGTAGGCAGCTCAGAAACAGGAGAGGTAGGCGCTCATTGCTCATCGCCTGTTCACTGCCGCGTAGGCAGCTCAGAAAACTGACGACAAGGCGGCGCTCGCGATCCGCAAGTTCACTGCCGCGTAGGCAGCTCAGAAACAGCAGTGGGCGAGGCGAATGATTGCGTTCATGGTTCACTGCCGCGTAGGCAGCTCAGAAAGCAACCCAGACGTTGCTCGTGGCTATCTAGGGGTTCACTGCCGCGTAGGCAGCTCAGAAAATCTAAAGCCCGCCCCTTCGGCGGGCTTTTTCGTTCACTGCCGCGTAGGCAGCTCAGAAATACCGCGACTCACTTGCACGCACGCTGGAGAGGTTCACTGCCGCGTAGGCAGCTCAGAAAACGGAGAGCAGTTTTTCGCGAGTCGAGTGGAAGTTCACTGCCGCGTAGGCAGCTCAGAAAGTCGAAACACATCGCGGGCAAACGTGCAGTTCGTTCACTGCCGCGTAGGCAGCTCAGAAATCCCACGGAATAGCCGGTCGACTCCGACAGAGGTTCACTGCCGCGTAGGCAGCTCAGAAAATCCACCCAAGCTGCATGCCACGCTGGCACACGTTCACTGCCGCGTAGGCAGCTCAGAAAATGCGCTAATCACACCTGTGAAAACTCTGGGCGTTCACTGCCGCGTAGGCAGCTCAGAAAACACGGCAAGGTCCGCCCATAAAGCCACCACCGTTCACTGCCGCGTAGGCAGCTCAGAAATCGGGGTCGTCACCGCGGTTGACGGCATCGGCGTTCACTGCCGCGTAGGCAGCTCAGAAAGTTCTCATCGGCGCCGTCGCGCTGCTGGCCGTGTTCACTGCCGCGTAGGCAGCTCAGAAATGGGCAAAGCGAGTCGTCGTGCTGGACCCCGGGTTCACTGCCGCGTAGGCAGCTCAGAAAAGCAGCGCCCGGAAGTCGATACCGCATTGCGGGTTCACTGCCGCGTAGGCAGCTCAGAAAACCACTAGAGCCCCGGACGCGACCGCAGATCCGTTCACTGCCGCGTAGGCAGCTCAGAAATGGCTGCCCACCTGGCGCGACGGTGGGGCTCAGTTCACTGCCGCGTAGGCAGCTCAGAAAGCACTCCAGCCGAGCAATCAGCTCTGAGTGCAGTTCACTGCCGCGTAGGCAGCTCAGAAAATTCGGACACCTCTGGCGCCCTGGCGTAGATCGTTCACTGCCGCGTAGGCAGCTCAGAAAACGTCAACCCGTGGGGAAACGCCCCAGCAGGCTGTTCACTGCCGCGTAGGCAGCTCAGAAAACCACATGATGGTGTTGCCCCGCACGCCCCCGCGTTCACTGCCGCGTAGGCAGCTCAGAAATATGCGCGTGTCGATGAGGCATGGCGCCCAATGTTCACTGCCGCGTAGGCAGCTCAGAAACCACTGGCCTGGAGTCCGCCAGCGATGGGCAGGTTCACTGCCGCGTAGGCAGCTCAGAAAGTGAGCAAGCAGACAGCACTGGAGGCCCGTAAGTTCACTGCCGCGTAGGCAGCTCAGAAATTGCCGGACAGTTCGAGCTTTGCGCTGTCGCCGTTCACTGCCGCGTAGGCAGCTCAGAAATTGACAACGAAGCGAGCACCGACCTACATTGCGTTCACTGCCGCGTAGGCAGCTCAGAAATCATGGGGACCGGCTACATGGCGCAGCTTCAAGTTCACTGCCGCGTAGGCAGCTCAGAAACTTGAACGAATGGTGAATCCATGAACCTGAACGTTCACTGCCGCGTAGGCAGCTCAGAAAATCGAGTCGCGCCGGCGATGCATAGGGATGCGCGTTCACTGCCGCGTAGGCAGTTCAGAAATCAGCCAAGATCAACGCAGCCAGCAGCGCCGCGTTCACTGCCGCGTAGGCAGCTCAGAAAGTGAGCCTCCTTGATTGCAGAGCGGGAACTCGGTTCACTGCCGCGTAGGCAGCTCAGAAACCCACCCGCCCAGAGCCGCGCCGCCTGCGCGATGTTCACTGCCGCGTAGGCAGCTCAGAAATAGATCGCACAGTGCCTGCCGCACGTTCGTGATGTTCACTGCCGCGTAGGCAGCTCAGAAACGTCGCAGATCACCCGCCGCGGCCTTGCGCAAGTTCACTGCCGCGTAGGCAGCTCAGAAAATCACGAGGTGCAGCAGTACGCATGAGTCCTTGTTCACTGCCGCGTAGGCAGCTCAGAAAGCTCGGTTGCTGCACTTCACCGAGGCCCACACGTTCACTGCCGCGTAGGCAGCTCAGAAAGCCGCGAAAGCGGCGAACACAGCGAAATCGTGGTTCACTGCCGCGTAGGCAGCTCAGAAAATCAGGCAGGAACACCTCGCCGCGCCCAGCAAGTTCACTGCCGCGTAGGCAGCTCAGAAAGTCAACGGTCTCGCCCACCGCGCGCTGGAGCGGTTCACTGCCGCGTAGGCAGCTCAGAAAATGGCGACAGAGTTCGTCGCGCGCCAGGACATGTTCACTGCCGCGTAGGCAGCTCAGAAATTCACGAGTCCCGTTGAAGGTTTCTTGTGTGCCGTTCACTGCCGCGTAGGCAGCTCAGAAATCGTGGCGGTCGCATGAACACCCTAGACGTCGGTTCACTGCCGCGTAGGCAGCTCAGAAAAACCACAAATCTCAGACGCCTGGAAGCCCCGGGTTCACTGCCGCGTAGGCAGCTCAGAAAACGGCTCGACGCGGCTGTGCGTGCTGATGTAGGTTCACTGCCGCGTAGGCAGCTCGGAAATCTACTGACGCGACGGTCAGCGTTCTGGAATCGTTCACTGCCGCGTAGGCAGCTCAGAAAGGACCACCGCACTTGGCCAGCATTCCGTCAGGGTTCACTGCCGCGTAGGCAGCTCAGAAAGATAGGCGCGATTCCGCACGGGCTCATCCTTCGGTTCACTGCCGCGTAGGCAGCTCAGAAAGCTCCCTACAGCAAGGTGGAGAGGCTGCGGGTTCACTGCCGCGTAGGCAGCTCAGAAATCGCCAGCGGCTGCAAAGTTGACGCGCTAAACGTTCACTGCCGCGTAGGCAGCTCAGAAATGTGGGTGTCGCAGAAGTTCCAAGAGCGGCTAGTCCTCGCGCGGCGTCGTTTGGGGGCATCGACACAGCCGTCAGCAGTCGATCCGCACCCAGGTCGTCTTCAGCTCCGTGTACTTGTCGAAGGCGTGCAGCGACTTGTCGCGGCCGTTGCCGCTTTGCTTGTAGCCGCCAAAGGGCACGGTGATGTCGTCCTCGTCGTACTGGTTCACGTGCACGGTGCCCGCGCGCAACGACCGCGCCACGCGGTGGGCGCGGTTGATGTTGTCGCTCCACACGCTCGCCTGCAGGCCGAAGGGCGTGTCGTTGGCCATCGACACAGCCTGCGCTTCGTCGGCAAAGCGGATCACCGAGAGCACCGGACCGAAGATCTCTTCGCGGGCGATCCGCATGTCGTTGCGCACGCCGTCGAACACCGTGGGCTCCACGAAGAAGCCGCCGCTGGCCTCGTGCGCGCGCCGGCCGCCCGTGACGGCCCGAGCGCCTTCATTGCGGCCGGCCTCGATGTAGCCGAGCACCGTGTCAAGTTGGACCTGGTCAACGATGGCGCCCATCGGGGCGCTGCCCGAAAGTGGGTCGGCCGGCTGGTACTTCGGCGCCTCGCCAGCCACGATGTGCACGAAGTCGTCGGCGATGCGCTCGTGAACGAAGACCCGTGAAGGCGCGTTGCAGCTCTCGCCTTGGTTGTAGAACATGCTGGCCGCCACGGTGCGCGCGGCACGGGGCAAGTCGCCGAAGTCATCGAACACCACGAAAGCCGACTTGCCGCCGAGCTCGTTGTAGACACGCTTCAGGTTGCTGCGTCCGGCGTACTCCAGCATGCGCCGGCCTACGCGGGTGGAGCCGGTGAAGCCCACCGCGTCCACGTCCATGTGCAGGGCAAGCGCCTCGCCAGCCTCGTGGCCATAGCCCGGAACCACGTTGAACACGCCTTCTGGCAGGCCCGCTTGCACCGCGAGCTCGGCCAGCCGTAAAGCAGTGAGCGGCGATTTCTCGCTGGGTTTGAGCACTACGCTGTTGCCCGCAGCGAGCGCGGGGCCCAGCTTCCAGCTCGCCATGACCATGGGGTAGTTCCACGGCACGATGGCGCCGACCACACCCACGGGCTCGCGTGTGATGAGTGCCAGTGCGCTGCGTGGCGTGGGCGCCACCTCGCCGTAGACCTTGTCGACGGCCTCGGCATACCAGGCAATGGTCCGCGCGGTGGCGGCCACGTCGACCTGCAGGCTTTGTTGCACAGGCTTGCCCATGTCCAGCGTTTCCAGCAGCGCGAGTTCTTCACGGGCGGCCACGATGTTCTCGGCGAACCGCTGGAGCACGCGCTTGCGTTGCGCCGGCGACTGGTGTGCCCACCGCCCGTCGGCGAAGGAGCGTCGAGCGGCGGACACGGCCGCATCGACATCGGCGGCGCGTCCGCGCGCCACCTGGGTGAGTACGCAGCCGTCGATGGGGGAGATGCAGTCGAAGGTCTCGCCCGCATGGGCGGGCAAGCGCTGCCCGTCGATGAAGGCACGGCCGTCGAAGGGCAGGGTGGTGGCGCGGGCGCGCCAGTCGATGGGGGTGTTCATCGCCAACTCCTTGGAAATTACTTCCACCCCTGCCGCTTCACATCTTCCAGGGTGAGGTCCAGGCAGCGCCGGATCAACGCCACCATTTCATCGATCTGCGCTGTCGTCATGCAAAGCGGAGGCGCCACGATCATGCGGTCGCCCACGGCGCGCATGATCAAGCCGTTCGAGAAGCAGTGCCCGCGGCACACCATGCCCACTTCGAGGCTCGGGTCGAAAGTTTCACCGCTGGCCGCGTTGCGCACCAGTTGCAGCGCACCCATCATTCCGCAGCTTTGCACCTCGCCCACCAGCGGATGCCCGGCCAGATCATCGAAGCACTGCGCAAGATGCGGCCCCAGCTCCTCGCGCACCCGCTCGACCAGCCCCTCGCGCTGGATGAGCCTGATGTTTGCAATGGCTACGGCGCAGGCCACCGGATGGCCGCTGTACGTGAAACCGTGGTGGAACTCGCCGCCCTCGTCGATGAGCGCACGGGCCACGCGATCGCCCACCATCACGCCGCCCATCGGCACATAACCTGAGGTCACGCCCTTGGCAAACGTCATCAGGTCAGGGCGGAAGCCGAAGGTCTCGCAGCCGAACCACTGCCCCGTGCGGCCGAAGCCGCAGATCACCTCATCAGAGACCAGCAGGATGCCGTGGCGGTCGCAGATGCGCTGGATCTCCGGCCAGTAGCTGTCCGGCGGCACCACCACGCCACCGGCGCCTTGCACCGGCTCGCCGATGAAGGCCGCCACGTTCTGCGGGCCCAGTTCCATGATCTTTTGTTCCAGCCAGTCCGCGGCCTTGAGCCCGAAATCGTCACGGGTCATCGCCTTTCCCAGCTCGAACCAGCATGGCTGCTCGATGTGCTCGATGCCGGGGATCGGCAGCCCGCCTTGCGCGTGCATGCCCGGCATGCCGCCCAGCGAGGCTGCGGCCATGGTGGAGCCGTGATAAGCGTTGCGCCGACTGATGATCACCTGGCGCTGCGGCTGACCTGCGATCTCCCAGTAGCGACGCACCATGCGCACGATGGTGTCGTTGCCCTCCGAACCCGAGTTGGTGAAGAACACGTGCCTGAACGGCGGCGGCGTCACTTCGGCCAGCAATTCGGCCAGCTCGATGGCCGGCTGGGTGGTGGTCTGGAAAAACGAGTTGTAGAAGGGCAGGCGCTCGAGCTGATCGGTGGCCGCATCGATGAGCTCGCGCCGGCCGTAGCCCACGTTCATGCACCACAGGCCCGACATCGCGTCGAGGATCTTCTCGCCCTCGCTGTCCCAGACGTAGATGTCTTCACCGCGCACGATCACGCGCGTGCCTTTCTCGGCGAGCGACTTGAAATCGGTGAAGGGGTGCAGGTAATGCGCCGCATCGGCCGCCTGCCACTCGCGCGTGCTGCGCGTGCGAGGGGCAGTGCCGCCAGTGGTGGATTCGCGCTTGCCCATCACACGTGCAGCAGCAGGTGCTCGCGTTCCCACGGCGAGATGACCTTCATGAACTCGTCGTGCTCGATCGCTTTGATCTCGGAATACACGGTGATGAACTCCTTTCCCAGCACCTCGTGCAGCTCTTTCTCGTCAGCCAGCCAGCTCAGCGCCTCGCCCAGTGATCGCGGCAGCTGGTAGGCGGTGAGGTAAGCATCGCCCTTGCACTCGCTCGTGGGCTCGATGTGGTTCTTCATGCCGAGCCAGCCGCAGGCCAGCGTGGCGGCCAGCGCCACATAGGGGTTGGCATCGGCGCCGATCACCCGGTTCTCCACGCGCCGAGCCGCGGGCGGCGCCACGGGCGAGCGGATGCCGACGGTGCGGTTGTCGGTGCCCCATTGGATGTTGATCGGCGCGGCCGTCGAACGCGCCAGCCGGCGATAGGAGTTGACGTACGGCGCCAGCAAAGCCATTGCAGCCGGCGTGTAGCGTTGCAGTCCGCCGATGTACCAGTAGAACTCCTGCGAGGGCGTGCCGTCCTCGTTGCTGAACAGGTTGCGCCCGGTGCGCTGGTTGATCACGCTCTGGTGCACGTGCATGGCACTGCCCGGCTCGTGTGCCATGGGCTTGGCCATGAAGGTGGCATACATCTCATGACGCAGCGCCGCCTCGCGGATGGTGCGCTTGAAGAAGAACACTTCGTCGGCCAGCCCCAGCGGGTGCCCGTGGAAGAAGTTGATCTCCATCTGGCCCGCGCCCACCTCGTGGATGAGCGTGTCCACGTTGAGCTCCATCTTTTCGCAGTAGTCGTAGATCTCCTCGAACAAGGGATCGAACTCGTTGACCGCGTCGATGGAGTAGGCCTGGCGCGAAGTTTCGGCTCGGCCGCTGCGGCCTTTGGGCGGGCGCAGTGGCGTGTTGGGGTCGGAATTGCGCTCTATGAGATAGAACTCGATTTCGGGCGCCACCACCGGGTCCCAGGCTTCGGCTGCATACAAGCCGCACACGCGTTTGAGCACCGAGCGCGGCGCATAAGGAATGATGTTCCCCGCGCGGTCGAAGCAGTCGTGAATCACCTGCGCGGTCGGGTCCACCGCCCACGGGACGATGCGCACGGTGCTTGGGTCGGGCCGCAGGTGCATGTCCCGGTCGGTGGCGGCGATCACGTCGTAGTACGGGCCCTCGTGCGGGAACTCGCCCGTCACGCCGATGGCGACGATCGCCTCCGGCAGCCGCATCCCGCGGTCCTCGGTGAACTTCTCTCGCGGCAGGATCTTGCCCCGCGCCACGCCGGTGAGATCGGGCACCAGGCACTCGATTTCGGTGACCCGTCGTTCGTTGAGCCACTGCTCCAGTTCGCTGAACGTAAAGTTCTCTCGCAGCATAGGGGTCACCCGTGGGTTTCGAGACGCCGTTCACGGCGGATTCGGCAGGCTTCGCCGAAAGCTTTCAGCAGGCGCATGGACACTGGATTGCTGGCGGCCTGCCATTCCGGATGCCACTGCACGCAGAGGTTGAAGGCGTTCGCGCCCTCCACCGAAAACGCCTCCACCAGCCCGTCGGGCGCGCGGGCTTCCACACGCAGCCCTTCGGCCAGCCGGTTCACGCCTTGGCCGTGCACCGAGTTCACCTCGATGCGCCGTTCGCCGACGATGCGTTCCAGCGTGCCGCCGGGGGTGACCTCCACCGGATGCGCCACCGCATAGGCCACTTCCGGCGCCACGTTGAGAGCACCGCGGTGATCGCGCTGGCCCGGCACCACATGCACGGCCTGATGCAGGCTGCCGCCGAGTGCCACGTTGGTTTCCTGGAACCCGCGGCAGATCGCGAAGAGCGGTACGCCCTGCGCCAGCGCACGGGGAATCAGCGGCAGCGTCCAGCTGTCTCGCTGCGGATCCAGCGGCAGCGTGGGGTCGAAGATGTCCTCGCCGAAATGCTGCGGGTGTACGTTGGACGGCGAGCCGGTGAGCAGCACGCCGTCCACCAGATCGAGCAGGGCGTCGATCTCGTCGGGTGCGGTCCATGGCACCACCAGCGGCATGCCGCCCGCCAGTCGAACCGCATCGACATACTTGCGCCCGGCAATGTGGAACGGATGCCCGTTCAACACGGTGTTGCACGCGGGCACGATGACGACGGGCTTGCCGTTCACGGGTGTTTCCTTATGCGGCCCGCTTGATCGCGTCGGCCAGCGTGCCCACGATCTGGTCGATGTGGGCGTTCTCGATGATCAACGGCGGAGAGATGGCGATGGTGTCGCCAGTGGTGCGCACCAGCACACCACGGTTCCAGCAATCCAGGAACACGTTGAAAGCCCGCTTGCCGGGCTCGCCCTCGATGGGTGCCAGCTCGATCGCGCCCACCAGGCCGATGTTGCGCACGTCGATGACATTGGGCAGGCCCTTCATCGAATGCACGGCGGGCTCGAAGTGCTGCGACATCCGGGCCGCGCGGGTAAGCAAGCCTTCCTCGGCATAGGTCTGCAGCGTGGCGATGCCCGCCGCGCACGCCAGCGGATGCGCCGAGTAGGTGTAGCCGTGAAAGAACTCGATCAGATGCTCGGGGCCGTTCATGAAGGTGTCGTGGATATGCTGCCGCGCGAACACCGCGCCCATTGGCACACAGCCGTTGGTGAGGCCCTTGGCCACCGTCATGAGATCGGGGGTTACACCGAAATGCGTAGCCGCAAAGGGAGCGCCCACGCGGCCGAAGCCGGTGATGACCTCATCGAAGATGAGCAGGATGCCGTAGCGGTCGCAGATCTCACGCAGGCGCTGCAGATAGCCCTTGGGCGGGATGAGCACCCCGGTGGAGCCAGCCACCGGCTCCACGATCACCGCCGCGATGGTCGATGCGTCGTGCAGCGCCACCAGCCGCTCCAGGTCGTCGGCCAGTTCGGCCCCGTGCTCGGGCTGGCCTCGGCTGAAGAGGTTGCGCTCATCGTGCGTGTGGCGGATGTGGTCCACGCCCGCGAGCAGCGTGCCGAACATCTTGCGGTTGGCCACCATGCCCCCCACCGAGATGCCCCCGAAGTTCACGCCGTGATAGGCGCGCTCGCGGCCGATGAGCCGTGTGCGCTGCCCTTCGCCGCGGGCGCGGTGATAGGCAATGGCGATCTTGAGCGCGGTCTCGACGGCCTCGGAACCCGAGTTGGTGAAGAACACCTTGTTAAGACTCTTCGGCGTGATCTCCGCCAACCTTTCGGCCAGCTCGAAGGCCTTGGGGTGACCCATGTTGAAGGGCGGGGCGAAGTCCATTTCAGCCGCCTGCGCCTGGATGGCCTGCACGATGCGCGGCCGGCCGTGGCCGGCGTTTACGCACCACAGGCCTGCGATGCCGTCGAGAATCTGCCGTCCTTCGGGTGTCCAGAAATGCATGCCGGACGCCCGGACCAGCATGCGCGGTTCCTTCTTGAACTGCCTGTTGGCGGTGAAGGGCATCCAGTAGGCGTCGAGCTTGTCGTACATGTGGGCTCCTGAAGCCGGCCGGCCTGTCTGATGGACGAGCAGAACCAGTCTAGTGGTGGGCGCGCGCAATGTGCTTGCGTGGATGCTCGGATGCTTCACGCGAGCCAAGCGCGCCATGCCTCGAGCGTATGCCAAGGCAGGTGTCGCGGGAATGGGGCGCGCCGCCGCGGCACGCGCTTCGACCCCCGTGTCATCGATGCGCGCCGGATCAAACATCTGTACGGCATAAGCGGGACGAACTCTTTGCTTTTCGCAATCAGCGATCGGCCCACCACATGGTGGAATGGCTCCATGCTGCGCCGCCGCACGATTTTTCATGGTGATAAGTCATTTGTCGCATCATGAAATCAAGCTCGCAAGTTGTTGTCGCATATCGAGAAATTATTTGTCTTCTATAAGACATAAGTGTCGCCAGCAGCCTCCTCTCTTTGTATGCTTGTGTCCACGGATTCCCCTCTCCTTCCAATCCACCCCCACTTGGAGAAGCTCATGAAGAACCTGACCCGCGAACAACAGATCGCCGCACTTGAGAAGGACTGGGCGCAGAACCCGCGCTGGAAAGGCATCAAGCGCGGCTACAGCGCCGCTGACGTGGTGCGTCTGCGCGGCTCCATTGAGATCGAGCACACCCTGGCTCGTCGCGGCGCAGAGAAGCTGTGGAATTTGGTCAACACGGAGCCCTTCGTCAACGCGCTGGGGGCGCTCACCGGCAACCAAGCCATGCAGCAGGTCAAGGCCGGCCTGAGGGCGGTCTACCTTTCCGGTTGGCAGGTGGCCGGCGACGCCAACAGCAACGGCGAGATGTATCCCGACCAGTCGCTGTACTCGGTGGATTCGGTGCCCAAGGTGGTCAAGCGCATCAACAACACCTTCCAGCGCGCCGACCAGATTCAATGGTCCGAGGGCAAGGGCGACATCGATTTCTTCGCTCCCATCGTGGCCGATGCCGAAGCGGGGTTCGGCGGTGTGCTCAATGCGTTCGAGCTGATGAAGTCCATGATCGAGGCGGGTGCGGCAGGCGTGCACTTCGAAGACCAACTCGCCGCGGTGAAGAAATGCGGCCACATGGGCGGCAAGGTGCTGGTGCCCACCCGTGAGGCCGTGAGCAAGCTGGTCGCCGCTCGTCTGGCCGCCGACGTGATGGGCACGCCCACCGTGCTGGTGGCGCGCACCGACGCGGAGGCCGCCGACCTCGTCACCAGCGATGTCGACGACACCGACAGGCCGTTCTGCACTGGCGAGCGCACTGTCGAAGGCTTTTACCGTACCCGACCCGGCCTGGAACAGGCCATCTCGCGCGGCCTGGCCTATGCCGACTACGCCGACATGGTGTGGTGCGAAACGGGCAAGCCCGACCTCGCCTACGCCAAGTCTTTCGCCGAAGCGATCCACAAGAAGTTCCCGGGCAAGCTTCTGGCCTACAACTGCTCGCCTTCGTTCAACTGGAAGAAGAACCTGGACGACGCCACCATCGCCAAGTTCCAGCGCGAACTGGGCGCCATGGGCTACAAGTTCCAGTTCATCACGCTGGCCGGTTTCCATAGCCTGAACTACTCGATGTTCGACCTGGCCTATGGCTATGCGCGCAACCAGATGAGTGCCTTCGTCGAACTGCAGGAAAAGGAGTTCGCCGCGGCCGAGCGCGGCTTCACCGCGGTGAAGCACCAGCGCGAGGTCGGCACGGGCTACTTCGATGCCGTGACCACCACCATCGAACGCGAAGCCTCCACCGCGGCGCTCAAGGGCTCGACGGAAGACGAGCAGTTTTTCGACAAGAAGCACGGCTGAAGCGCAAGCTTGCCGCCCCCGGCAAAGCTGATGCCCGCACCGCAGCCATGCCGTGCGGGCTTTCTCATGTGACGCCCCATCGAGAGCGGCAGCTGGCAGCGGTCGGGCAAAGTCACATCGCCTGTTCGAGCAGATGGCGGTAGTCGTCGGCAGTCGCTTGCCTGGGATTCGTCTGGTGGCAATGGTCGGCCATCGCGCCCTCGACGATGCTGTCGAACATCAGCTCGGTGACGCCCAGCTCTCGCAGCCCGACAGGAAGCCCCAGCCGGGCGTTCATGTCGCGGATTGCCTCGGCGATCTGCTGGCCCTGCGGATCGCAGCTGCCCAGGCCCATCGCATGCGCCATACGCGCCAGCCGGCGTTCCTTGACCATCGACTCCGCGCCCGCGTTGAAGCGCACGACAGCAGGCAGGAACAGCGCGTTGAGCGTGCCGTGGTGGAGCCGTGGGTCCAGTCCGCCCAAACTGTGGCTGAGCGAATGCACGCAGCCCAGGCCCTTCTGGAACGCAAGCGCGCCCTGCATGCTGGCGCTCATCATGTGCCAGCGCGCGTCGCGGTCCTCGCCACGGCGGGTGGCGCGCTCGATGTGGCTCCAGCCGCGCTCCAGGCCGTCGAGCGCGATGCCATCGGCCGGCGGGTTCACCGTGCCGGCCATGAAAGTTTCCATGCAGTGGGCGATCGCGTCCATGCCGGTGGCGGCCGTGAGGTGTGGCGGCAGCCCCAAAGTGAGGTCCGGATCGCAGATGGCGGCCCGCGGCACCAGGTGCCAGCTGTGAAAGCCGAGCTTGCGCCCGTCGTCCACGATGATGATGGCGCCGCGCGCCACTTCGCTGCCAGTGCCGGCCGTGGTGGGCACGGCGATCACGGGGGCGACCCGTTCGGTGATCTTCGGGCTGCCGCCTTCGATGGTGGCGTAGGTCTTGAGCGGACCTTCGTGCGTGGCGGCGATGGCCACCCCCTTGGCCAGGTCGATGCTTGAGCCGCCGCCTACGGCCAAGAGGCCATCGCACTTGTACGTGGTGTAAAGCAGCGTCGCCGCATGGACGGCGGCCTCGTTCGGGTTGGACGGAGTCTGGTCGAACACCTGGTACGGCGTGGCGCCCAGTGCGGCGAGCGCCTTGCTCAGCACGCCGGCCGCACGCACGCCGGCGTCGGTGACCACCAGCGGGTGCTGCATGCCGATTCGCTCGCACTCCTGCGGCAGCAGCTCCACCGCGCCGAAGTCCAGATGCACCCGCGTCACGTAGTTGATGAAGGCCATGGCGGTACTGCTCCATCGGGGGGCTTTGAGTATCCTCCCGTCTGCCCATTGCGTACCCGTCTCACCCCTTTGCCGACGCACCTCCTGAACCCTCGCATGGCCGGCCTGCTCGATCGCATCCGGCGTGCCAAGCGGCCGCCGCTGCATGCGCTGCCCGTGCCCGAGGCGCGCGCAGCCTATTTGGCTGCGGCTGAAGTCCTCGATCCGCCACGCACCCCGCTGCCGCGCGTGGAGAACATCCACATCCCCGTTCGCGACGGCAGCCTGCTGCCCGCTCGCGTGTACGCGCCGGCCGATGGTCACCTGCCCGTGCTGCTGTACCTGCACGGCGGCGGCTTCACCGTGGGAGGGCTGGAGACACACGACAGCTTGTGTCGTCGACTGGCGCTCGCCAGCGAGGCGGCCGTGGTCTCGCTCGACTACCGGCTCGCGCCCGAGCACCGATTCCCGACCGCCGTGCACGACAGCTGGGATGCCCTTCAATGGGTGGCCTCGAACGGCCCAGAGTTGGGTCTCGATACGGCACGGCTGGCCGTGGGCGGCGACAGTGCCGGCGGCACGCTGGCTGCCGTGTGCGCCATCCACGCCCGCGATGGCGGCCTGCCGCTGCGCCACCAGCTGCTCATCACCCCCGGAACGGCTGCGCATGCCGATACCGCCTCGCATCGGGTCTTCGCCAACGGCTTCCTGCTCGATGCTGCCTCGATCGAATGGTTCTTCGGGCACTACATCGACCGGCACGAACGCGAAGACTGGCGCTTCGCACCCCTGCGCGCCGACGACCTGGAAGGTTTGGCACCTGCCTGCGTGATCCTCGCCGAATGCGATCCGCTGGTGGACGAAGGTCTCGCCTATGCCGACCGCCTGCGCGCCGCCGGCGTGCCGGTGCATCTGGAACTGGTGCGCGGCGTCACGCACGACTTCATCAAGATGGGCAGGACACTGCCCGAGGCGCTGGCTGCGCAGGCCGCCGCCGGCCATGCTTTGAAGGAGGCTTTCGCGCCATGAAGAGATCGGACTTCCGGTTCCTGGAGCGTTTGCGCGTTCGATGGGCCGAGATCGACGCGCAGAACATCGTGTTCAACGGCCACTACCTCATGTATGCGGACACAGCCATCACCGGCTACTGGCGCGCACTCGCACTGCCGTACGCAGCGACGCTGCAGTCGCTCGGCGGAGAGCTCTTCGTGCGCAAGGCCACGCTCGAGTACGCCGGCCCGGCCCGGCTGGACGACATCCTCGACGTAGGTATCCGCTGTGCGCGCATCGGTAACTCGTCGATCGGGTTCGAGGTCGGCGTGTTCAGGGCCGAGGAGCGGCTGGTGTCCGGCGAGCTCATCTACGTATTCGCCGATCCTGATGGCGAATCATCCCGGCCGGTTCCCCAGCCGCTGCGCGAGGCGCTGCAGGCATTCGAGGGCGGCGAGCCCATGGTGCAGGTTCGACTGGGCGCCTGGCAGGAGCTGGGGCGAGAGGCTCAGGCCCTGCGCACGGCGGTATTCGTGCAGGAACAGAAAGTTCCCGCCGAGCTGGAATGGGACGCCGCCGACGCCGATGCGCTGCATGCCTTGGCCTTCAACCGTCTCGGCATGCCGCTGGCGACCGGGCGACTGCTGTCGCACTCGCCGGGCGTCGCCAGGATCGGCCGCATGGCGGTGATGCAGCCGATGCGCGGAAGCCGCATCGGGCGTCAGGTGCTCGATGTCCTGATGCAGGCCGCCAAGGCGCGCGGCGACCAGGAGTTGGTACTGCACGCCCAGGTGTCGGCCGTGCCGTTCTATGCGCGCGCAGGGTTCGCCGAGCGAGGCCCGGTGTTCGAGGAAGCCGGCATCCCGCACGTGGAGATGGTGCGGCGCATGCCATGAGGAAGCTCAGTACGTCGTGGTGGCAGCGTTGCGCCGGCGCTTCGTGGCGAGATCGGGCTTGAGCAGGCTGCGCACGCGCCGAAGTGGCGCTGCACCGGCCCGGGAGGTGGCTTCCATGTCGGTCAACGAGGCATCGGCCACCTCTTCCTGACGGCTCGGTGCGGGCGCCGCCGTGTCGGTCGAGTAGCGCGGCGGCCAGTCGCGCAGCAAGGTGCGGCGCAGCACCGCCACGCCAGTGGGGCTGAAGCTGCGTTCCAGCACGTGAGTCACCAGCTGCCGGTGGGCCTTCTCGGTGATGACCAGCGTGGAGCAGCGGGTGCCGTAGCTGCCATCGGGCGTGCGGATGAATGCGGCCGACAGGCGGCGCTCCCACTCCAGCGGCACGCCGGTCGCAGGAAGCGATTCGTCCGGCGCCTCTTGCCGGTCGGCCAGCGCGTCGAAGAGTCGGACTGAGAGCGAATCGACCGTATCGGCGATGGCCATCGCCTCGGCCAGTCGCGCCTTCAATGCAACTACTTTGGGCCACGGCGCGTCGAGACCTGCGTTCGACACGCCATGCACGCCGCGTCTCAGCGTTTGAGGCAGGCTGGCGCCGTGGTTGGATGCCCAGAAGCTCTCACCCTGCCGGAAGTCGAAACCCACCAGGTTGAAGCCGTTGTAGCCCGACAGCGCCGTGCGCATCCAGAAGCGGTCGGTGCGATCGCGGCCGGACAGCCAGTCGGGCACGATGGCGCCGCGCGATGGGGCATTCGGATCTTGGCGCGCGGGGTCACGCACATTGGTGAGGAAGGCCAATCGGCCCTGCGCCGTGAGCCCCAGCCAGGTTCCGCCCGACTCCAGGTCGCGGCCGGAAAGGATGGCGGGCCCGTCTCCGTCCGGTGTCCACCAGGCCAGCCGCGCAGCCGGGCGCGCGAAGAACTCGTCGCGGTTGGCCGCGACGACGAGCGGGAAGCGCCGGTGGCTGTCGATGGCGAGCGCTACGAGACACATGGGACGAATTCCTCGCTGTGGCGCTCACCCTTGATGAACGGAGTGAGCACCGTGGCCTCGGCGGAAATGTCGGCTTCGAGCGCGGCCGTCACGCCGGCAGGCGATGCGTCAGGCCCGAAGGCATAGATCTCCATCCAGGTCTGCACATCCTCATGAACGTTCGGGCGGCGCAGCAGTCGTGCTGTCAGGCCGGGATACCTTTGCCGCAGACGGGCCTGGAACATGCGCACCACTTCCATCGCAGCGCTCGATCTGGAAGCCGGGATTCGATAGTAGATGTACAGCTCTCGCATCGCCTGCAGCCCGCCGTGAAGTCGTGCCGGGGCTATGCCGGCTGGTCGGCGTCGGCGGGAAGCGGGTAGGGCAGTTCTCGTTGCACCAGCAGCGCCCCGCCAGGCGCGCCCAGGTGCAAGGTGCCACCGTCGATCGCGGCCAGCTTCACTTCGGCCAGCACACTCGAGCCACCGCCCAACGGTCGCGGCGCGGCGTTGGCCACCATGCCGGCCGGCTGAGCCGGGTCAGCGCTGTGGAAAAGCTCCTGTCCGGCAAACGCCGCCGCATCCACATCGAACAGGAACATGCGCCGCTTCACCGTGCCCCGGTAATGTGCTCGCGCCACGACCTCCTGGCCTGGGTAGCACCCCTTCTTGAAGCTCACGCCGCCCACCAGCTCGAAGTTCAGCATCTGGGGCACGAACTGTTCCTGTGTCGCAGATTCGATGACTGCCACGCCGCCTTGCACCTCGAGCCAGCGCCAGGTGTCGAGCGACAAGGAGGGCGCCTCGGAGCCTGCTGCCGCACCCCCGGCCCGAATGGCGCGCGGCACGCCGGCGGCGTCAGGCAGGCGCAGCAGCCAGCTGCCTTCACTGTTTCGCGCCTGCCACGGAGCCAGCTCAGGCGCGTGCTGACGTGCCGGCTCGCCCGCGAAACCGGTCAGTGACAGCTCGGCTGTGGCATCGCTCAGCTTGCACTTGGAGCGCAACACAAACATCGAGAGGCGCTTGAGCGCGGCCGGCAGCACGCTCGCGTGGCAGGCGAGTAGCACCTCATCGGGCGCGGCCTTCCAAACCACGAAGCTCGCCAGCATTCGGCCCTTGGCCGAGCAGTAGCCGGCCAGCCGCACCTGGTTCGGCCCGAGCCCGACGATGTCCTGCGTCAACTGGCCATGCAGGAAGCTCGCCGCATCGTCACCAAAAGCACGGATCACGCCCCAGTGGCCCAGGGGCACCACGCCGGAGAGAGCAAGAGGTTGCATCATGTGCCGATTATCATTCCCGCCCCTCTTTCGCCGCCCAATGCGGAGTAATGCCGAATGAAGCTTCTGCGGTGGGTCGTCCTCCTTGCGCTCCTGGCTGCTGCTGCGGCGGCCGGCGCCGCATGGTGGTGGCTGAACCGGCCCTTGCCGCTGGCATCGGATGCGGTGGAGGTATCCATTGAACCCGGCACCGCGCCGCGCGCCATCGCCGACACATGGGTTAAGGCCGGCGTGAAAGTGCCGCCCAGGCTGCTGTACGAATCGTTCCGGTGGTCGGGGAAGGCGCGGCGCATCCGTGCCGGCAGCTACGAGATTGGCCGCGGCACCACGGCGCGCACCCTGCTCAACAAAATGGTGCAAGGCGACGTAACCATGTCGGCCCTGCTCGTGATCGAGGGCTGGACCTTCAAGCAGTTGCGCGCCGAGCTGGCCAAGGCAGAGCATCTCAAGCCCGACACCACCGCAATGACCGAGGCGCAGATCATGGCTGCCTTGGGCGAGCCCGGCGTGGCGGCCGAGGGGCGCTTCTTCCCCGACACCTACACCTACGACAAAGGCAGCAGCGATCTCGCCGTGCTGCGGCGCGCGCATCGCGCCATGAAGAAGCGTCTCGAAGAGGCGTGGGCCATGCGATCACCCGACACGCCGCTGGTCAACTCCGATCAACTGCTCACGCTGGCTTCCATCGTTGAGAAGGAAACCGGCCTGCCGGCGGATCGCGGCAAGGTGGCGGCAGTGTTCCTGAATCGGCTGCGCCTGGGCATGCCGCTGCAGACTGACCCTGCCGTGATTTACGGCCTGGGCGACACCTTCGACGGCAACCTGCGTCGGCGCGACCTCACGGCAGACGGCCCTTACAACACCTACCTGCGCGCCGGTTTGCCGCCCACGCCCATCGCCATGCCGGGCAAGGCGTCGCTTTTGGCCGCCGTGAAGCCGGAGCCCATCAAGGCGCTCTATTTCGTCTCGCGGGGCGACGGCACCAGCGAGTTCAGCGACGGCTTGGCGGCGCACAGCCGCGCGGTCAACAAGTACCAGCGGGGGCGGTGAGCGTGCCGGGTCATTTCCTGACATTCGAGGGCATCGACGGCGCCGGCAAGTCGACCCATATCGAAGCGGTGGCCGAGCGGCTGCGCGCGGCCGGCGCGGTGGTGGTGTGCACCCGCGAGCCGGGCGGAACCGGGCTGGCCGAGGCGCTGCGCGAACTGGTGCTGCACCGGCCCATGGATGCGCTCACCGAAGCGCTGCTGGTCTTCGCGGCCCGCCGCGATCATCTGCGCGAGGTGATCGTGCCGGCGCTCTCACGCGGGGATACCGTCTTGTGCGATCGCTTCACAGATGCGAGCTTTGCTTATCAGGGCGCGGGGCGCGGCTTCGATCTCGCGCTGCTGGAGCAGCTCGAAAGCTGGGTGCAGGGTGAGTTGCAGCCCGATCTGACCTTGTGGTTCGACCTGCCCGCGCAGGTGGCGGCCGAGCGGCGAGCCGCGGCGCGTGCGCCCGACCGCTTTGAGGCGCAGGAGGTGGCCTTCTTCGAACGCGTGCGCTGCGGATATGCCGAGCGGGCGCAGAAGGCGCCACATCGAATCGTGCGCATCGATTCCTCCCTGCCGCGCGAGGCCGTATGGCGCCAGATCGAAGGCGCGCTGGAGTCGCGGCAATGGTAGGCACCGACGGCGCGTTGCCCCTGCCGTGGTTGCAGACCCCGCTGCGCGAGGCGCTCGCCACTCAGCGCGGCCATGCCTTGCTCCTGCACGGGCCTCAAGGCGTGGGTCAGTTCGAGCTGGCGCTGGCCCTGGCGCAGACCTGGCTGTGCGAAGACCCAGGCGCCGCCGGCCCCTGCGGGCGCTGCGCGAGCTGTCGACTGGTGCAGGCGCGTTCGCACCCCGACCTGCTTGTGCTCCTGCCCGAAGCCTTGCGCGAGGCGCTGGGATGGTCGGGCTCCGGTGACGAGGCCGACACCGCGGGTGCCGACGAAAAGACCGGCAAGCGCAAGCCGAGCAAGGAGATCCGCGTCGACGAGATCCGGCGGGCCATCGGCTTTGCCCAGACCACCTCCGCGCGGGGGCGCGGGAAGGTTGTGGTGCTGCACCCGGCCGAGCGCATGAACGGGGTGTCGGCCAACGCCCTGCTGAAGACGCTCGAAGAGCCGCCTGGCGCCGCACGGCTGCTGCTTTCCTGCGCTGCTCCCGATGCCTTGCTACCCACCATCCGCAGTCGCTGCCAGGCGGTGGCGGTGCCGCTGCCCGAGCCGGAGCTTGCCGGCCGCTGGCTGGCGGAGCAGTCGGTGGCGCAGCCCGAAGTGCTTCTGGCCGCGGCCGGTGGTCAGCCGCAGGAGGCACTCGAGTGGGCGAGGGAAGGGCTGGATGCGCGCCAGTGGCTTGAATTGCCGAAGCAGCTGGCGCGGGGCGAGCCGGGTCCGCTGGCGGGTTGGCCGCTGCCCAGGGTGATCGACGTGCTTCAGAAGGTGTGCCACGACGCAATGCGTGTGGCCGCAGGCGCCGCGCCACGCTACTTTCCGTCGCAGGCGCTGCCCCCGGCGGCTTCTCTGGCGCAACTGTCGAAATGGGCAAAAGAGCTTCAGCGCAGCGCTCGCCATGCCGAACATCCGTGGAATGCGGGGCTGCTGGTGGAATCTCTCACGCAGCAGGCTCGCGAAGCACTTGCCTTTCCCGGATGAGCTGCCCCTGCGGCGGAAGCCTTTGACTACACTGAAACGATGAACGAGCCCACTCCGCGCACCCCTCTTGCAGGTGCGCCGGCAGCAAGCACGGCGCGCCCCAGCGTGATTCAGTTGGTGTTCCGTGAAAAGGGCGCGCTGTACGCGGCCTATATCCCGCTGTTCTCCGAGGGCGGGCTGTTCGTGCCCACCACACGCGACTACCGGCTAGGCGAGGACATCTACCTGCTGTTGTCGCTACCCGACGATCCACAGCGCTACCCGGTGGCCGGCAAGGTGGCGTGGATCACACCCGCCAATGCATCGGCCGGCCGCACCCAGGGCGCGGGCGTGCGTTTCCCCGCCGACGAGAAGACGCGCCTGCTCAAGATCAGGATCGAAGAGATCCTCGGTACCTCCATCTCCTCCAACAAGCCGACGCAAACCGTCTGAAGCCCCTGCGGCGTTGGCCTGGAGCCTGCTCAAAGGCCGGCTGGAACCTTGCCACTGAAGCTTTCCGTTCGCGCGTGTCAGCCATGTACGTCGATTCCCATTGCCATCTGAGCTTTCCCGAGTTGTCAGCCCAGCTGCCGCAGATCCGCGCGGAGATGAAGGCTGCGGGCGTCGACCGCGCGCTGTGCATCTGCACCACGCTCGAAGAGTTCGATGCGGTGCATCGCCTGGCCACGAGCTGCGACGAACTGTGGGCGAGTGTCGGCGTGCACCCCGACACCGAGAACCTGGCCGAGCCCTCCGTAGACGATCTCGTGGCGCTCGCCGCCCGGCCCAAGGTGGTGGCCATCGGCGAGACCGGGCTCGACTACTACCGGCTGAACGGCCGCAGCATCGCCGAGATGGAATGGCAGCGCGAGCGATTCCGGGTGCATATCCGCGCCAGTCTCGTCACCGGCAAGCCCTTGGTGATTCACACGCGAAGCGCCTCCGATGACACGCTGGCCGTGCTGCGGGAGGAGGGCGGGCACCGGGCGCGTGGGGTCTTCCACTGCTTCACCGAAACCATGGACGTGGCGCGGGCTGCGCTGGATCTGGGCTTCTTCATTTCGTTCTCCGGCATCCTGACTTTCAAGAACGCGCAGGAACTGCGCGAGGTGGCGCGATACGTGCCGCTGGAGCGCTGCCTCATCGAGACCGACAGCCCCTACCTCGCGCCGGTGCCTTTCCGTGGAAAGACCAACACGCCGGCGCTTGTTCCTCATGTTGCCCGGCAACTGGCTGAACTGAAAAGCATTTCAATCGTAGAAGTTGCGGAAGCTACTTCAAGCAATTTCGAGCATCTGTTCGGAGTGCCAGCGGTTTACCCAAGCGAGTGATTCACCCTTCATGCGCCACTTGCACAAACTCGTCTATCTCGTTGCGAGCACGGTAGTTTCCGTTGCAGTGGCCGGCTCCTATGAGGACTTCTTCCAGGCAACCGAGAACAACGATGCGCGCACGGTGCAGCAGCTGCTGCAGCGCGGGTTCGATGCCAATTCGCGCAATCCCGAGGGCCAGACCGCGCTTTTCCTCGCGATGCGTAATGGGGCGTTCGGCGTGGCCGAGTCGTTGCTGGCCGACCCGACTCTTGATGTGAATGCGCTCAACCCGGCCGGCGAGTCGGCCCTCATGATGGCAGCGCTGAAGGGCCATGTGGCCTGGATGCAGCGCCTGATCGACCGCGGTGCGCAGATCGCCAAGAAGGGCTGGTCGCCGCTGCATTACGCCGCGAGCGGGCTCGAACCTGAGGCGGTGAAGCTGCTGCTGGAGCGTGGCACCACAGTTGACGCTCGATCACCCAACGGCACCACGCCGATCATGCTGGCCGCCCGCTACGGCGCCGAGGCGAGCGTGGATCTGCTCCTGGCTCGCGGTGCGGATCCGAAGGCGCGCAACGACTTGGGGCTCGCCCCGGCCGATTTCGCCCGCGATGGTGGGCGCGACAAGCTGTCCGCCCGTCTTGCGGCGCTGACACGCTGAGTCACTGAAGACGTAAAGGTTGTCAGCCGACTTCTGACACGTTCTATGGCGGCGACCCGACTTCCGAATCTTCAAGCGATCTCTACAGTCTCTTCATCGGCCTTTGCCGAGAGGAGAACCTCGATGGACAACTCGTCACTGGTATCCAACCCGTTCGCACTGATGCTGAACCCAGCCGACGTGATCGCGGCCATGGAAAGCTCGGAGCGGCTGGGCGGGCTGCAACGCCGCATCTGCAAGCCGCTGGACAAACCGATGATCCCGCTTGAGGCACTCGAAGCCGGCGAGCCGACTACGTTCGACCCCGATAGCGACACGGCCGAAGACCCGGCCACCTGACCGGGAACGCTCCCTGCTGCGCAGACGCGGTACGCTCACAGCAGCGTGCTGCCTCCGCGGCAAGGAGTCCACGTGCATCACCCGGCTTTCCGCACACTGCTGTACCGTTATTTCTTCTTTGGCTGGCTCTTCAAGGACGCCAGTCAAGGAAGCCTCCTGGAGCGGACAGCCGCTTGGCGGCACAACAAGGCGCACGCGCACTGGCTGCTCACCTATATGCGCCGATGGCTCTGGTGCGGCGTGCTCCTCTACGGCCTGGGCGGCTTTTTCGAGATGATGCTCAACCTACCCGCGCTGTCGGCGTTCTTCTACATTCCCAGCGCGCTGAGTGTGCCGATCAATGCCTTGATCGCCGCCGCTTGGCTCGGGCTCAAGGCGCTGCCCGGGCCGTTCTGACCGTTGCCTTACCAACCTAAGGGCGACCGCTCCGCCACCCGGCAATACATCTCGTGAACCCGCGGCGCCACCACGTGCCTGCGCCGCAGGGCCCACGGGAGACCGCGCAGCGTCTGGCGTAGCGCGGGCACGAGCAAGCCCCAGCCCGAAACTTCACGCAGGGTGCGCAGCGCTTCGCGCCACGCGCTGCGCCAGGGCAAGCGCATGCAGGCGATCCACAGACGATTGCGTGCCTGAACGATGCGTCGCGCCGTGGGGTCGCGCGCCGGGGAAGGGTGGTGGTGGGTCACGACATCGTCGGCGTACACCATATGCCAGCCGCGCGAAGCGAGGTCCAGCCCCAGCAGCAATTCTTCCGAACCGAGGAACAGCCGCGGCTCGTACCCGCCCACCTCACGGAAGGCCCGCGTGCGCATGACCGCGGCGCCGGCCATGAACGAGATGAGCGCCGGGCCGGGCAGGCCGGTGGAATCGAGCGGGCTGCGCGCCATCACTTCGCAGGTGGGATCTAGCCGTTGCTGGTCGCCAACGAGCACACGCGCCGAGAGGGCGCCGATCTCCGGGTAGGTGTCCAGCAGGTCAGCCGCGCGTGACAGCGCGCCGGGCGTCCACCATGTGTCGTCGTCGCAGAAGCCGACATACGGTGTTCGCACGAGCGCCACGCCGGCATTGCGGCCGGCCGCGCCGCAGTTGTGTTCGCAGCGCACGTACTGCACCGCAAGCCCCTGCAGAGCAGAAGCCACGCTGCCACGCCGCGAGGCGTTGTCGACCACGATGATGGACGGTCTCTCCGGCAGGCGTACCAAGTGCGCCAGGGTGCGGGCCAACTCGTGCGGCCGGTCATGCGTGAGCACGACGACGCTGATGCGCGGGTCAGGCATCGCCAAGGTTCTGTAGACGCCAGAAGCGTTCGGGCTGGGCGGCGTCCTCGTAGCCCCCGGGCCCGAAGCCGCGCAGCTGGCTGGCATACGCCTGCAGTGCCTCGGCCTTGGCCTGCGCGATGGTGACATCCACAGGCGACGTGCGTGCCGGCGTCGCCTGGACCCGCTGCGCCTCCAGTTCGGCCAGACGACGTTGAAGGCAGCCCGGCATGCCGCGGTAGAGCGCGTCTTCGTAGACCATTGCTTCGGCCTGCGCCGAGGCGAGCGCCTGAAGGCATGCCGCATGGGCGAGCAGGTGATCCGAGTGGTACAGGCCCAGTGGAAAGAGAACGAGCGCCGCGGCATGCGCGTTCATGGCCATCTGCAGCGCCCGCGATAGCTCGTCCAGCGTCGGCGTATGACCATGCTGGCTGTCGCAGAAATCCATCCACAGTGGCATGGCGCCGAGGCGGGCGAGGGCACGGCGGTCCTCGTCTCGCCGTGTGGCCATGGCGGAGTTCGCATCGACAAAGCCGCAGCGCGCATCCCAAGGGGTCAGCATGCGGCCATCGGGCGGCGCACCGGCGAAGAGGGTGACGACCGTGCTGCCCGGGTGCGCGGCGAGCCAGCCCCCGCAGCCGAGTACCGCATCGTCGAGGTGGGGCGAAATGATCACGGCCGGCACTAGGCGGTCGCCTCCACAAACAGGCTCTCGCGTTCGCGGTTGTCCAGCGAAGCGATCTCGGCATGGCGGCTCGCGCTGCGGCCGAACCCGCAGCGCTGCACGTCGCGAAAGCCGGCATGGCCCAACACCTCGCGTGCGAAATCAAAGGTGAAGGGCGTTCGAACGGAGCCGTACCAGATGATCTGCGTCACGAGCTTGGCGCCGATGGATAGTGCGTGCTCGTCGGGCACGTAGAAGTAGGCTGCATCGCCGCTCTGGTAGGCGGTAATGGCACGGTCCAGATCCGGCAGCCCCAGCCGCAGCACGCCGCCGGGCTTGATCACGCGCTTCAGTTCAGAGAGCGCCACGGGAATGTCGGGCCAGGGCAGATCCTGCAGCACGTGGATCGCCACGGCGTAGTCGATCGTGCCGTCAGCCAGTGCCAGGCCCTCGCGGATGTCGCCGCAGAGATCGACCCCGGGGCCGGGCAGGCGGTCGGAGTTGATCCATCCGGGAGCCGGCTTGGCGCCGCAACCCCAGTGCAGGCGCCGGACTTGCAAGCCAGGGTCTTGCGGCTGTGCAGGCATGGCTAGTCGACTACCTTCACCAGCTGCCCGGGCTGCGGGTCGCGGCCAGCGGCGTACAGGCCGTTGAGCAAGCGCAGTTGCTGCTCGGCGTTGGGCAGCGGCGAGCGCCGTGCCAGTTCGGCAAAGCCTCCGCGCGGCAGTGGCACCGTGCGCAGCGTCCAGGGCCGCGCGGCCGCGCGGTCTGCGCTGGACAAGGGCCGGAAAGACATCATTGCTTCGCGCATGGCGGCGAGCGAGCGCTGCAGCGCCGAGGCGTTGGCCGCCGCGTACAGGAAGGCGTAAACCCGGTCCTGCGGCCCCGTGAGGAGTGTCGCCTCCACCGGCTTTGACTGGCCTTGCGAGCTGCGCCGCGTACCAGAGAAGTGCGTGGCGGCAAAGCCGTTCACGTTGAGCCGCTCGGTGCGTCCCTGCTCGGCCTGCAGCCCGTTGCGCAAGATCTCATCGTGCGTTCGTCCCACCTCTGGCGGCACCGTTCGCACGATGAGCCCGGCGTCACCTTGGCCATTGGCCAGGACGATCGCCTCAGCGGTGTTCTGCACCTTCCAGCCTTGCGGTGCCGTGAGCGCGAAGCCCAAAGGCTCGTGAAAGAAGTGCCGCCCCCGCGTGACGCCTTGCTCGCGCGATTCGCCGAAGGCCAGGCCGTCGATGGCCTTCAGGTAGCGCTCGCGGCCCTCGTTGCCGTAGCGCCCCTGGTACTGGCTGGCGATCTGCTTGATGTCGCGCAGCCGCTGCTCGTTGGTGGGGTGCGAATCGAGCCACGAGCTTTCCCGCGGCGCACGGCCTTCGTCGCGCGCTTGCTCTGCCGCAAACCTCTCCTGGCCGGCCAGCACCTGGATCACGTCGACCATGTTGCGCGGGTCGTAGCCTGTGCGGGCGAGGTACTCGGCGCCGAGCTTGTCAGCCTGAAGCTCCTGCTCGCGGCTGTACTTGGCGATGTAGCCGGCGGCCACGCCTTGCGAAATTTGCTGCGCGAAGTCGCCGGCGCCGCCCACGCCGCGGCTTTCGAGCACCGCGCCGAGCACTGTGGCCGCCAACACGCCCAGCCCAGCCGTCTGTTGCCGCGTGGCGCGCTGGGCGCCATGGCGGGCAGTCACGTGGCCGATCTCGTGGCCCATCACGCCCGCGAGGTCGGCTTCGCCTTCTAGGTAGGCCATGATCCCGCGTGTCACGTACACATAGCCGCCGGGCAGGGCGAAGGCGTTGATGTCGGGCGAGTCGACCACCGTAAAGGTCCATTCCAGCGTTGCCCGGTGGGATTGCTGCGCGAGCCGCCGGCCAACCTCACGCACGTATTGCTGCAGGCGCTCGTCCCTGAGTTCGCCGTACTCTGCCACCACCTCCTGGTGCGCCTTGCGGCCTTCGGCGATTTCGGTGGGCTCGTCCATCACCGAGCGCTCGGCCCGGCCCGTGACCGGGTTCTCCACGGTGGCGCAGGCGTACAGACCGGCCATCAGCCAGGCGAGCGGTATCCATCGGGGTGTCATGGCGACCTCCGACAACATGAAGCACAAGCCAGCGTCATGGGCGCGACGGCTGTGTTTCGGGCTGGGCAGTTTGCATGCCCGGCGGCCCGACGACACGCGCACAGCGTGCACCGTGATGGATGATCATCGGTTGTACACCGCCGTGCGGCGACAAAGGAGAACCTGCTTGACTCGCCTGCAACACACCCTGCGCGGCCTGGAGCGCGCCGATCTGCATGGCATCCGCCGCGGCATCGAGAAGGAGAGCTTGCGTTCCACCCGAGACGGCCAGCTGGCCCTCACGCCGCATCCGCAGGTGCTCGGCTGCGCGCTTACCCATCCGAACATCACAACCGACTTCAGCGAATCCCAGCTGGAGCTGATCACCGGCGTGCATGCCGAGGTGGAAGGGTGCCTCGACGAGCTGACTCGGATCCACCAGTTCGTGTACCGGGCCATTGGCGACGAACTGCTGTGGGCGGGAAGCATGCCCTGCTCACTGCCGACCGACGAGACCATCCCGATCGGGCGCTACGG
The DNA here is from genome assembly GCA_965653625.1 of uncultured Burkholderiaceae bacterium. Classification (GTDB taxonomy): domain Bacteria; phylum Pseudomonadota; class Gammaproteobacteria; order Burkholderiales; family Burkholderiaceae_C; genus Albitalea. Next base: position 2,168 of record CBFHAS010000020.1, on the reverse strand, counting down.
CGTCTCGAACGTCGGCCGCGCCAAGAGTGTGTATCGCGTGGGCCTGGGCCACCGCTACGGCAAGCGGATGCAGACCATCTCGGGCATTCACTACAACTGGTCCATGCCCGGGGTGTCCACCGAGGGCTACTTCGGCCTCATACGCAACTTCCGCCGGCACAGCTTCTTGCTGCTGTACCTCTTCGGCGCCTCGCCCGCAGTCTGCTCATGCTTTGTGCTGGGCCGCAAACACCGGCTGGAGTCGTTGCGCGAGCACACGCTGTACCTGCCGCACGCCACCTCGTTGCGCATGGGAAGGCTGGGCTATCAGAGCGATGCACAGGCCGCGCTGGCGGTCAGCTACAACTGCCTCGAAAGCTACGCCGCGTCGCTGCAGCAGGCACTCACGCAGCCGTATCCACCTTACGAAACGGTGGGCATCATGAGCCCGGGAGGCGAGTACGTGCAGCTCGCAACCAGCCTGCTGCAGATCGAGAACGAGTTCTACGGCACGATCCGGCCCAAGCGGGTCATCCGCTCCGGCGAGAGGCCGCTGCACGCGCTGCGTGAGCGCGGTGTGGAGTATGTAGAAGTGCGCTGCATGGACCTTGACCCGTTCGAGCCGGTGGGCATCGGGGCCGAGACCATCCGGTTTCTCGACGTGTTCCTGCTGCATTGCCTGCTGGCCGAAAGCCCGCCCGACACGCCGCAGGAAATCGCGGCGCTCGCCCGCAATCAGCATCGCACCGCCGAGCGGGGCCGCGAGCCGCAACTCCAGCTCGAGCGAGGACGTCGTTCGTCGAGCATCCCCGAATGGGGCGCGCAGCTGCTCGACGAGTACGTGCCGATCGCCGAGGCGCTGGATGCCGTGCACGGCGGCCGCAGTCATCGTGAGGCGGTTGCTTCAGCGAGGGCCGCGCTGCACGAACCCGATCGATTGCCTTCAGCGCGCGTCCTTCAAGCGATGATCAATGAACACAATGGCTCGCACGCCGGCTTCATCGGGGCGCGCTCCGAGTACATCAGGCAAGCGTTGATGCAGCGCCCATTTGCGGACGAGATGAAGGCGCGTTTCGAGAGGCTGGCACTTGAATCGGTGCGGGAACAGGAACGCATAGAAAACGCTTCGACGGTGCCATTCGAGACGTTCAGGCAGGAGTATTTGTCGCCGCAAGGGTTGGTGGTTTGAGGCTGGGAACCGGCCGTCCCAACTTTGCGCGACGAAGCGACGCAGGAGGCCAAAGGCGACTGAGTCTGCGTGCGAAGCGATGCACGACAATGCGTATTATGTCAACTCACGCGGCAGGCCTCGCGCAGTCCTGACAGCGCGGCCGCTCATTCAAGAGAAGTTGTGCTCAAGCCGCAAGTGAAGTTGTGTTCTATGAAGCGGTACCGATTGGCTACATGGGGCGTTCGCTCAAGCGAATTTGATGCTACACCTGCGATGCCCCAGCAACGCCATTGCCCCATCCAGGCCCGCCCCACCGTCACCGGCATGAGCATGCGTTGCCTCGGGTACCTACGGCAACGCCAGCGAATACGTGTGCGACCTTATCCGCAACGACCAGGAGGCCCAGCGTAGGCAGGCCCTGGGCACGCTATTGAAGGCCGGCTTGGCCAGCGGGCCGGCCTTGCCGTTCACATCGAACGACTGGGACGAGCTCAACGCCGTGACGGGCGATGACACCTAGTGAAAAGGTGTGCCGGGATAAGACCAGTTTTCGTTCATACCACCATCGGTTATGAAGGCCGTTCTTATGCCCTTGCGGCCGAGGCTCGTGGTTCGGCCACTGTGCAAGAGGTGCTTGCACAACTAGCTTCGCAGCCAGCGGCACCACCTTGCCCGTTTGGTTGCCGCATGGGCGAATGGCCAGAAATGTTGAGGTGGCTAACCGACCCCTTGCACTCGCCACTCGCACAAGGATGATCATCCCCATCCATTGGTTACGCCGAGTTGGACTTTTAAGCTGCAACGTCGACTGCATACCTGAACCATTCAGCCTTTGGGTCGGGCCTGGTTGATTTCCTGCGCGGCCAAAAAATGAACCCGGTCAGGTGCTCGGTGCTTCCGGCGGAGCAACGGCGGTCTTTGCAGTCGCTCGCTTTCGAGGCGCCGAGTTGGTCAACTTGGGCAAGTGCGTATTCCGCGCGATCCCGGACGCCGTTCCGCTGTGATGGCGGACAGCATT
>CBFHAS010000019.1:0-48688 GCA_965653625.1 uncultured Burkholderiaceae bacterium | reverse complement strand
CGTCACCTATGTGTTTCAACCCACGCGCGCCCCATGCAGGACGCGCGACACACGGCCATCAGGCGTCGTCCCTCAAGCCCGATGTTTCAACCCACGCGCGCCCCATGCAGGACGCGCGACTGTCGGCCTCAGGAGGCAACACGGCGAGCTGGCTGTTTCAACCCACGCGCGCCCCATGCAGGACGCGCGACCTGTTTGACGCACTGCCGAGGGACGAGCTTGTGTCGGTTTCAACCCACGCGCGCCCCATGCAGGACGCGCGACGCCGCGCGCGGAAATCGAACTCCCGTCAGCACAATTCCCGTGCCATGCGCGAACCCCGCTGACGCAGGTCGTACACCAACCCGGGACCGGGCCAAGCAGTAGTGCAAATCCAAAAGAATCAACCCCTTGCGCGGCGCGCGAACCCCAGGCAGCGGTTCCGTCACTCAGGGTTCGCGCCGGGAAATCATAGGACCAGCGGCGCGTCGTAGTCCGTTGCCTTGAACTTGCCGTGTTCGCGCACCTCGCATCCGGCAGTGCTTGCCATCCGGTATAGGCGAAGGCAGTCTTGCTCAAGATCCACCTCCGCCAGCAGCTTGCGCTCCAGCTCCTCCAGCTGCATGAGCGTGACCTGGCATTCAAAGACGGACTTCTGCACCCGCTGACCGGTTCCCTCGCAGACCTTCGCCACGCGGCGCAACCGCCGGCGGCCTTCCCGTGTGGCGGTGTTGACGTCGTAGCAAACGATCACCAGCATGGCCCGGCCTTACTTCATGGCAAACGGAACGTACTGTTCCACTTCGCCACGCACATGCCTGGCCAGCAACCGGGCCTGGACCAACGGCATCACACCCAGCGGGATGGGTGTCGCGAGCAGCGAGTGGGTCAATGTCTCTTGCTTGCGCTCCTGATAGGCGACGACCACCGCCTTGCGTGCATTGCCCTCCAGCGATACGGCGCCACCTTCGCGCACGGCGAAGTCGTCTGCGCGGAGCTGCCCGCGGTTCACCAGCGTAAGCGCCAGCCTGTCGGCGAACGGCCGAAACTCCTCCAGCAAGTCGAGGGCCAATGCGGCCCGGCCTGGGCGCACGGCGTGTAGAAAGCCGATCTGCGGGTCAAGACCAGCGGCCTCGCAGGCGCTGCGGCAGTCGTTCATCCACATGGCATACAGGAACGACAGCAGGGCATTCATGCGGTCACGTGGCGGCCGGCGGCTGCGGCCGTCCATGGTGAACGCTTCGCGCAGCTCCGGCCTTACCACCAAGTTCAGGCCCGCAAAATACGTGCGAGCTGCTTCGCCTTCGACGCCGCGCACCGAATCGAGGCTGGCAGTGCCGGGCAAAGCGCGCAAGCTCGACGCCAGGTCTTGTGCGGCCCGGGTCAGTGCGGCTGCCTCCCCTGCATCCTGCGCCTCGCGCGCGCCTCGCAGCAGCACCTGACGTTGGTTTTTGATCTTTCCGGCCGCAATGCAGCGGGCCAGCGCGAGCGTCAGGTCGGCATGGCCTGCTGCCCGGTGGTGCGCCTGCCGAAGCAGAACATTGCCGCTGAGTGCTCCTTCGAGCCGAGCTTTGAACCTTCCGGCGGCATCCAGCAGCACCAGGGCGATGCCCTCGTCGGCCAGCCTGTGAATCAGTGGCGCGGTAAGACCGACGTGACCGAAGCAGACCACGGCCTGAAGATGGTGAAGGGGCACGCGCAGCCGCGTTTCCTGCTCCATTTCCACCCGCAGCGTGTCGTTGTCCAGCCGCAGGCGGCTGTCGGCCAGGGTGACGTAGAGCGTGTTCAGGACTTGCATGAGTTTCGGATCGCGCCGCCAATAAGAGTCAAGGGTCGGGTTCGAACGGATCACCGAGCACGACGCCAGCGCGCAGGCGCACCACCGCGTCGGGTTGGCATCGTTCGGCCAGCGAGCAGTTCTTGCAGCGCCGCACATCGGATGTCGGTGGTGGCAGGGTTTGCGACGCAAGCATCCCGCGCACGGCCTGCGCGATGCCGACCACCTGCGCGCGAAGCGTTTCGGTAATCGCCACGACCCGCCTGCGTCGCGAGCTTGCGTAGTAGATCGCGCCTTCATTGACCGTGCGCCCGGTCATCTGCTCAAGGCACATGGCCTGTGATGCGAGCTGCACGTCATCGCATGCGGCGATGTCGGCGGCCTTGTGGCGCGAGCCGTGCTTGTACTCCACCGGATACGGCGTGCCGTCGGGCTCGAACTCCACGGCGTCCGCCTTGCCGATCAAGCCCAAGCTGTCGCTCCAGACGGGCAAGGCTCGTTCCACGCGCAGGCCGGCGCGAATCTCCATGCCCGGCTGGTCTACGGTGGCGTGAACCGCTTGCCCCCGCAGCGTATGCACGTTGTCGTCGAACGCCTGTTCAAGATGGATCAGCCCGCATTGACGCGGGCAATAGGCCCAATGCTGAAGGGCGGAGAGGGGGAGCGGATCGGGCTCGTCCATCACTGGCGTGCTGCCGAGGAAAGCCGTGACATTGGGCCCCGTGTCTCGCGGCGTGCCGTCGGACGCGCCCGATCCCGAAAGCCGTTCAGCCGAGCCGCCGAATTAGTTTCACGCCATCAGGGAAGCCCGATTCGCGGATCGCAACGTCGTAGTCCGCGAAACGGCGGGCAACGTCCAACTCCTGCCTTCGGCTGATTTCGATGCGGTCGAACAGGCTGTGCGCATGCGCATTGCCGAGTTCGCTCTGATGCTCGAACACATACAGGCCCCGTGTGGACATTTCTCCCCGCGCGGCCGAGCGATCGTGTTCGAACATGCCCTCCAGCGCCTTGAAGAAAAGCTCGAGGTCGTCAGGCGAGAAGCTGGTTTGCCTGGCGAGAAATGCCGACACGAAACCGTGCGCCCGATACAGGCCGTAGGGCACGGTGTGTTTTCGACCCATGGTGCGGTTGTCCCCATCCTGGCTCTCGGATTCCTTCTCGGTGGCCACTGCCATCCGCGTGATGGAGTGTTCGGTGGCGACGATCGGGTCAACCGAACGTGCGAATGTCATCTGCACGGGGCCGCGCACCTGGCCGCAATTCACGCCGGTCGACATCACGGCACCAAAGGTACGCACGTCGAAAAAATTCTTGCAGATCCAGTCGCGTGCCTTGCGTACGCTGTCTTCACTGCCCTTGCGCTTGGCCTTCTTCTTGTCGTCCTTGCCGTCGTCCGCCAGCTCGTCGGTTGCGCCGATGGCTTCGTAGGCTGTCCGGTGCGTGCGCTCCAGCACGCCCTTTTCCTTGATGTAGATGTCGAATGGCGGTGTGCAGCCGTTGACCATGCCCACGTAGTTGCGCACCTTGCGCTTGAGCGCCACGTCGGTGACAAGGCCGTGGCCGGTCTCGGCGTCGAGCCGCGGCAGGTTGCCGGCATCCGGGTCGCCGTTGGGGTTGCCGTCCTTCACGTCGAACAGCAGCACGAAGTCGTAGCGGTGGTTCAGGGGCATGTCATTCCTCCTCTGCGGTGGGGTTGTCGGCGGGGCTTTTGGGTGTGAAGAATGCTTGGCGCTGGTGGTAGTAGCCCAGTGCGAAGCGTCCCTGCTGGGGCAGGGTGAGGTGGCGCGGAAACTCCTGGACGGGTTCCATGATCTCGCCGATGAGCCGCTCGAAGTAGCCGGTGAATCGATCGGTAAGCTTCTTGAGGTGGCCGTTCTTCAAGCGCAACAGCGTGGTGAACACCGCCACTGGCGTGGTGGACGCAGCGCCGTAGTACCGGTCTCGAATGGTGGCGTTGATGCCCGGCAGGGCCTGCTGCTGAATACGCTCCAGCACGGCGAACAGCCTGCCGAGCCGATAGGGCACATCGGTTTGCTCCATGTCCAGGGTCTCCTTGAAGCGTGCGTAGTGAGTGGGCAGGTGAGGATTGCGACGGCGATGCTCGCGGTTGAGCCAGCCCTTAAGCAGGGCGGCTCGCAGATAGGCCACGTCTTGCTCCGCCTTGCAGCGCATGACGGCGGCGTTCAGGAGCCCGGCTGGGTAGGGCAGCCCTTCGAGAATGGCGCGCATCCACTCGCCCGCCAGCCTGGGGGGCACGTTGTCGAGCTTGCCCTGCAGTGCCAGGCTCGACAGCAGCCTGAACACCGATGGCGTGAGCGGGTCACCGTCGAACCGGCGCGCAACCTTGATGTCTTCAAAGTGCTGCGCGATGCGCGGAGCCAGTTCGGACAACGGGGCATGCAGCCAGAACCTCACGCTGATGCGTGCGGCGTTGGGAGCCAGGCCCAGCACGAAGAACTCCACGTCGCGCTCGCCGACGGGCAGTTGCCCCGTCTTCAGCGATTCGAACAGGGCTTGAACCGCCCGGACGCTGCGATCGGGATCGTCCTTGCTTTCGCCGAAGATGTCGGCAAGGGTGAATTCGCCGTCGAAGCGGGAAGTCCGGTCCGCCCAGAACACGGCGGAGGCATCGCCGATCTGCACGCGGTTGCGCGAGCCGGTGGCGAGCAGGCGATTCAATGCGGTGGTGTAGGCAAATGCCGAACGCTGGCCGACCGGTGCGTTTTCTCCTTGGCGTTCCGTCTTGCCGTAGGACTCGAAAGCCCGAGCATTGAACGACACGATGTTCGTGCCGGCGCTCTGAGCACCCCAAACCCCTTTGATTGACGGGTGCAGTCGCTGGAGGGGTCGGCGTTCGCCTTCAATCAGGCACAAGCCCACCGGGCCGTCCTCGTTGTCTTGCGCGGCAGTTGCTGCCTGCACCACGGTCGCGCGCTGGCAGACAAGGTCCAGATCGCCCGCGAGCTGAAACGTCATGACGGGGTTGGTTTCCTCGATCTCCTTCCATGCCTCGTGAGCGAGAAGTGCCGACCAGTCGGCGCGGTCGAGCGCTGCGAGCACCGCCCGGATGCCGGGATCGGCCTTGGCGCTTTCCGGCAGGGCCTCGATGCGGGCACGGTATGCCGCCGCGGGCGTGATCTCTTGCTTACCCTTGCGTTCGCGTTCGAGGCCGATCACGTACTGCGCGCTGTCCCACAGAAGATTGGCTTTCACTCCCGAGGTCTTCTTCTCCCCTTGCGGTACGAGGAAAGATTGCGCTCGCAGCTTCTTGCCTTCAAGCTGGCGCGTGTCCCGCATCTGGTTGACGCGCCCGTCAGGCGTCAACTCGATGACGAAGGGAATCTCCTTGTCCTCCAGCCCCAGGCTGGGCAGGCGTTGCGCGGGGTCGGGGTCGCGCGCTTTGCGAGCGTAGTAGTGCACCAGCTCGTGGAGGATCATTGCGCGCTCCCTCTTTGCGCAACCTCGATGACCCCGGCATTCATCTGTGCCCGGAAGAACGTGGGCTGCGGGTCCGACGGATCTTTGAAGTCCAGGTCCTGCAGCATCCAGCCCAGGTCTCTGGTGTCCGCGAGTGGGCTTGGTTCTCCGGACAAGTCGGTCACAAGCCGGAAGCGCGCTGCGAACTCGCGGCAGCCGAGGTAAGGCTGGTTCACGCACTGTCCGGCCGTGGCGCGTCGCTCGAACATGGCAAAGAACTTCTGCGGCGGCTCCGGGTCGTTGCGATCGCTGCGCACATCGAGGTCGGCATGCACGCGGTAGGCCACGTCGCGAAGGAACAGGCCCGCGCGCTGCTGACGGTCGTCTTCCACATGGATGGCGAGGTTGCCCTCGCCCTCGGCCATGGCTTGCTGCACATTGCGCGTCGAGATGACCGAGGCCACCTCGTTTCGCCGCAGGTTGATCCAGCGGATGGGATTCAGAACCTCGATGCGCCGCACATGCCAGCGAACAGCAGGCTTCCAGAAGACGGATTCGAAGACGGCACGCGCCGCCGACGGTGTGATCACGTCGTAGGACACGCGCTCCACCTTCATCTCTGGGCGCGTGAAGCAGGCGAAGTCGCCGGAGATTTCAAGGCAATACGTTTTCAACTTAACCCCCTGGGTGGATTGAAACCTTTGGGTTCCCTTGGCCGGCGAAGAAGGGCGGGCGCGGAATCACGCGCCCGCCTGCTCCGGCGAGACTCATTGCACCAGCGTTGCCGCATCAAGGTTTCCCTCCTCCGGCAGGAGGCCAAAGCGCTTGTCGTACAGCAGGTCGCCAACGAGGACGAACAGTCCCGGCTGGACTTCCTCGATGTCGCCACGCGCGTGCCAGCGTGCTGCCAGCTTGCTTCGCATCGCTACCGTGTAGCGCTGCAGTGCTCGCATCAGCCAGCGGTCCCGATCTCCGCGTCGCAGACACTCGATGAGTGGCTCCGTCGGCCGTGCCTCTTGCGAATCACTGGCATAGGGCATGATGACACTGCATTGGTCCTGATCGTCCACGAGCCGGAACTTGTCGGCCGCGGATCTGAAATCGAAACTCAGGTCCGGGTTGTGGCGCAGGTGATCGACGATGCTGCGTTCGTCGCGGCTTTTGAAGCCGCCGTAATACAGCGGGAAATAGTGCTCGAACACCTGCGGCTGCAGCGCCGAGGGGCGTGTGTCCCCCAAAGTGCCGCGGGCCGCCTGGACCCCGGCTCGCACGGCATGCAGCGGGGCCGGAATGTCGCGCACGAACACCACCACGCGGCCTTTGGCACCTGCTTCCAATCGGCCTTCGCGATTGCAGCGGCCGGCTGCCTGGGCGATGGAGTCCAGCCCTGCAAGCGCGCGATAGACGATGGGGAAATCGATGTCCACGCCGGCCTCCACCAACTGCGTGCTGACCACGCGCAAAGGCATCGTGTCGAGCCCCGCGCGTCGGGCGGTCAGCCGCTCACGAATCCGCCGGATGACGTCGGCACGGTGTTGTCCGCACATGGCAGCAGACAAGTGCACGGTCGTGTCGCCCGACGCCGCGTCTAGCTCCCGCACGAGTTCGGCGGCGTCCTTGCGCGTGTTCACGATGGCCAGCACGCAGTCGTGTTCGGCCAGCTGCGAGGCAACTTCCGCAGTGCGGGTGGGCGCCTGGAGGTCATCCGGCCACTCGATGTGGACTCGATCGAGTGCCACGCAGAGCGCCGCTTCGTCATCGATGAGAGGTACCGGCTCGGGAAGGCCGCGCAGACTGTGGCGCGGATCGAAGCGCGGCATGTCGGTCAGCGTCGGCTGCGTGGCAGTGCACAGCACCAGCGACACACCGTAATGCGTGACCAGCAGGTTCAGGGTGTCGAGAATTGGCTGCAGAAACTGCGGCGGCAGCATTTGGGCCTCGTCGAGGACGATCACGCTACTGGTGATGTTGTGAAGCTTGCGGCAACGCGACGTGCGCGCCGCGAACAGCGACTCGAACAGCTGCACGTTCGTGGTCACGATCAGCGGCGCGTCCCAGTTTTCGCACGCCAGGCGGCTGCGGGCGGTTTCGTGCCGATCGTCGGCGTCGGACTGGCTATGGTGCTCGACCACGGCGTCGCGTCCGAAGATGCTGCTGAAGACGTCCGCGGTCTGCTCGATGATGCTCGTGTAGGGAATGGCATAGATCACCCGGCGTTTACCGTGTGCCACGGCGTGTCGCAGCGCGAAGGCCAGCGATGACAGCGTCTTGCCGCCACCGGTCGGAACGTTGAGCGTGAAGACGCCGGGAGGCAGGGTCGCCTTTTCGCGGCACTGCTTCAGCACGCGCGCCCGTGCCCGCATCACCGGGTCATTGCTGCGACCCTGGGCTGCCACCGCAGCGACCTTCTCGTCCAGATGCGCGTCGAGGCGCTCAAGGTAGGTTGCCGGCGCATCGAACCCCTTGCGGTTGTGCGACCTGACGCCGTCCATGAAAGCCTCGGTGTCGAGAAAGTCGGCATCCACCAGTGAGGAGAACAACATCCGTATCCAGAGCGCGCAGGAGAGCGGGTTCTGGCTGCGGATACCAGGAATCGCTTCGAGCGCCCGGCGCAGATTGAAGTCACTGGGCAGCGTCAGGATTGCGGGGTTGGCTGCCGTGCAGGCCGCGAGCGCCTGCTCGTACTCGAGCCGGCTGTGAGGCGCCCGCGAGCCGAGCAGCCGGTCATCGAGCCTCGCTGTCCAGTCGTCCAGCCCCGCGTGATGGCCAGCGATGACGTAGGCCAGGATGCGCGCGGCCTTCGCCCCTTCCGGCCCGGCCAATGACTCGAAGGTTCTTAGCGCGTGCAGTGCGCCCGCTGCCGAATGCGTCTTGTCGCTCGCGCCGGGCAGCTTGCCTTCGATGTGCGCATCCGTGTCCAGGCGGATGTACGCCTGGAAGCCTTGACGGTACTTGCCCAAGTCATGCCACAACCCGGCCAGATAGGCCCATTCGGCACCGGCGGCGAACATCTTCGATGCCGCGCGTGTCGCCACGCCATGGAGGTGCGCCGCAAGCCCATGCGAGGTCAGGCGGCCAGTGACCTCATCTGTCTGGGTATGTGCCCAGAAATCGTCAATAGACGAGCCGGGCGCGGACCGGTGTTCGGTGTGCGGCAATCCAACCCTCCCTGTGCGGCCGCCGTGGCCGAAGCTGCTCTTGCTTATGTGAAAGGAAGTGGAGCACGCCGTGGGGCGGGAATCAATTGATGCTTCTTGGGGGGAAGATCGTCGCCCCCTCGATGGCATGACTTTCGTCAACAACGCGGCGTCCGCATCGCGCCCCGCCGACCTACTTCCGCATCAACGTACTCTTCCCGAACAGACTCTCGATCAGATCCACCGCCACCTCCGCCGTCGCGTTGCGCACGTCGAGCGCCGGGTTCAGCTCCATCACGTCGAGCGAGGCGAGGAGCTTGGTGTCGGCGATCATCTCCATGCACAGTTGCGCTTCACGGTACGTGGGGCCGCCGCGCACGGTGGTGCCCACGCCGGGGGCCACGTCGGGGTCGAGGAAGTCGACATCGAAGCTCACGTGCAGGTGCGTGCGGTTATCCATCGTCGCCAAGGCGAGCTCCATGGCGTGTCGCATGCCCATCTCGTCGATGTAGCGCATGTCGAACACTTCGAGGTCCATCTGGTGCACGAAGCGCTTTTCGCCGGCGTCCACGCTGCGGATGCCGATCTGCCGGATCCACTTGGGGTTGATGGCCGGCACGTGGCCGCCGATCTCCACGAGCTCCTTCGGGCCGTGCCCGCATAGGCAGGCGACCGGCATGCCGTGCAGGTTGCCGCTGGGGGTGAGGATGTTGGTGTTGAAGTCGGCGTGCGCGTCGAGCCAGAGGATGCGCAGCTTCTTGTTCTTCTCGCGGCAAAAGCGCGCCACCGCGCTGATGGAGCCCAGCCCCAGCGAATGGTCGCCGCCCAGCAGCACGGGCAGGCGCCCCAGCACGAGCTCGGCATGCACGGCGTTGTGCACCGCCTGGTTCCACGCCACCACCTCCGCGAGATGGCGGTACCCGTCGGTGGGGGGCTGCCATGGGTTGGCCGGGCCGGTGAGGTTGCCGCGGTCAATCACCTCCAGCCCGTGGCCCTGCAGCACCGGTACGATGTTCGCGACGCGCAGTGCCTCGGGGCCCATGCTGGCGCCACGGCTGCCTGCGCCGATGTCGGTGGGCGCGCCGATGATGCTGATCTTGTCGTTCATGCCGGACTGCTCACGAACGGGTGGGGCGCTACACGTTGCCGGCGAGATCGCCCTTGGCGGATTCGCGCAGCTCGAAGCCGTAGTGCGCCTGCAATATGTCCCAGGCTTCCTCGGCCGATTCGACGAAGCGGAACAGCTTCAGGTCCATGGGGCTGATCATGCCGGTCTCGACCAGCAACTCGAAGTTGAGCAGCCGGGTCCAGAACTCGCGGCCGAACAGCAGCACGGGACGGTGCCGGCTCTTGCCGGTCTGGATGAGCGTGAGCACCTCGAACAGCTCATCCAGCGTACCGAAGCCCCCGGGGAAGCACACCAGCGCGATCGAGCGCATCAGGAAGTGCATCTTGCGCAGCCCGAAGTAGTGGAACTGGAAGCACAGTTCGGGCGTGATGTAGGGGTTGGGCGCCTGCTCGTGCGGCAGCACGATGTTCAGGCCGATGCTCTTGCCGCCCACCTCGTGCGCGCCGCGGTTGCCCGCTTCCATGATGCCGGGGCCGCCGCCGGTCACCACGTAGATCGGCGTGGCCAACTCGCGCGACTTGGCGGTCACGATGGCGGCGAAGCGCCGTGCCTCGTCGTAGTAGCGCGCCATCGCGCGGTGCGTCTCGGCCATGCGCAAGGCGGTGTCGTCCTGCGCCGAACGTGCATCGGCCACGAGGCGCTCCGCCACGTCGGAGGCCACGATGCGCGCGCTGCCGAAGATGACGATGGTCGACTCGATGCTCTGCTCGTTCTGCACGAGCTCGGGCTTGAGCAGTTCCAGCTGCATGCGAACCGGCCGCAGCTCCTCGCGCAGCAGGAACGCGCTGTCGGTGAAGGCGAGGCGGTAGGAGCTCTCCGGGCCGTCGTAGCGCGACGGTGGCGCCTGGATGGTCGCTTCCTGCCGGGCCGTTGGAAAGTTGCGCGCGGTCAGCTCGGCTCGCCTGCCCGCCCGACTGTTGTTGTGCTTTGCCATGGCGGCAGCTTACCCCCTCGCCGTCTTCATGGGGGAGAGGTCATGACGCCGGGACGTGAGCCTTTTTGTCAGTTGGCGGCGCGAGCGGCGCTGCACACCGGACAGTGAGGCTGGCGGGCCAGACGCACCTCGTTCCACTCCATGTGGCGCGCATCCAGCATCTGCAGGCGCCCGGCCAGCGAGCTGCCCACGCCGGCCAGCAGCTTGAGCGCCTCGGCCGCCTGCATGGTGCCGATGATGCCCACCAACGGCGCGAACACGCCCATGGTCGCGCAACGGGTTTCCTCGAACGCGGCGTCGGGCGGAAAGAGGCACGCATAGCAAGGCGCGTCGGGCAGGCGGGTGTCGTACACCGAGATCTGCCCGTCGAAGCCGATCGCCGCGCCCGAAACGAGCGGCTTGCGATGCCTGACGCAGGCTGCATTCACGTCGTGGCGGGTCTTGAAGTTGTCGGTGCAGTCGAGCACCACGTCGGCCGCGGTCACGAGCGCCTCCAGCCTTTCGCCGTGGGCGCGCTCGTGCAGCGCGACCACGTTCACGTCGGGGTTGATGGCATGCACGCTTTGGGCGGCAGACTGCGCCTTCGGCTTGCCCAGCCGCGAGAGGTTGTGCGCCACTTGCCGCTGCAGGTTGGTGAGGTCCACGGTGTCGTGGTCGATGAGCGTGATCGTGCCCACGCCAGCCGTTCCCAGGTACAACGCCACGGGTGAGCCCAGGCCGCCAGCGCCGATGACCAGGGCGTGCGAAGCGAGCAGCCGGCGCTGGCCTTCGACGCCCAGTTCATCCAGAAGGATGTGGCGCGAATACCGCAACAGCTGGTCGTCGTTCATGGGGCAAGCATACCGAAGGGAGTTTGGTCGAGCACCATGAACGACAACGCCCGCGATTGCGGGCGTTGTTCAGTGCGAATGGGTGGCGGTCAGGGGTGGCGGTCAGTTTGTCTCGACCTCGGGCTTGCGCTCAGTGAGCGTCTTGCTCACCAGAACCGACTTGCCCTTCAGGCGGTTGAGCGCCTGGGCCAGTTGGAAATCTTCGCCACTGCCAAACTCGGGCAGAGGCTTGGGCGGCTGCTGAGTCTTGGCCGCTTCATCCTCCAGGCGCTTGCGCGCGTCCTCCCGGGCCTTCTCGCGCGCGGCGTCTTTCTGCTCCACACCCTGGCCGGCCATCAGGTGCTTGTCGAGGTCGGCCTCGCGCACGCGCAGCGCGGCGAACACGTTGCCGTCGGCGGTTTCGTCGAGCATGACGTCGGGCACGATGCCGCGCGCCTGGATCGACTTGCCGCTCGGTGTGTAGTAGCGCGCCGTGGTGATCTTGAGCGCCGTGTCGGGCGAAAGCTGGCGCACGGTTTGTACCGAGCCCTTGCCGAAGCTCTGTGCGCCCATGACAGTGGCGCGCTTGTGGTCTTGCAGGGCACCGGCCACGATCTCGCTGGCCGAGGCGGAACCTTCGTTGACCAGCACCACCAGCGGCACGGTCTTCAGCGCCTCCGGCAGGCGGCGCAGCGGGTCGGCGCCGCCGCGACGCAGATAGAACTCGGGCGATGCCTTGAACGCTGCCTTGGATTCGGCGATTTGGCCGTTGGTGGTCACCACCACGGCGTCACGGGGCAAGAAGGCGGCCGAGATGGCGACCGAAGCTTCAAGCAAGCCGCCCGGGTCGTTGCGCAGGTCGAGCACCAAGCCCTTGAGATGGGGCTCCTGCTTGTACACCTCTTCGACCTTGCGGACGAAATCGTCGACCGTGCGGTCCTGGAACTGGCTGATGCGGATCCAGCCGTAGCCCGGCTCGATCAGCTTGCCGCGCACGCTTTGCACGCGGATCTCCTCGCGCATGATGGTCACCGGGAAGCTGCGGCTTTCGGCCTTGCGGAACACGGTGAGCGTGACCTTGGTCTGCGGCTCGCCGCGCATGCGCTTGACGGCCTGGTCCATGGTGAGGCCCTTGACCAGGGTGTCGTCAATCTTGGTGATGAGATCGCCGCTCTTGATGCCGGCGCGGAAAGCGGGTGAGCCCTCGATGGGGGAAACCACCTTCACCAGGCCGTCTTCCATGCCGATCTCGATGCCCACGCCGACGAAGCGGCCCGTGGTGCCTTCGCGGAATTCCTTGAAGGTCTTCTTGTCGAAATACTGGGAATGCGGGTCCAGGCCGGACACCATGCCGCCGATGGCGTCGGTGATGAGCTTCTTCTCGTCGACGGCTTCGACGTAGTCGCTCTTGACCATGCCGAATACTGCGGCGAGTTGCTGCAGTTCTTCAAGTGGAAGCTGGGAGACCGAACTGCGGGCGATCGCCTGCAGCTGAATCGTCGCCAGCGCCCCCGCCACGGTCCCGAGTGCAATCCAACCGGCAACCCTCAGCTTGGCACCCATGAGTTTCCCGTTTCCAGCTTCAAGTAAAGACGACACGCCCGACCCAGTATAAAACTACAAACCCGGGCTTGGAGCCACGGGGTCGCTGGCAAGTTCACGGGTTTTCCCGCCGGAATGCGGCTTTTTCGGAAGGGCGTGCTGCAGCTGCGTGAAGGCGTGGCGGCCGGGCATGCCGGTCATGGCATGAGTGGGCTGCATGAGGGCGCTATGTCGGGTGAAAAGCTGGTCCCGCCGACAGGAATCGAACCTGTATTTGCCGCTTAGGAGGCGGCCGTTCTATCCATTGAACTACGGCGAGGCCGGCGGGCATTCTCGCATGGGGTCTTGCGCGGCCTTTCAGTCCCAGCGCCAAGTCCAGATGACGTCCAGCGAGTTGTCCTCGCCGGTTTGCGCGCGCAGTGTGAAGCGCTGGGCGATGCGGTAGATGAGCTGCCAGCTGCCCGCGGTGGCGCTCAGGCTGCGCTCGTAGCCCACGTACCAGCGTTGCGAGATCTGCTTGCCCAGGGAGATGACGGTCTCCCGCACCTCGCCATCGGTTTGGCGCAGCGACAGTTCATCCAGGCCGATCGCGTGAGTGAACTGATCGCTCATGCCTTCGCCTTCGCCGGCCAGCAACGCGAGGGCGGCGCGCTGCAGCAACGCGGTGTCGGTGCGGCCGAGACTGTCGCCGCCGCGACCCAGCACCAGCCAGGAAAGCTTGTCGAACTCGGCCATCTCCGGCTCGGAAAAGAGCCGCACGCGAGGGTTGAGCGCCGTGCCGCTCACCAGCACGCCCACGCGCACGTCGAGGTTGGGCCGAGTGGCCTCGATGTCCAACCGCGGGTTTTCAACCGGGCCGTTGAAAGTGACGAGGCCACGCTCGATGGCCAGCTTCTGGCCGTAGGCGGCATAGGTGCCGCCCACCGTGCGCACCGTGCCGTTGACGGCCATCTTGTTGCCGGGCGAGGTGATGCGCAACTCGCCCGCCAAGCCGGTGTCGATGCCGCGCCCGCGCAGCCGCAATTGCTCGCCGAGCCAGACGTCCACGCCGAGCCGGATCTCCCGGCCGGGCGCGGGGTTAGCCTGGGGGGGTGCAGCGGTGTCGACCGCCGGGCTGGCGCGTCGCACCACCACCACGTCGTCGGACAGCCGGGGCGCATCGGACCGGCTGAAGTCGACCAGCCCTTCGTCGATGGTGAACCTGCCGTCCAGAGCGACGGTGCGCCGGTCCAGCTGCATTTGTGCCTGCCCGCTGGCGACGATGCGGCGGTCGACCCGTCCCAGCACCTGGAACTTGTCGGCCAGCAGGCGAAGCTGTGCGCGCGGCGCCTCGCCCAAGCTTGCATCGCCTTCCAGGCGCACGGTGCCGGTGCCGGCGCGTGCGCTGAGGCGCTCGATGCGCGCGGTTTCGCCCTGCAGCGCGATGGCCGCCTCGCCTTCGCTGACATTCACCCCCAGCAGGAAGTTGCGCACGCCGATGTCCGTGCCGGTGATGCGACCGGTGTACTCGGGTGCGGCGAAGCGACCGCCGATGGCCGCGCTGGTGCGCAAGGCTCCGCTCAGCCGCCAGCCGGCCGGCACCCAGGGGCCCCAGTTGCCGAGGTGGGTGACCTGCACCTCCAGCACACCCTGGATGGGCGTGTCGGGCGAGGGCCACGTGGCCTGCGGTGAGGTGCGTGCCACCACGGCGCCGGCTGCCACGCCGAGCGTCTTGCCCGCCAGGCCCTGGGTGAAGCTCCACACACCGCCACGAACGTCGAGCCCCAGGCGCAAGTCGGTCAGGCCCAGCGGTCGGACGTTGCCGGTCTCATCGGTCACCGTCAGGTCGCCGCGATGACGTTCGAGCACGATGTCCGCGGTGAAGGCGGGCGCGCTGCGCACATCGAGCCGGCCTCCGAGCGCGAGGTCGCCGCCCCAGCCGAAGCCGGGCTGGGCGCGCGCCAGCAGCGGCGCGACGGGCAAGGGCTCCAGCGCGGCCTGCGCCTCCAGTTGCGCCGGCCGTCCGCCGGCTTCGCCCTGCCAGGCGACGCGGCTCCAGCGCAGCGCGGCGCCCAGCACCTCGGCCCGGCCGGGTTGCACCACCAAGCGCAGGGGCGCGGGCGCCCACTGCAGTTCCAGTTCGACATCGCGGGTGACCAGCCAGGGCTCGGCGCCGGGCGCGTTGCTCCGAAGTTCGGCTTGCGAAATGGCGCCTCGCCAGCCGGTCCACGTGGGTGTGGCGCCGTGGGTGGCCGCGATGGCCTGGCCGCGCGCGCTCAGCACGGCGGTGCTGAGGACGGCGGGCGAGGTGGTTCCTTTCGCGCGTGCAAACGCTCGGCCCGCAGGCTGCGGCTGGAAGCTCTCGGTCCAGGCCGGCGGCAGCGCCCGGGTGTGCGCGCGCAGCTCAGCAGTGTGCGAGGCGAGCGTGCCTTGCACCCGGACCTCGGCCGATTCGATCGGCGGCGCGCCCTTGAACATTGCCTGGGAGAAGGACAGTGCCTCCAGGTCGGCCTGCAAGTCCATTCGGGCATCTGCCGGCCCGGCGCTGGTCATGTCGAGCTGCCAGCGTGCCTGTGCGCGCCGCACGCGGGTCTGGCCCACGCGCAGCCCGTCGGCATCCAGCGCGCCCTGGGTGGCCAGCGCGGGCCAACGGCCGGTCAGGGCGGCGCTTCCCTTGATCGATCCGGCCAGATCGCTTTCGGCGGCCGGCAGAGGCATCAGACGCCACAGGGGTGCCAGCCGCTCCAGCGCTGGCGCGGCCAGGGTGAGCGTCCAGCGGTCGGTGGTGCCTTCGCCTGCGGCGCGGAAGCGGCCATCGGCATCGATGCGATTGCCGGCTGATTCGAGCGCCAGCCGGGCTTCTGTCACGCCGCCGTCCTGCCCGCGCCAATGAGCTTCGCCGGCCAGCGGCACGCCGGCCAGCACGCTGCGCGCCATGGAGACATCCGCCCGGCCGCGCATGGCGGCCAGCCGGCCTCTCCAGGCTGGCATGCCCGTACCCTGGGGTAGGGCGATGTCGAAGTGCGCCTCGGCGTTCAGCCGATGTGGCCCGCGCCGCCACGGCGAATCCTCGCGCCCGGGCCACCAGGGATGCGGATCGAACTCGGCCAGCTCTGCCCGCCCCTTGATCAGCCACGGCGTTTGCGCCGATTCGCGCGACGCCGTGCCGTTCAGGGAGGCGCGCGCCGGTCCGGCCGTGGCGCGCGCTTCGCGCAGCTCGACGAGGCGGGGCGACCAGCTTCCGTCGAGCTTCAGCGTGGCGTCAGCGGCGGGCCCGCGGGAGGCGAAGCGCCCGGCCAGGTTGGCCTGCAGCTCCACGCGGGGATTGGCCATCGCGCCCTGCAAGCCGCTGCCGCGTGCGTTGATCGGCCCGCTCAGCCGCATGGCCGGCGCGCGCGCGTCGAGCATCAAGGGCTGCACGGTCTCCAGCTGCGCCTCAAGATCCCATTGCTGAGGGGACCATCGACCGCGTCCCTCGACGTGGCCGGCGGCCTCGCGCTCGCTGCCCAGCTGCGCGGACAGGCTGCGCAGTACCAGTGTCCGCGGGTCGTCGGGACGCACGTGCAGTTCGAGCGTCGCCTCGCGCACCGGCAGCCGGCCTTCGTTCCAGCGCCCGGCCTGTGCGTTGGCCAGCCGGGCGATCACCGCGGCAGGCTGGTCCAAACCGCTGGTGCGCGCGCTGGCGCTGCCGCTGAGCGAGGTGACCGGCGCAGCGGGATGGAACAGCGACAGGTCCAGCGCTTGGGTCCGTGCCTGCATGTCTCCCAGCGGCCAGGGGTCAAACGGACGCAGCTGGGCGCGAATCTCCAGAGATTGCTCCGGGCGCCCGGCCGCGGGCTCCGCACGCACCGCGCCGGTGAGGGTGGGCGCGGACAGCGGCCCCGTGAGGCTCATCTCGGCCTGCCAGGCTGGCGTGTGCGCCGTGGCGCGTTGCGCGACCTTCACGTGCACAAGCACGGGCATGGGGGTGTCCGCGCCGAGCTGCACATCGCCGCTGGCGTGCACGGTTTCCCATACCGCCGAGAGGTCCTCCACGCGGTGCGTTGCGCCGCGCTCGTCGCCCATGTGCAGGCGTGCCCGCAAATCCCGCAGAGGTCGGCCGGCCAGGGCGCCGAGGTGCAGTTCGCCGACCTGAAGGCGGGCCACGTCCACCTCGACCGGCAGCCGCAATTGCGTGGGCACCGGCCTGGGGGTGTCTGCCGTCTTCCGGTCTTCATGGGCCGGCTGCACTTCGATGCGGCGGGCTTCCAGGGCGTCCAGCGACACGCGGGCCCGCCAGGCCAGCCCGGGCGCACGCTCGACGCGCAGGTTGCGCCAAGCCACGTCATGCGCGATGACCCGCGTTCCGCCGGGCAGAGCGATTTCCAGCCGCTCGGCGCTGAAATCGCCCCACAGCGTGCCCCGGCCGCCGGTCACGTGGACGCCGGGCAGGCGAGAGATCAGCGATGCTGTGCCCGCATCGCTGCGCAAGGTCCACCACAGCGCACCGCCGGCTGACAGCAGGAGGAGGAGCAGCAGCACCAGCAGCCCGCCCACAGCCCAGGCAGCGCGCCGACGCCGAGCACGCGCCGGTGCGGTTTTCATGGCGGGCACGTGGTCGTCCATGGTTCAGAAGGCGACGCCCACGCTCACATGCAGGCGCAGCTTGCGCACGTCCTCGCCGTAGGCCATGTCGACCCGCAGCGGGCCCACCGGGCTGCGCCAGCGCAAGCCGAGGCCATAGCCGAAGACGGCATGCAGATCGTGCCATTCGTTGGCCGCGCTGCCTGCATCGACGAAAGCCGCCCACAGGAGCTGCGGCCGGCGCGCGGACACGGGCCTCGCCACCTCCACACTGCCGGTGGCCATGACGCGGCCGCTGGTGACCACGCCTTCGAGCGAAGGACCCAGCGTGCGATACGCATAGCCGCGTACCGATTCGTCGCCCCCGGCGCGAAACAGCAGCGTGTCGGGCACGCCGACGTCCTCGCGCGCGAACACGTGGCCGGCTTCGGCGCGTGCCGTCAGGAACCACGGCCCCTCGAAAGGCTTGTACCAGGTGATGCGCCCCTGTAGCCGGCTGAACGGACCTCGGCCATCGGTGATGCCGGTTTCCTGCAGTTCGCGGCCGAAGGCGTAGCCGGCGCCGGCCTGCAGCGAGAGCGTTTGGCCGTCGGTGGGCAGCAGCAGGCTGTCGACACGTCGCCACGTCCAGTGGTAGTTGACCGAGGCGGCGTTGCTGCGCGCCACGCCTGCGGCCGTCTCCAGCTTGGAATGCGTGAACTCGGCGAAGTACAGCCGCTCGATGTGCGGCGTGTCCTGGGCGCGGCCCACGCGCGCGGTCCACGAGGTGCGCCACTCCTCGGCCGCGTGCAGCCGTTCGGCCTGTCCTGCCACCAGGTTGCGGTACATGCCTGGCAAGGGATGCGAGGTGAGCTCGCCGTTCCAAGACTTGAGCTCAGGGCCCAGCTCGAATTTGTTGCGGGCGATCCAGCGTTGGCCGAACACTCGGCGATGCACATGCTCCAGCGTGAGACGCGGTCCCACGTTGGCGCTGTAGCCCACGCCGACGGTGGCTCCCTGCAACGGCAGCTCCTTCAGGCGCACGCGCACCGGCGCCGCCTCGTGCGTGGCAGGGTCGGGATCGAGCTCCACCACCGTACCCTCGAAGAGTCCAATGGACAGCAGGCGCTCCTGGTAGTCGAAAAGCAACTGCTCGCTGTACGGCGTGCCGGCGTGAAAGGTGGCCAGCCGGCGCACCGCAGTGTCGTCGTAGCGTTGCAGTCCTTCGATCGTGATGGGCCCCAGCCGGAACAGCGGGCCGCTGTTGGCCACGACATGCAGTTGTGCGGTGTTCGACGGTGCGTCCACCCGCGCGGTCGTGTCCACCCAGGTGGCCGCGGGGTAGCCCTCGGCGCGCAGCCGCGCCAGCGTCACATTCTTCGCGTCGGTCCAGGCGGCCTGTCGAAACGGCTCGCCGGCCTTGAGCGGCCAGCGTCGCCGCAGCGAAGCGACCTCGACCAGCGCGCTCTCCTCCCCGGCGGTGGCGGCTTCCTGCAGTTCGCCGGTGACATCGACCTGCCACTTTTCCACGAAGGTGCGCGGGCCCGGTTGGACCCTCACCTCGACCACCGTCGCGCCGGCCGGGTTGGTGTGGCGGCGCACCTGCACCTCGGGGTTGAAGTAGCCCTCGGTTTCCAGCAGCGAGCGCACCTGCGCGGGCGCCGCAGCCACCAGTCGCGCAAGCTCCGGCTCCGTGATCGCCTCGGTCTCTGGCGCGCTCTGGAAGCGGGCGAGGTCGAGATAGGTGCGCAGCAGTTCCGCGAGGGGGCTGGCCGCTTCGATCTGCAACTCATAGGCCGCGCGGCCCGGTGCCGTGTCCTCGCGCTCGGCGTTCTTCGACAAGGCGCCGAGGTTGGCGCATCCGCCCAGCAGGACCGCCACGACCACCCACGCGGCGACGACGGGCCCGCGCAGGGTCATTTGCCGAGCAGCCGCATCGCGCCCTCCAGTCCCTGCAAGGTGAGGGGAAACATGCGCTGGTTCATCAGCTGCTGGACGATGGCGATGCTCTGCCGGTAGCCCCACACACCCTGCGGCTCGGGGTTGATCCATGCGAATTTGGGAAACGCCTGCGTGAGACGCTGCAGCCACTCGGCGCCTGACTCCTCGTTGTTGTATTCGACGCTGCCGCCGGGCTGAAGGATCTCATAAGGACTCATCGTGGCGTCGCCCACGAAGACGAGCTTGTAGTCCTTGTTGTAGGTGCGGATCACGTCCCAGGTCGGGAACTTCTCGCTGTAGCGGCGGCGGTTGTTCTTCCACATGAAGTCATAGACGCAGTTGTGGAAGTAGAAGAACTCCAGGTGCTTGAACTCGCTTTTGCAGGCCGAGAACAGCTCCTCCACGCGGTGGATGTGCTCGTCCATCGTGCCGCCCACGTCCATGAGCAGCAGCACCTTCACCTTGTTGTGCCGCTCGGGCACCATCTTGATGTCCAGCCAGCCGGCATTGGCGGCGGTGCAGCGGATCGTGTCGTCGAGGTCGAGTTCCTCGTTGGCACCCTCGCGCGCGAAGCGGCGCAGCCGGCGCAACGCGACTTTGATGTTGCGCGTGCCGAGTTCCAGCGTGTCGTCGTAGTCCTTGTACTGGCGCTGGTCCCACACCTTTACGGCGCTCTGGTGGCGGCTCTTGTCCTGGCCGATGCGAATGCCTTGCGGGTTGTAGCCCCAGGCGCCGAAGGGCGAGGTGCCGCCTGTACCCACCATGCGGTTGCCCCCTTCGTGGCGCTCCTTCTGCTCCTCGAAGCGCTTCTTCAATTCGGCCATCAGCTGTTCCCAGCCCATCTTCTCGATGGCGGCCTTCTCTTCGGGGCTGAGCTCCAGCTCCATGCGCTTGCGAAGCCATTCGAGCGGCACGTCCTGCGTGAAGTCGGCCAGCAGCTCCGCGCCCTTGAAGTAGGCGGCGAAGGCGCGGTCGAACTTGTCGAAATGGGCCTCGTCCTTGATCAGCGCGGTGCGCGCCAGGTAGTAGAACTTCTCCACCGTGGGGCCGGGTGCATCGTCAATCACTCCGCTGCGGATGGCCTCCAGCAGCGTGAGGTACTCCTTCACGGAGACCTTGAGCCGCGCCGCGCGCAGCGTGAAGAAGAAGTCGATCAGCATGGCCTCAACCCGGGGTGCGGGTGGGCGATCAGCATACACGCCCGCGGCAACCCGGGTTTCATGCGAGTACGTTGTCGCAAGGCTGGCCGGACAATGCCGCGACATCCATGTCAACGTTGTCCACCACCGAAGTCGCGTTCCTCATGGTGGCTTCGCAGCAGGCCGTCATGTCGCTGGGCTGGCTGGGCGGCGCGGTGCTGCTGCGGGTTTCGCGTCGCGCGTTGCTGTACTGGTCGCTGCATGCGGCGCTCTCGGCGGCTGCGGTGGCCTGCCTGCTGGCCTCGGTGCCGTCGGGCGAAGATGCCGTGCGCACGGTCGGCAACCTCAGCATCGTGGCTTCGCTCATCGCGCTGCAGCGAGGCGTGTGGCACTTCTTCGGCCTCATGCGTTCATGGCACTGGCACGCGCTTGTGATGGCCGCGTCGGCGGTGGCCACGCTCGTCGCCGCCCACGGCGCCTGGCGGGTGGGCGTGGTGTCCGCGTCCCTTGCGATCCTGTGCCTGTCCACCGCCTGGGACATGCAGGCGCACACGCGTCAGCGGCTGGAACTGCGCTGGGGCACGGTGCTCGCGGTGCCGATGCTGGCGGCCGGGCTGGTGTTCGTCATTCGAGCGCTGACCGCGGCGCTCAGCCCAGACACCCTCCTCGCCACGCTGAGCGCGAGCCAGTCGTTCAACGCCGTCACGGCCATCGTTTACCAGATCGTCGCCTTGGCGTTTCAGCTTGCGCTGGTTGCGCTGGTGGTCGCGCAGTTCGTATCCGAGCTGCAGAACGCTTCGCGCCAGGATGGGCTCACGGGGCTGCTGACCCGGCGGGCGTTCGATGAAGCATTGGACGCCGAAGTGCAGCGTTCGCGCCGCATGGGGGAGCCCTTCAGCGTGCTGATGATCGATGTGGATCGTTTCAAGGACATCAACGACCGCAACGGCCACGCGGCCGGGGACCGCGCGCTGCAGCACCTGGGCACGCTGCTCGCGGCGCACATGCGCGACATCGATCGCGTCGGGCGCTACGGCGGCGAGGAGTTCGTGGTGCTGCTGCCGGCCACCACATTGCCCGATGCCGTGGTCACGGCCGAGCGGCTGCGACAGAAGGTGCAGTCCCTGCCGCCGCGATGGCAAGACCGCGCGCTCGCGCTGACCGTCAGCATCGGGGTGTCGCAGTGGAGGGCCCAAAGCGACGACATCGCATCGCTGCTGGCGCGTGCCGACGCGGCGCTGTACCGGGCCAAGCAGGCCGGGCGAAATTGCGTGATGGAGGCGGGGTAGCGGCCGGCGGGTGTCAGGAGCGCGGCCGCGTGAGTAGCCACTGCAGGTGTGCACGCGCCTCGGGCCATTCGCCAGCCGTCATGCTGTACATCACCGTGTCGCGCACCGTGCCGTCGCGGCGCGGGTGGTGGTGCCGGATGACGCCGTCGCGCCGTGCGCCCAGGCGCTCGATGGCACGCTGGCTGTCGAGGTTGAAGTTGTCGGTGCGCCAGCCCAGCACCTGTGCGCCCAGCGTGTCGAAGGCATGCGACATCAACAGCAGCTTGGTGGCGGTGTTGGCGTGCGTGCGCTGCATGCGCTTCGCGTACCAGGTCCAGCCGATCTCCAGACGGTCCACGGCGGGCACGATGTCGTGGTAGCTGGTGCTGCCGATCACGCTTCCGCTCGCGATGTCGATCACCGTGAAGGGCAGCCGCTGGCCTTCAGCCTGTTGTTGCAGCGCGCGTTCGATGTAGCCCGCCGTCTCGTGCGGCTCGGGCACGCTGGTGTAGCGCAGCTTCCAGAGCTGACCGTCGGCAGCGGCGCGCAGCAGGCCATCGAGGTGTTTGGTCGCCAGCGGCTCCAGGCGTACGCGGGCGTCGGCCAGCGTGACGGGTTCCACTATTTTCACCGGTTGTGCCGCTGCATGAACACGAGCTTCTCGAACAGCGACACGTCCTGCTCGTTCTTCAGCAGCGCGCCCACGAGCGGCGGTACGGTCACCTTCTCGTCACTGCTTTGCAGCGCTTCGATGGGGATGTCTTCGGCCACCAGCAGCTTCAGCCAGTCGAGCAGTTCCGAGGTCGAAGGCTTCTTCTTCAGGCCGGGCAGACTGCGCACGTCGTAGAAGTTCTTGAGCGCCGCGCCCAACAGCTCCTTTTTCAGGCCGGGGAAGTGCACCTGCACGATGCTCTTCATCGTGTCGGCGTCGGGAAAGCGGATGTAGTGGAAGAAGCAGCGGCGCAGGAAGGCGTCGGGCAGCTCCTTCTCGTTGTTGGAGGTGATGAACACCACCGGCCGGTGCCGCGCCCTCACCAGCTCGCGCGTCTCGTAGACATAGAACTCCATGCGGTCGAGCTCGCGCAGGAGGTCGTTGGGGAATTCG
The DNA here is from genome assembly GCA_965653625.1 of uncultured Burkholderiaceae bacterium. Taxonomy (GTDB): domain Bacteria; phylum Pseudomonadota; class Gammaproteobacteria; order Burkholderiales; family Burkholderiaceae_C; genus Albitalea. Next base: position 25,987 of record CBFHAS010000019.1, on the reverse strand, counting down.
ATGTCGGCCTTGTCGATCTCGTCGATGAGCAGCGCTACGGGCTGCTCCGAGGCGAAGGCCTGCCACAGCAGGCCCCTCACGATGTAGTTGTGGATGTCCTTGACGCGTTCGTCGCCCAGCTGGCTGTCGCGCAAGCGACTCACCGCGTCGTATTCGTACAGGCCCTGCTGCGCCTTGGTGGTGCTCTTGACGTGCCACTGCAGCAACGGGATACCGAGCGCCTGCGCCACTTCCTCGGCCAGCATCGTCTTGCCGGTGCCCGGCTCGCCCTTGACCAGAAGCGGTCGCTTGAGTGTGATGGCGGCATTGACCGCCAGCATCAGATCCTGCGTGGCGACGTAGGTGTCGGTGCCTGCGAACTTCATGGGGGCGGGGGCCGGATGCGGGCCCTGGCGGGGTGTCGGGCCAGTATAAGGGGCCCCCCCTATAATTCGCCGTTTGAAATCTCGCCTTGACGGACCTCATGAGATCACTGCTCGCCGCACCTATTTCGCTGGCCCTTGCAGCTTGGGCTTTCACCGCAACAGCGCAAGAGATCAAGGGCGATGCGCAAGCCGGCGAGAAGAAAGCAGCGATGTGCGTCGGCTGCCACAGCATCCCGGGGTACCAGGCGAGCTTTCCCGAAGTGCACAAGGTTCCCATGCTGGCCGGTCAGACTGCGAGCTACATGAAGGCGGCGCTTGCTGCCTACAAGTCAGGCGACCGCAAGCACCCCACCATGCGCGCCATCGCGACGTCGCTGTCCGAGCAGGATATGGCCGACGTGGCCACCTTCTACGAGGCGCGCGCCACCAAGACCGCTCTCCAGCCCAAGCCCGAGCGCCAGCCCTCGCCAGAGGTGGCTGCCCTGCTGCAGAAGGGCAACTGCGCGCAGTGCCACGGCGAGAACTTCAGCAAGCCCGCTGACCCGTCGTTCCCCAAGCTGGCCGGGCAGCACGCCGACTACCTGTTCGTTGCACTGAAGGCCTACCAGACGCAGAAGAACCCGAACGTCGGCCGAGCCAACCCGGTGATGGCCGGCATGGCGGCCGGGTTCACGCCGGCGCAGTTGAAGCAGATTGCGCAGTACATCGGCTCTCTGCCGGGCGAACTGCAGGTGGCCCCCCAGGGCCGCTTCAAGTAGCGCGCGAGCGCCGCTCTCCCATCGAAAGCCGCTGCAGGACAGCGGCTTTCTTGTTCATGGGCGTGCCTCGCTGGCTGCTCCACTCAGCGGGTTGCAGACCGCACGGCGGCGATCTTGATTCCGTACTCCATGTGCTCCCACGGGTAGAGATCTGGCTCCAGAGCGGGGGCGCATCGGCGCGCGCTCAATCTGCCGCGGGCGCTTGCAGACCAGCGGCCAACGAGCCCTTCACCGCCAGCTTGAAGGCGATCATGGCCCGCAGCTTCGTGGGCACCACCGGCTTGATGAGGAGGTGGAAATCGGCGTCCAGCGCCTCCTGCTCATGTCCCGTCATGGTGCTGCCGGTGACCACAATCGCCGGAACGGAACCACCAAAGCGGCTGCGCAGCGCCCTGATCGCGTCGACGCCATTCCGCCCGTTCTCCAGCCGGTAGTCCACGATCAGCAAGTCGGGCTTCGTCGTGTCCGGGTCAGCCTGCTCGGCCCAGGTCTTCACGGCGGCCACGCTGTCAAAGGACGCGAGCGCGGCGCCCCAGCCCTTGAGCAGCACTTCCAGTCCGCTGCGCACGGCGGGCTCGTCTTCCACCACCACGATCAGCCGGCCGTGCAGCGTGAGCGAGGTCGGCGCCTTGCCGGACACCGCCGCCGGTGTGTGACGTGCGGCCTGGCCCGCGGGAAGCTCCAGCGTGAACACCGTGCCGTGCCCGGGCTGGGACCGCACCGACAGCGGCACCTTCATCAGTTCGGCCAGGCGCTTGACGATCGCCAGGCCCAGGCCCAGGCCCTTGCGCTGCTGCGGCGCAGTTTCCGCGCGCGAGTCGACTTGGTAGAACTCCTCGAAGACGCGCGGCTGTTCGTCCGGCGCGATGCCGATGCCGGTGTCCCACACCTGCAGCAGCAGCTGGCCTGCGCGCCGCCGGCAGCTGACCAGCACGGTGCCGTCTTCCGTGTAGCGGATGGCGTTGGAGACGAGGTTGCGCAGGATTCGCTCCACCAGCAGCGGATCGGCATGCACCACGTGCCGGCCGCCTCGCATCCGCATCGCCAGCCCTTTCTCGAAGGCCGTCGGTTCGAAGTGGAGCCGCAGCTTGCGGAAGATCTCCGCCATCTCGAAGGACTGTGGGTTGACCTGAATGTGGCCGCTGTCGATGCGCGTGATGTCGAGCAACTCCGAGAACAAGCCGTCGAGAGCGTCCACCGAGCCATTGATGCTGTTGACCAGCTGCGCCACTTCTTCGTCGTGCGTCTTCTGGCGCAGCGCCTCGGCGAACAGGCCCATGGCGTGCAGCGGCTGGCGCAGGTCGTGGCTGGCGGCGGTGAAGAACTGGGTTTTGGCGCGATTGGCGACCTCGGCTTCGTGGCGCGCCAGCTCCGCAGCGCGCTTCTCAGAGCGCAGTTGCTCGAGCAGCTCGTCGGCGTGGAGCTTGAGCTCCAGCACGCGCTCCATCGCCTGGCGGTAGCGGCGCGTGAGCAGGGTGGTCAGGCTGATGACGATGAGCAGGATGCCGGCGAGCTGGTAGTTGTAGGCGCGTCCCTCGACTGCAAGGCGCAACGCCAGCGGCGCGAAGCACAGCGTGGCGTAGGCAACATACACGCGAATCTGCATCGCGAGCACGGGCACCGCGGCGAGGCAGAAGCTGTAGATGACGATGATCAGCCCGATCTCCTGGATTCGCTCGCCATACGGATAGAAGCTCCATGCGGCCAGCCCCCACAGCGCGCCGCACGCCAGCGTGCCGACGTTGTTGTGGTTGCGCCAGCGCTGCCAGCCGGCCATGGATTGCGGCGGCGTGCGGCGAAAGCGCTGCGCCATCCAGGCGCGCACCAGCCAAACGACGGCGAACAGCGCCAGCCAGGACATGAACACCGCGGGCGGCGTGACATCCCAGTACAGCATCGACAAAATCGCGATGCCGGCCAGATAGCCGGCCAGTGTGGCCGGCATGAAATCGAAGCTGCCCCGTACCTCGTCGGGCAACGAGGTGACCGGAGTCGGGGTGGGGCTGGAGGCTAGGGCGGAGGGAACAGCGACCACGAGTGCTCCATGCGAAAGGCCGTTGATTCGCGGCCGGCTGACAGTGTGTGCCGGGCTGCGGGCCTTCGACAAGGGGCGCCCCGGCGCAGAAGCTACCCAAAGGGCCGTCGCCAGCTGCCTGCGACGCCGGGCGGCTGCGCCATCTGGCTCACCGCCAGCACCGCCTGCGTGCGCGAGCTGACGTTGAGCGCGCGCAGTACGGCGGCGACATGGTCTTTCACTGTTTCCACCGACAGGCCGAGCTCGCGGGCGATGAGCTTGTTGGGCTGCCCCTTGAGCAACAGTGCCAGGACGTCGCGCTGGCGCGGTGTGAGGCCGAGAGCTTCCAGGGCGGGCTGCGTCTGGAAGGCTTCGTTCGCACCGTGGCGCACGTCGTCCAAGCCTGCGGGAGCGGCCCCGACCAGGTCCGGGTGGGCGTTGCGCTCAGAGCCCATGGTCATGGGCGGCACGAAGATGCCGCCCGACATGACCATGCGCAGCGCCTCGAACAGCGTTTCGTTGGAAGCCCGCTTGGGCACGAATCCCATGGCGCCCAGGTCGATGGCGCGAATCACGTCGCTGGCACGATCGCTCGCGGACACCACGACGACGGGCAGCGCCGGGTAGTTGGCACGCAAATCGGCCAGCACGTCGAAGCCGTCGGCATCGCCGAGGTGCAGGTCGAGCAGCACCAGATCGAAATCGGGCGTGCAGCACAGCGTGTCGCGCGCGGCGCGAGCGGTGCCGGCGCCAACAATGGCGACATCGTCGCCGAGCCCCTGGATGACCGACTGCAACGCCGACAGGATCAGCGGGTGGTCATCGATCAGCAGCACCTTCATGTCTTTTCCTCCCCGTGCAGCAGCCGTGCCGGCATCCTAACGAAGCGCCGCCCGCGCGCCAGACCTCAAGAGAGGGGTGGATGCGGCTGCCGTGGCGGATCTCCATCTCAAGCGTAGCGACGCGTCACCGATTCGGCCACGCACACCGGCTTGGCCGAGCCCTCGCGCTCGACGGTGATTTCCACGGTGAGCTGCACCCCACCGTCGGGCAGCGTTTCGTAGGCCAGTAGCCGGAAAAGCCCGCGCAGGCGGCTGTCCACCGGCACCGGCGTGGGAAAGCGCACCCGGTTCAGGCCATAGTTCACCCCCATCCGGACGTTCTTGATCTCCAGCGCCGTCGTCTCCATCTCGGGCAGCAGACTCAGCGTGAGGAAGCCGTGGGCCACCGTCGTGCCGAAGGGGCCGGTGCGGGCCCGTTCGGGATCAACATGGATCCACTGCCGGTCGCCGGTGGCATCGGCGAAAAGTTGGATGCGCCGCTGGTCCACGGTGATCCAGTCGCTTGCCGCGATGTCATGGCCCACGAGCGGCTGCAGGTCGGTGATCCTGGCGAAACGTCTCATGGGCGTCCTGTGCGATCTCGCGGGCGCGGCGCACGGCGTCGGCGGGCCCTGGGGTTGTCTATCGGATTTCGGGTTATGTTAGCGGCCGCCGCTCGTCGGCCAACCCGATCGGAACACCCCATGCCCCATGCCCTTGCCTCGGAGCCGGCCGTGGATGTCGTCGTTCTGGTGGCGCACCCGTCGATGTCACAGTCGCGCGTGAACCGGCGGCTGCTTGAGGCTGCGCTTGCCGCAGGCCACCGCGTGGCGGTGCGCGACCTGTACCGGCTCTACCCCGACTATCTCGTCGACGTGGCGGCCGAGCAAGCCTTGCTCACGGCGGCGCGTCTGGTCGTGTGGCAGCACCCGCTGCACTGGTACGGGCCGCCGCCGCTGATGAAGCTGTGGCTCGACGACGTGCTGGCCTTCACCTGGGCCTACGGGCCGCGCGGCGTGGCGCTGCGCGGGAAGGATCTGTGGCTGGTCGGCTCCACCGGCGGCACGCAGGAGTCGTACCGTCCCAACGGACATAACCGCTATTTCTTCGATGCCTTCCTGCCGCCGTACGAGCAGACGGCGGCGCTGTGCGGCATGCGCTTCCTGCCACCACTGATGCTGCACGGCGCGCACCGTGTGGGGGCCGAGGAATTGGAAGCCCATGCGCAGGTCTACGCGCAGCGCTTGGCGAGTTACCCCAACTGGCCCGAGCTGGCCGACATGCCCGCATGCCCCGGCTGCGAGGTGCCGGCCGGCGAGCGTCCTGCTTCGCAGGAGGAGGCGGCCTGATGGAGCACGGCGGCTCCTGGCTGGTCGGCGCGCTCGTGTACCTGGCGGCCGCGGTGGTGGCCGTGCCGCTGGCGCGGCTGCTCGGCTTGAGCGCCATCGTGGGCTACCTCGCCGCGGGCATCGTGATCGGGCCTTGGGGCGTGGGTGTGGTGACGGATCCGAGCCAGATCCTCCACTTTGCCGAGTTCGGTGTCGTGCTGATGCTCTTCATCGTCGGCCTGGAACTGGAGCCGCGCCGGCTGTGGGCGCTGCGCCGGCCGATCTTCGGCTGGGGCAGCGTTCAGCTGTTGGGCTCGGTGGTGCTCATGGTGGGCGTAGGTCTGGCGGCGGGCGCCGAGTGGCGGCTCGCGACGGTGGCCGCGCTTGGGCTCGCGTTGTCGTCGACGGCCATCGGCCTGGGTGTGCTGGCCGAGCGCAACCTGGTGCCTACAAGCTCGGGGCAGAGCATTCTCAGCGTGGCCTTGCTACAGGACGTGGCCGCCATTCCCATCCTCGCGCTGGTGCCCCTGCTCGGCGCAGGGGCCATGCACGCCGCTCACGACGGCAGCGGTTGGGTCGGCGCGCTGCAGGCCGTGGCGGTGATCGCCGCCATCATCCTGGGCGGGCGCCTGCTGCTGCGCCCGGCGCTGCGCTGGATCGCGCGCAGCCGCACGCCGGAGATCTTTACCGCTGCGTCGCTGCTCGTCGTGGTGGCCACCAGTGCGCTGATGCAGGCGGTGGGCCTGTCCATGGGCCTGGGTGCCTTCCTTGCCGGCGTGCTGCTGGCCGAAAGCGAGTACCGGCGCGAGCTGGAAACCGATCTCGAGCCGTTTCGCGGGCTGCTGCTCGGGCTGTTTTTCATCGCCGTGGGCATGAGCATCGATTTCGACGTCGTCATGAGCCAACCGGGCCTGCTGGTGCTGCTGGTGACAGGGTTCCTGCTGATCAAGGCTGGGGTGTTGTGGGCCATGGCGCGCGCCATGCCTTTGCCAGTGGCCGAGCGGCCGGTGTTCATCTTGTTGCTGGCGCAAGGCGGCGAGTTCGGCTTCGTGGTGTTTCAGGGCGCGGCGCAAGCGGGCGTGATCGGCGGCACCGCAAGTTCGGTGCTCGTGGCGGCGGTTGCAGTGAGCATGCTGCTCACGCCGCTGCTATTGGTGGCGGCCGACCGATGGTGGCGCCCGCGCGGTGCGAGCCGATCGCCGACCATGGCTGAACTCGGCGAGCCGCAAAGCGAGTCGGTGATCATCGCGGGCTTCGGTCGCTACGGTCAGATCGTCGGCCGGTTGCTCTACGCCAACGGCATCGTGCCCACCGTGCTGGATCACGATGCTGAGCAAATCGAAGCGATGCGCCGCTTCGGCTGGCGGGTTCACTACGGCGATGCCACCCGGCTCGACCTGTTGCGCACCGCCGGCGCGGACAAGGCGCGGGTGCTGGTGCTGGCCATCGACGACGTCGAGCAGAGCGTGAACATCGCCAAGATGGCGCGCCAGCATTTCCCGCAGCTCACGGTGCTGGCCCGTGCACGCAACGTGCGGCACCTCTACGCGCTGCGCGACGCCGGCGTGGTGCACATCGAGCGCGAGACGCTGGATTCGGCCCTGATGAGCGGGCGCAGTGTGCTGGAGCAACTCGGTTGGGAGCCGCACCATGCGCGCACGCTGTCGATGCGCTTTCGCCGCCACAACATCGCTCAAGTGCTCGCCATGGCGCCGCACTGGAAAGACGAAGCCCGGCTGGTGACCGCGGCCAAGCAGGGTCGCCAGCAACTGGAAGAGCAGTTCGCGCAGGAACGCGAGGCCGCCCTCCGGCACCGCGCCCGTGCCGGGTGGAGCGGGCAGGCGAATGCGCAGATGCCGGGCGAGCCTGGGGGCGAACGCGCGGCTAGCGAAGACCGTCCCACAACAGCTTCACCCCCGTGAGAAGCATGCCGCTGTAGGCGATGCGGTAGAACCACGTCGATCGCACGCGCCTCATGAGCCACACCCCTGACCACACCCCCACAGGCGCGAGCGGCAGCAGCACCAGCGAGGTAAGCAGGTTGGCCGTGTCGATCAAGCCCAGCCAGGCGTACGGAATCCACTTTGACAGATTCACCGCCGCAAAGAACACCGCCATCGTGGCAGCGAAGGTCACGGGCGGCAGTCGCAGCGGCAGCACATAGGCGCTGACGGGCGGGGCGCCTGCATGCGCCACGAAGCTGGTGAAGCCGGCGGCGATACCCAACGCAAAGCCCAGCGGGCGCGAGGGCTTCGGCGCCTCGGCACGCGGTGGGAAGACGAGGCGCTGCGCGACGAACAGCAGGGTGAGCGCACCCACCACCGCGGCAACCGTCTTTGCCGTCAGAAGCCCGAAGAGCACGGTGCCCACGCCGGTGCCGATCAGGCCGGCAGGCAGCAGCAGGCGCAGCAGCTCGCGGTCGCGCTCGCGCCACAGCTGCTGCAGCCCGACTGCATCCATCACCAGCAGCAGGGGCAGCATGATGGCGGCGGCCTGGGGCACCGGGATCACCAGCGCCATGAGCGGCACCGCGAGTGCGCCGAAGCCGCCCAGGAAGCCGCTCTTGGACAGGCCCATGAGCAGCACCGCGGGCACGGCCACGGCGTACATCGCCGGGTCGGCGGGCAGCGGGAGGTTCAAGGGGATAAGCGCGCAACAGTTGCGACCATGGCGGGGGCGGGGCGGCCGGCGAAGGCGACAATTCTGCGATGTTTGATCCATCCCAGAACGACGTCCGGCGATTCTTCTGCGAGGCCTTCCGCAAGCAACGCGAGGGCGCGCTTCTCACGCCGCTGGAAGCACTGGCCGCCGACTGGATCGGCGAGCATCCCGAGTACCACGGCGACCTGCAGGACGTGGACGCCGCGCTCGCCGCGGTGTTCGATGTGGAAGCCGGCCGCACCAACCCTTTCCTGCACTTGTCGATGCACCTGTCGCTCACCGAGCAGGTGAGCATCGACCAGCCGTCGGGTATCCGACAGGCCTTTGAGCTGCTGGCCGCGCGCCGCGGCTCGGCGCACGAGGCGCATCACGAGATGATGGAATGCCTGGGCGAGATGTTGTGGGCCTCGCAGAGGAGCGGCCTGCCGCCGGACGGGCTCAAGTATCTCGACTGCGTGCGCCGGCGTGCCACGGTAGGGTAGAGCGCGCTACAGCTCCACGTTGTCGATGAGCCGGGTGGCGCCCAGGCGGGCCGCGCCCAGTGCCACCAGGGAGCGGTCCTCACGGCCGGGCGGGGCGAGGTCGTCTCGGTGGCGCACCGTGAGGTAGTCGGGCCGCCAGCCCTGCGCGGTGAGCAGCGCCATGGCCTCGGCTTCCAGTTCGGCGAGACGTTCGGGCTCATCGGCATGGCGCTGGCCCAGCGTGCGCAGCGCCTGCACCAACTCCACCGCCTTGGCGCGCTCGCCCTCGCTGAGGTAGCTGTTGCGCGACGACAGCGCGAGCCCGCTGTCGGCCCGCCGGGTCTCGACCGCCTCGATCTCCACCGGCAAGGCGAACTGCTCCACCATGCGGCGGATGACCATCAGCTGCTGGTAGTCCTTCTTGCCGAACACGGCCACGCCCGGACGCACGCAGCCGAACAGTTTCATGACCACCGTGCACACGCCGGTGAAGAAGCCGGGGCGGAAATGCCCTTCCAGGATGTCGGCAAGCGCAGGATCTGGCACTACCTTGTAGGTCTGCGGCCGGGGGTATAGCTCGTCTTCCGCAGGGGCGAACACGATGTTGCAGCCGGCCGATTCGAGCAGCTTGCAATCGCGCTCCAGCGTGCGGGGATAGCGATCGAAGTCTTCGTGCGGCGCGAACTGCAGCCGGTTGACGAAGATGCTCGCCACCACCGGCAGCCCGTGCCGGCCGGCGTGTCGAACCAGGCTGAGATGCCCCTCGTGCAGGTTACCCATGGTCGGCACGAAAGCCGATCGGCCCGCTTCAGGCAGGGCGCTGCGCAGCTCGGCGAGGGTGTGGATCAGCCTCATCGCGCTCCTTCAGTAGCCGTGGATGGAGTCGTCCGGGAAGGTGCGTCCCTTCACGGCGGCAACGTAGCGGCGAACTGCGGCTTCGATGGACGGCTCGCCTTCCAGGAAGTTGCGCACAAAGCGCGGCAACCGTCCGCGTGTCACACCCAGCATGTCGTGCAGCACGAGCACTTGCCCTGAACAGGCCTGGCCGGCGCCGATGCCGATGACCGGGATGGGCAGGCTCTTCGTCATCTCGGCGGCCAGTGCACTGGGCACCAGTTCCAGCACCAGCATCGCGGCGCCCGCATCGGCCAGCTCGGCGGCGTGGCGCTTGAGCGTGGCGGCCGCCTCGTCGTTGCGCCCCTGCACGCGGTAACCACCCAGCGCATGCACCGACTGCGGCGTGAGGCCCAGGTGCGCGCACACGGGCACGCCGCGTTCGGTGAGGAAGCGCACCGTCTCGGCCGTCCAGCCGCCGCCTTCGAGCTTGACCATGTTCGCCCCCGCCTGCATCAGCGTAGCCGCCGACTGCATGGCCTGCCCGGGTGAGGATTGGTAGCTTCCGAAGGGCAGGTCGCCGATCAGCCAGGCGTGGCGGTTGCCGCGCGCCACGCAGCGCACGTGGTAGGCCATGTGCTCCAGCGTGGCGGGGACGGTGCTCGTCTCGCCCTGCAGCACCATGCCGAGCGAATCGCCCACCAGCAGGCAATCGACGCCGGCCTCGTCGAGCACGCGCGCGAAACTCGCGTCGTAGCAGGTGAGCATGGCGATGGCCTCGCCGCGCGCATGCATGTCGCGCAGGCGGGGCAGGTTGACCGGCTTGCGTTCCTGGTTGGTCATGGGTGCTCCGAAGGGCGGTTACAGCGGCCGTATTCCCAGCTTCGCCAGCAACGCCTGGTCGGCTTCGACGTCGGGGTTGCCGGTGGTCAGCAGCTTGTCGCCGTAGAAGATGGAATTCGCGCCGGCCAGGAAGCACAGCGCCTGCACCGCCTCGCCGAGCGCCTGACGACCGGCCGACAGCCGAACCATGGCGCGCGGCATGGTGATGCGCGCCGCCGCGATGGTGCGCACGAACTCGAGCGGGTCCAGCGCAGGCAGACCGGCCAGCGGCGTGCCCTCGACCTGCACCAAGTGGTTGATCGGGACCGATTCGGGGTACGGCTCCATGTTGGCCAGCTCCGCGATCAGCGCGGCGCGCTGGGCGCGGTTTTCACCCATGCCGACGATGCCGCCGCAGCATACCTTCACGCCCGCTTCACGCACTTTGTGCAGGGTATCGAGCCGGTCGTCGAACCGGCGGGTGGTGATGATGTCGGCGTACTTGTCGGGCGCGCTATCGATGTTGTGGTTGTAGTAGTCCAGGCCCGCGTCGCGCAGGGTCTCGGCATGGCCTTCGCCCAGCAGGCCCAGCGTGGCGCACGCCTCCAGGCCGAGCGACTTCACCCCGGACACGAGCTTGGCCACCTTCTCGATGTCGCGATCCTTGGGGCCGCGCCAGGCGGCGCCCATGCAAAAGCGCGTGGCGCCGGCATCTCTCGCCTTGCGCGCCGCGTCGAGCACCGTGTCGATGTCGAGCAGGGACGTGGCCTCGACGCCGGTGTCGAAGTGCACCGATTGCGGGCAGTACCCACAGTTCTCGGGGCAGCCGCCGGTCTTGATCGACAGCAGGGTGGACAGCTGCACCCGGTTCGCGTCGAAGTGCTCGCGGTGCACGCCTTGCGCGCGGTACAGCAGGTCGTTGAAGGGCAGCTCGAAAAGCGCTTCCACGTCGGCAGGCTGCCAGCGCACGGCGTTGCTGCGCGGTGGGGTTCGATGGAGCTGGACGGTGGATTGCTGCATGGGGATCGTCCGCGCGGAGGCGGCCTCCGGATAAAGAGGAAGGGCGGGTCAAGCAGGCTGGTAGGCCAGCCGGACGTAGATCGGCGCGAACGCCTCGGCCTGTGTGATTTCGAGCAGATGCTCGCGCGCCAGCTCCAGCAGTGCGATGAAGGTCACCACCAGCACCGGCGTGCCGCGCCGGGGGTCGAACAGGTCTTCGAACTCGACGAAGCGGCGGCCCTGCAGCGTGCGCAGCACGATGCTCATATGCTCGCGCACCGACAGTTGCTCTCGTGTGATCGTGTGGTGCTGGTTCAGCCGCGCGCGCTTCATGATCTCGGCCCAGGCCGCGCGGAGCTCGTCGGGATGCACGTCGGGAAAGCGTGGCGTGAGCGCCTGCTCGATGTAGACCTGTGCGCGCAGGAAGTCGCGGCCGAGCACAGGCAGGGCGTCCAGACGGGCGGCCGCCAGCTTCATCTGCTCGTACTCGATGAGCCGGCGCACCAACTCCGCGCGCGGATCCTCGGGTTCCTTGCCGTCCTGCGTCTTCTTGGGCGGCAGCAGCATGCGCGACTTGATCTCGATGAGCATCGCCGCCATGAGCAGGTATTCGCTGGCCAGCTCCAGATTGGTCTTGCGGATCTGCTCGACGTAGGCCAGGTATTGGCGCGTTACCTCGGCCAGCGGGATGTCGAGGATGTTGAAGTTCTGCTTGCGGATGAGATAAAGCAGCAGGTCCAGCGGGCCCTCGAAGGCTTCGAGGAAGACTTCGAGCGCGTCCGGCGGGATATACAGGTCTTGCGGGAGCGCGAAAAGAGGCTCTCCGTACAGCCTGGCCATGGCCACCCGGTCCACCTCCTGCGGCAGCACGTCGGCCGCGGCGGGCGGCATGTCGGGCACGGCCCCGTCGCGGGCCGGCGCGGACATCATGTCGTCTCTGCTCACGGGGCGGCTTCTGCCAAGCGGCTCAACCCTTGGTCTGGTAGACGTACGGTTGCTGGGGCACGCTCGCCTCGCGCCATTCTTCTTGCGCTTCCCGGTCCACGCGCTTGTCCCAGAAGATGGCGCGGCCGGTGCGCTGTTCCTCTTCGAGGGTGGGCTTCTTGGCCTTGAGGTCGTCCAGGAACTGGGTGATGTCGGACTTGTACGGCTTCCAGAACAGCGGCATGGTGAATCGGGCGTTGCCCGGCGGGCGGCGCTAAAGTGATGGCGGCGATTCTAGGGGAGCCGGATGTCGCGGAATGGGCTGCTGCGCGGGGCGCTTGCGGGCGTGCTGATGCTTGCCCTGACGGCGTGCGACTCGCGCCGCATCGAGGAACTGGAAGAAGATGTCTCCACTGAGGCCGATGTGCGCCAGCGCTTCGGTGATCCCGCCGCGGTGTACACCCTGGCCGACGGCTCGCGCACACTGGAATATCCCCGCCAGCCCGAGGGCCAGCGCAACTACATGATCACCATCGGGCCCGACGGGAAGATGACCGCGCTGCGCCAAGTGCTTAAGCCCGAAACCTTCGCCGAGATCACGCCGGGGCTGGACAAGTCGCAGGTGCGCCTGCTGCTAGGTCGTCCGGCGGCCACCCAGGCCTATCCGCTCAAGGGCGAGGAGGTTTGGGACTGGCGCTTCCTCGACGCCGGGGCCAGCAAGCTGTTCTCCGTCACCTTTGACGGGGAGGGGCGGGTGATCACCACGGCGACCATCGCGGATCCGCGCGACAACATGGGTGGCTGAAGGACGCAGGGAAGCCGGCCGCGCGGATCAGCGCACCCGCATCCCGGGCGTCGCGCCCGGCCAAGCCTCGAGGATGTACAGCCCCGGGTCGGCCTTCTCGTCGGCGTGGCTGGCTGCCAGCACCATGCCTTCGCTCACGCCGAACTTCATCTTGCGCGGTGCGAGATTCGCCACCATCACGGTGAACTTGCCAACGAGTTCTTCGGGGCTGTAAGCGCTGCGGATGCCGCTGAACACGTTGCGCGGCCGGGCTTCGCCCACATCGAGGGTGAGGCGAAGGAGCTTGTCGGAGCCGCCCACGTGCTCGGCGTGCAGAATTTTGGCGATGCGAAGGTCGATCTTGGCGAAGTCGCCGATGGCAATGGTCTCGGCGATGGCCTCGCCGCCGGGTAGTTCGCCCTCGGGCTCAGGGGCTGTGGGCTCTGGCGCGGAGCCAGCCGCGGCTGGCGCCTCGAACAGCGCATCCAGCAGCTTGGGATCGACCCGTTGCATCAGGTGTTTGTACTCGCCGATCTCGTGCATTCCCAGCAGCCGCCCGGCATCCGCGAACACGAGCGGCGGTATGCGAAGGAAAGACTCCACCTGCGCCGCCAGCGCGGGCAGCACCGGCTTCAGGTACGCGGTGAGCAGACGGAAGGCTTCAATGCACACCGAGCACACTTCGTGCAGCCGAGCGTCCTGCTCGGGCTGCCGGGCCAGTTCCCAGGGCTTGTGGTGGTCGACGTACTCGTTCACCCGGTCGGCCAGCAGCATGATCTCGCGCAGCGCCTTGCCGTATTCGCGCTCCTCGTACAGGCGCTGCACTTCCGGGCACTGCGACATCAGGGCGTCGAGCAGCGAGGCGCCGTCGCCCGCGTGCCGGTCGGCCAGCCGGCCGCCGAAGCGCTTGGTCAGGAAACCCGCCGCGCGGCTGGCGATGTTGATGTACTTGCCTACCAGGTCGCTGTTTACCCGCGCGACGAAATCGTCGGGGTTGAAATCCACGTCCTCGACCTTGGCGTTGAGCTTGGCGGCGATGTAGTAGCGCAGCCATTCGGCGTTCATGCCGAGCTCGAGGTAGCGCAGAGGCGAGATGCCGGTGCCGCGGCTCTTGCTCATCTTCTCGCCGCTCACGGTGATGAAACCGTGCACGAACACGTGGTCGGGCAGCTTGCGCTGCGAGAAGTGCAGCATCGCCGGCCAGAACAGCGTGTGGAAGTAGGTGATGTCCTTGCCGATGAAGTGAATCTGCTCCACCGCGGGATCGGCCATGAACTCATTGAAGGAGCGCGGCTCGCCGCGGGCTCGCGCGCCGCCCCGGTCGAAGTAGTTCTTCAGCGAGGCCAAGTAGCCGATGGGCGCATCGAGCCAGACGTAGAAGTACTTGCCCGGCGCATCGGGGATTTCGATGCCGAAGTAGGGCGCGTCGCGGCTGATGTCCCAGTCGGACAGGCCGCCGTGCCCTTGCTCGTCGAACGCGAACCACTCCTTGATCTTGTTCAGCACCTCGGGCTGCAGCCGCCCCGGGTAGCTGGCCCATTCCTGCAGGAAATCGATGCAGCGCTGCGAGGACAGCTGGAAGAAGTAGTGCTCGCTGGTCTTCATCACCGGCGTGGCGCCGGTGAGCGTGGAGTACGGGTTCTTCAGCTCGGTGGGGCCATACACCGCGCCGCACACCTCGCAGGAGTCGCCGTACTGGTCTTTCGCGCCGCAGCGTGGGCATTCGCCCTTGATGTAGCGGTCGGGCAGGAACATGCCCTTGACCGGGTCGAAGAACTGCTCGACGGGCCGCACTGCGATCAGCCCTTCCTTGCGCAAGGTGCGGTAGATGTCCTTGGCGAGTTCGTGATTTTCCGGGCCGTCGGTGGAGTGCCAGTTATCGAACGCGATGTGGAAGCCTTCGAGGTAGCGGCGGCGCCCGGCGGCGATCTCGGCCACGAAGGCCTGCGGCGTCTTTCCCGTCTTTTCGGCGGCAATCATGATGGGCGCGCCGTGCGCGTCGTCGGCGCCGACGAAGTGCACCTCATGCCCCAGCATCCGCTGGAAGCGCACCCAGATGTCGGCCTGGATGTACTCCATCATGTGCCCGACGTGGAACGGCGCGTTGGCGTAGGGCAGGGCAGTCGTGACGAAAAGCTTGCGGGTCATAGCGGGCCGGGCCTTGCGGGCGAAGCCACGATTCTAGGAGCCCGGGACTCGCAGGCCCTGCCACCGCTCGCGGCGGGCGGCAATGGGGGGCGCTCGCGGACCGAGCCCTTGGAGCCGGGTGGGCGCCGGCGTGCCACCGCCGAGGCCCAACCCGTGCTCGTGCTTCCCGCAATGAAACTGCCCGCGAGTGCGAGGGGAGGCTCATCGACGCAACACGGAGAGGATGTGGCTCAAGGGGCCAAGCGGCAGGCTGCGACGCGATTGACGGCGATGGAGCCGCCACCCAGGCTGTGGGCCCAGAGCACGTCGCCGTTCGGAGCGCTGACCATGTCCTGGAAGTTTGTCGATCGCGAGCGCGGTGACGGTCGGTCCGTCAAGCACGACGCCGGTGGTGGCGTCTGCGATGGCCAGCACGAGCTTGCCGCCGACCTTCCAGCCCAGCAGCAGCTTGCCCGTGCCGTAGGCCGCCATGTAGGGGCGCATCGGGTAGGCGGTATCCAGCTTCGTCGCGCCGGCAATGGTCGATTCGAAGGTCAGCACGCTCCCGCTGTCGGGCACCTTGGACAGCTTGAGCGCGAGGGTGCTTCGGCCACTGTCCTCGATGTAGTTGAGCCAGTGGCCGCCGGTGGCCGGCACCAGCCCGCCCAGGGCGCGCCGAGTCGCCTCGGTTCCGCCGAGCCACTTCAGCTTGTCGGCGCTCGCTGTGCTGTTGGCGAAACGCGCCACTTGCATCGAATTCGGGAAAGCGTCGCCGTGGCAGGCGGCTGTCCAGCGCCCGTTGTAGGCCATGCAAACCGACCAACTGTGGCTGCAGCCCCAGTCCCAGCCGCCGGTCAGCAGTGCGCCGTTGGCAGCATCGACGAACTTGAGCGTGTCGCCGGCGTGGATGTCCACTTCCCCCGCAGCGCCCGGCCGGGCCGTGGACATCGCCGAGCGGAAGTACACGCCGATCTTCGAGCCATCCGTGGCGAGTCGCGCCGTGTGGCCGTACCACCAGATGAACTGCGCTCCCTCGCTGTCCACGTTCTGCTTCTTGGTGAGGGTGGTGCGTGAGAGCGTGGTGCCGTCGGCATTGAGCCGCAGCAGATCCATCTTTCCGCACACGGCATTGCTTGGCGTGCTGCCACTACGGCAGTACTTGGACGAGTAGATGTCCGCATCGTTGTCCACGATCGCCAGCGCCGTGCCGCCGGTGAGGGGCAGCATCGCGTGCACCTCCAGCCCGGACACGCCGGGCAGGATTTTGTCCAGGGCATCGCCCGGGGTGAGCGTGGCCATGCCGATCGTGCCGGCGCCGGGTTGGGTCCAGGCGAGCACCGACGTGCCGTCCGGGCGCGGCGCGATGATGGCGGGCGTGTACTCGTCGCTGGGCGCCACGCCGCCTCCCACCGTCAGGCTGCTCGTCCGCAATCGCTTGTCCGACGAATCGCATGGCGCGGGGTCTGCCTGGTGTTCAGGCTCAGGTGCCGGCGCAGGTTGTGGCGCGGCTCGGGTGCAGGTTGCGACGCCGGTGGCGTAGCTGCCGACTGCATGTCTGCGGTATCTGATGAGCCGCCGCAGGCTGACACCAGCGACAGGCACGCCACGGCGGTACTCAACGTGAAGATGTGTCTCATGAAATGGTGTGGATGCGGTAAGGCCAGTGGGTGGGATCCGTGATCTCGATGCGGACCGCGGTGCCGGCCGATCCAAGCGCTGGCGCCCGTCCGCAGCGGTTGGGCCGGCCGCTCAGCCGGCCCCGCCGGTCAGTTGCAGCTCAAGGTCGCGAGCGCCTTTCCTGCCCCGGCCGCGGTGGGCAGCTGCTGCTTCACGCAGGCCGGGTCGTGCACCACATAGGCATACGGGATCCCGATCGGGAACGCGGCGGTAGTGGCCCAGTCACTGGCATCGCGCGACGGTGACGAGGAACTGGCGGTCCAGGTGATGCCGTAGGTGGCGAAGTCGGCCGGCCTTTGGATGTTGTTGCCGCGCAGTTCCCAGTAGCCGATCGCCGAGCTGTCGCGTGAGGTCACGGGGTTCTTGGAGCCGCACGCGGCCAGCCCGACGGTCAGCGAAATGAGAGTCAGGCGAGTGGTGCGCGTGGTCGTGTGGTCAGCGGTCCGTTGGACCGCGATGAGACGGCTTGCTAATGGGTTTCGCGGTGAACGCGGCCTGCGGCATCGATGGTGAGAAATCCGACGCCCTGGCTTCGAAGCAGGTCGTGCGCCGCCGGCCCGCTCAACATTGCGATCGTGCTCAGCGCGCCGGCCGCCAGGCAGGCGGGACCGGTGACGCTAATGGATTGCCAGTGCTGCACCGGCCAGCCGCTGCGTGGGTCGAGGATGTGGCAGTAGCGCCGGCCCTCGATCTCGAAGAAGCGTTCGTTATCGCCACTGGTGGCCAGCCCACCGCGGCTGAGTTCGATGCCTGCGATCACCTCGCCGGCACGCCGGGGATGGGCAATGCCGAGCGACCAGGCCCGCCCATCGGCGTGCGGGCCGATCACGCGGATGTCGCCGCCCAGGTTGACCAGGCCGCCCGTCATGCCGCGTTCGGCGAGCAGCGTGCCCGCACGGTCGGCCGCGTACTCCTTGCCGAAGCCACCGAAGTCGAGCTCCATGCCGGGGAGCGTGAGTTCGATGTGGGGCCGCTGCCAACGAACATGTCGCCAACCCACATGCTCGAGGACTGCGGCCACTGCGGCCGGGTCGGGCAGGCGAGCGCTGCGGAAATCCCACACGCTGCGCAGCACGCCGGTGGTGATGTCGAACAGTCCTTCACTGTGGGTGTGCAGCCGTGCGGCGAAGTCAAGCAAGTCTGCGGTTTCTGCATCGACTTCGACGGCTCGGCCGCCGCCTGCGGCTTCGTTGATGCGCGAGACGATGCTGTCCGCCCGGTAGCGGGAGTATTTCGTTTCGATGCGGCGCACTTCGGCAATTGCCGCATCGGCCGCTGCGTGTGCTTCGGGTTCGCTGCAGCGAGCCAGACGGATCCGGCACGCCGTCCCCATGGCGTGGAACTCGAAGCCAAGTTCGGTGGATTCCATCTGGCCGCCGCCGTCACTTGACCTTCAGCTTGCCCACGCCGGCTTGGGGCACCACATGAGCCTTCACCTTTGCAGCCGGTATCGCGCTGTACGAGTACGGAATCGCCCAGGATGCTGCGGCGAAACTGCAGGCGGTGGCCAGGTTCAGCGGTGCGCCGTTGAGCAATGAGCCGGTGTCGGAGATCGCTCCCGTCTTGCTGGACGAGCCGGGATTCTTCACCACGTGTGCGCAACTGCTGGCGCCGACGATATCGAACGCGTTGTTCTCCGAACGAATCTGCGCCTTGTAGCCCACACCCACGCTGTATTTGTGCGCGTAGACCTCGGCTGAACGGCTACCTTCGTAGTAGTTGTTGTAAATGTGGACGCGGCCGAAGCGCACCCGGGGGGCGCGCTCTCCAAGGGCGGTGAAGTGGTTGTGGTGGAAGGTGACGGTGAGGTGGCCGTCGTCCGAGGTGGCGCTGTCTGAGGAGCCGATCAGGTTGTTCTTCTCGTGCCGGTCGAACACGTTGTACGAGATGGTGACGAAGTCAGAGCCGTTCTTGACGTCGAGCGCGCCGTCATGGCACTGCTTCAGCTTGCCGTTCTCGGTGGGCGAGAGGTCGTCGGTCTGCGGGGCGTCGGTGAAGAAGTTGTGGTCGATCCACACGTTCTTGGAGTTGTCGACCACGATGCCGTCGTACTCGGAATTCCAGTTGCCGCTGGAACCGTCATTGGGGTCCCATTTCGGCGCGATGTCGCACGGGTTCACGATCGTGAGGTTGCGCACGATGACGCTGCTCACGCCCCTGATGGAGATCCGGGCATTGACAAAGCCGGCGTTCGAGCCGATGCCGATGAGCGTGGTGTTGGACGGCAGCTTCACGACGTTGCGTGTCGCCTGGTCTGATGCGCTGGTGAAGGCGCCGCCGTTGTCAGCCGCAGCCATGTCGATCGTGCCGTACACCTGGACAAGCTTTGGCAAGTCGCCGGCGGCGGAGAGCGCGCTCAGGAGTTGCGACGCCGAGCTCACCTTGTAAACGTTTTGCGCGGCAGCAGCCGAGCCGCCGGTGGTTCCGCCGTTCTGGCTCGCCCAGCCATCGGTAGGCGCAACGTCGCGGCTGTTGTCGACGGCAGGGGACGAAGGCGCCGGGGCGGGAGCGGGCGCAGGAGCCGGTGCAGGAGCGGGCGCAGGAGCGGGTGCAGGAGCGGGTGCAGGAGCGGGTGCAGGAGCGGGTGCAGGAGCGGGCGCCGATGACGCCAAAGGTCCGACCGCGCACTTCTTCTTCACCTTGGGATACGGGTCCCTGCCGAAGGTGGCCACGTTGCAAGACACGGCGCCGGCCGGCAGCGTAGCGACAGTCCAGCGGTTGTCGATTCCGAACGAGACTTGCCGGGGGCCCGTCTTTACTTTGCAGGTCTTGCCTTGATTGGCGCACTTCGAGAACCCGGTGGGCCAGTCGGCTGCCCATGCCGCCGAGTTGGCGCCGGACAGCAGGCAAGCGACGGCAGACGCCGCCAAGGTAAGTCGTTTCGTCTTTCGCACGGTAATTTCCCCTCGTCTTGGTACTTCGTCGCAAAGCACAACTCGATGTCGAGTCGTTGAAATCTTGCGGTTGGCGCCGCCCCCTCTACTGACGGTGAGCCTTCCGCGTTGGTCGGTGGATTTGTCTATTCAGCTTTCAGCACGTTCATTTCCTGCCTTCGTTTCATGGTCGTGAACTTGTATCTCAGTCCCCGCAGCCGATGCGGCTCGTGTGCAGCGCCACGTCGTCGTACCAGAGCGTCGTGCCGGCGGCGCTGTACTGCTCCCAGCCCAGCTTGAAGTCCTTCAGCTGAGGGCGCCAGTTGCCGTTCTGCAGCCACCTGGTATCGACTTCGTTGGTCGGCGAGCCGTCGATCTGCAGACCCGGGATGGAGACCCCGTTGACCCAGGTCTGGAGAAGGCCTGCCGCCTGGTCGATGCCGAACTCGACGCAATGCCACACGTTGGCCGTCAGCGGGGTGCTCAGCGCGATGCCGGCAGGGCTGAGCGAGGGCACGGTCGCATCGTCGCGCTCGCGGTTCCACATGGCGATGCCGCTTTGCCCCCCCATGCGCAGCTCCTTGGACTTGGTCTGCAGCTTCGAGTTGTTGACGTTGGAGACGTCACAGTTCCCGCTGACCGCGGCGGCATCGGCGGCGTCGCACATCGACACGAAGGTGATGTGCGGGTCGGCGAGCGCCTGGCTCAGGCGGACGTAGAACCGCCCATACACCGTGTTGCCCATCGACGCCACCAGATTGCTTTGCATGAAGGTGTGGCCGCAATAGTTCGGGCCTGTGGTGATGCGCATCGATTTGCCGCCGCTGTGGAACTGGGCGGTGTCGACGACGGCGCTGCCGGAGTTGTCGGAGCAGTTTGGCGAGACCATTGCCCAGCGCGATGAATCTGGCCCCGAGCCCGCCGACGACGACTCGAAGTCATCGCACAGGGTCATGGCCGAGCAGTTCACATTGCTCGGTGCAGGTGCGGGGGCCGGCGCAGGACTGGCGGCACCATCGCACCCGATGCGGGTGGACGACATGGCAATGTCGTCGAGCCATACGTCGAACTGCCCCGGCGTGGCGCCACCCTGGTAGAGCTGCCATCCCAGCTTGATCTGGTTGAACATCGGGAACACGAAGTCAACGTTGTTGCCGCCGTGGCTGCTCGTCGACACGCTGAGGTCGGGCTGGGCGATGCCATCGATCCAGACGTTGACGGCATTGTTGGAAGCGTCCGCCTGCCATTCCATGCACGTCCACTTCGACCCGCTGGTGGGCGCCGAGGGCTTCCAGTTCGTCCAGTCGCCGGTCGGTCCGCCATCGCTGCCCACGCCCCACAGCGCATTGCCGTTGCCCATGCCGGGGATGTACTGGCCGCCGATGGGGCGCACCAGCGTCCCGCTGCCGGTCCCCGATGCTTCCACCATCGTGAAGTGCGCGTAGTCGGGCTTCGTCGGGAACGCATCGACCCAGAGCCACATGCGTCCGTAAAAGCTGTTGTTTGGCGGAGCGAAGCTTTTGGGCAGCAGGAAGGCCCGGCCGTTGTCGACGGTGTGCAGGTGCAGGGCCGCCGCGCCGCGGGCGTGCGTGGCGTCGATCGTCGCGGTGCCCGCGTTGGTGTCGATGGTCCAGTTCGCACTGGAGGCCGCACCGGCCGCCGAAGACTCGAAGTCTTCGCAGAAGAGGTAGGTGCCGCCTGAGCAGGCCGAGGCGGGGGGAGGTGGGGGCGGCGGCGGAGGAGGTGATGGTGTCGGCGATGACTGCGCAGGCGGCGTCGGAGCCGGACCTGAAGTCGACGGCGCCGGCGCGGTTACCGGGCCCAGTGCCGACCCATCGGCGCTGTCGTTCCATGCGACCTGCGTCGAATTGCCGCCCCCGCAAGCCACCAGCGCGGCGCCGAGCGCGAGAGGCACCAGCCGGCGCAGGCGTTGCCGCGTCGTGGTGGAAAGATCGTGTCGTAACGAGTGCGGCATGTCAGTTCAGGGGCGGGTAGGCGTTGCCGAGCAGCATCAGGAACTGGTTGTGGAACCAGTGACCCGCATGCGGTGCGTTGGACAGCGCATCGACGTTGCTGCTGCCACACATCGCGTCGAAGCGCTTGCCTTCGTCGTTGGGCGTCGTTGCGCTGCTGTCGCTGGTACCGTCCGAGGCGCCTGGCGGTTTGATGAATACATACGCGTCCAGATAGCTGCGTGTCGCATCCGGCTTGGCGCGGGGTCGCTCGCCGATGCCGGTGTTGCGCACGTTGCACCAGTTGCCGCGGTGCGCGCGCCGGTCGATGCGCATGTCGTCCACGTCGGCTGCCGCGGCCGTCGGCCGGTTGGGGCCGCCCCAGCCGTTGCGGCCGGTATCGGTGATGAAGGCCAGGTTCTGCGCGAAGCCGGCCGCGACCAGTTCAGTGCGCAGCATGTCGATGTACGTCAGCTCGTCCACGGCGCGGTTCCACTCATAGAACTGCGTCGTGCCACTGGTGCTGACCACCGAATCGGTGCCGTCGAAGAAGGGCTCATCGAGTGGCGTGTAGTTGGCGGTGTTGGTAGCGAAGCCCCGGATGATGGAGAGGTCGCCGCTCGGCGTGGCGCCCGCTACCAGATCCTTGTAGGCGAGGACGGCCTTGGCCCGGTTGTCGTTCCAGCCCAGCCAGCCCGAGTGCGCGATGTCCAAGTACATATAGACGTTGGGCAGCGGCGCCAGCTTGGCCATCGCGTACCTCAGGCCGTCGCGATAGACGTTGTTCTGGTTCACCGCGGCGCACTTCGCGATGTTCAGGTTGGTGACCATGTTCGGATACGAGTCCGGCTCGATCACCGTCACGATGCGCAGGTTGGCGTACTTGCTGTTGCCCAGGATGCCGGCGATGCGGTCGATGTACTGGGTCTTGTAGATCGACAGTCCATTCGCTGCGGAACTCAGCTCGCCGTTTGAGGCGAGCGCGGCGCAATCGCGGTCGGGCAGGTCGTAGACGACGAGGAGCAACGTCATGGGCTTGAGCGTGCTGCCGCTGCCCGCCCTTTGCTGAGCCACGGCCTCATCGAGGTGATCGACCAGGCCCATGGCACCGCCCGTGGCCTTGGCGCCGTCGATCGCGGCCAGCCGGTCGAGCCAGACCGCCGTGGGGAAGCTGCGCGCGGCTGTGATCCGCGTGTAGTCGGCGGAACCTACGTTGACGAGCGTGCGCGACTTGTCGACCGCTGCGACGTAATCCGGGTCGACGTAGAACAGCGCGTCCTGGAACGGGTTGCCGGTGGTGATCAGCGGCACATCACTGGCCGGTGCAGGGGCAGGGCTCGGAGACGGGGACGTTGTCCCGGATCCCGGCGCAGGGGCTGGCGATAAGCCGGTTCCGGGAGCAGGTGCGGGCGACATCCCGCTTCCCGGTGCGGGTGCAGGTGCTGTTCCGGTTCCCGGCGCGGGAGCGGCCGAGGCGTTGCCTGTACTGGACTCGGCGTTATCGCCGCCGGAGCCTCCGCAAGCGGCGAGTGCGACGGACAGCAGCAGGGCGTGGAGGGTTCTGGATCGCAGCATTGATGTTTTCGTTTTTCAGTCGAGGAAAGGCGCGAGCGTGGACATCTGCGGCTTGTCGACCGCGTTGTCGGGTTCCAGCGAGAAGAAGTAGTCCCGGGGCCACCAGGGGCCCGCGGCCCACCAGGTCCAGCCGTGCCATACGTCGGCATGGGTTTCCATATGGGCCAGCATGTCGGCCAGCGCCGCGCGGCACGTGGCGTTGTCGCCGATGGCGACTTCGCCCAGCAGTGCCCGGTAGCCGTTGGCTTGCAGCCAGGCGGTGAAGCCTTGCAGACGTTCGCTGCCGATGGTGGCGCTGGTGCAATCGGCCGAGGTGCCCGAAGAATCCTGATCGAGGTACTGGTGCACCTCGAACACCATGTTCGAGCCCGGATCGACGATGCCCTTCATGACGGTGGCGTTCGGCGAGCCACACCAGCTCTGCGACCAGCTGTGCGCGCCAGTCCAGGCATTGCCGGGCACGGTGACCAGGTTGCCGGCCCCCGTGGCCCGTATGGCTGCCAGCGCGGCATTCGCAGCGGTCAGCCACTGCTCGGTGGGCATGGCGTTCGGCTCGTTCATCAGCCCGAATGCCACCTTGTCGTTGCCCTTGAACCGGGCTGCCAGACGTGACCAGAAGTCGGCGAAGGCCGCGTGGGGCACGGCATCCGAACCGATGAGGCTGCCGTGGTAGCGCGCGTAGTTGTGCGGGTCGAGCAGCACCGTGACGCCGGTGGCGGTGACGCCGTCCACGAAATCAGCCAGGCGCGACAGTTCAGCCGCATCGAATGTCTGCATCAGCGTCGGCTGCAGACGCTCCCAGCGGAAAGGCAGCCGCACCATGTTCATGCCCTTGGCCTTGAAGTACGCCACGCTGGCGACCGAGGGGTAGATGTAGTGAGTGCCGTGGGTGCCGGGCAGGCTGCCTTCTCCGAATTCAGCGCCGGCCAGGCTCACGCCGCGCCAGCTCAAGCCGGTGGGCGCCGGTGCGGCAGGCGCAAACGCCACCGGTGCCGGCGCGCTGCTGCTTGTGCCCGGCGACTCCGGCCCGCCGCCGCATCCGGCCAGCAGCGTGGCTGCCACCAGCCAGGCGCCGTGCAGGGATGAACGCGTCATCGTCCGGGCCCGCCTTTAGAAGTTGGTGCCCAGCCCGAGCTGGAGGATGGTCGCGTGGAACGCGTCCAGCCCCGGCGAGCCCTTGCCCCCAAGTCGCCAGTCAGAGCGCTGTTCGTACTGCTCCACCTTCACGTCGGTGGTCCAGCGGCCTAGCTGAAGCTCGGCCTTCAAACCGAACGTCACGGCGCCGAAGGCCGACAGACGCTGGTCCGCGGAGTAGTGCTTCGGGTTGCCTATGGGCCCCGGGTACACCGCGATGTCGTTCACCGGGTCGTAGTAGAAGCGCGCCGCGCTCTGGCTGAAGTAGCGCACGAGGGGCGTGATCGCGAAGTTGTGCGTCACCGGCTGAACCCATGCGAGGTCGAAGGTGTGCGCGCGGATGCCGAAGGTGTCGCGGTAGTAGCGGTAGCCGCTGCGCAGCGTGCTGCCCAGGCCCGCGAAGTGGTGGTTCCAGCGCACCAGCCCGGCACCCTGCTTGCGCTGCGAGGGCCGCTTGTCGAACAGCTTGTAGGGGTCGTCGTAGTAGCCGCGGCCGAAGCTGTAGGTGAGGTTGACCTGCGCGATGTCATCGCGCGTGAGCACACGCGTCACCCCGCCCATCAACTCGGTGGTGCGACGCTTCTTGTGCAGGTTGCTGCCGTTGTTCGGGTCGATGCGGTCGGCCGACGTGCCGACCCCGAAGTTGAACGTGGTGTTGAGGTCGTCCGTCGAAACGCGGCCGTCGAGCGAGAAGGCGCTGGACCGGTAGTCGTTCTCGGTGGAGCCGGCGAAGCCCACGCCCAGCGCAGCGCGCTCGAAGTAGCGGGTGAGCTTGACGTCGCCTGCGGTGCGGCGGTCAGTCATGCCGGGCGAGACGGTGGCGCCGGAGATGTCGCTGTAGTAGCGCGGCGAGGCGCCCGACACTTGCTCCACCATCAGCGAGCCGTCGAGCGCCCAGCGGCTGCCCAGGGGCGCCACGATGGCGAAGGACGGCGCGTCCACCGAGATGCGGCGCAGCCGGTCGACCTCGCGGCCGGTGTACTGCGGGTACTGCACGTCGACCGACTGGCTGTCGCGGTAGGCCAGCACCTTGAGCGACACGCTGCCCTGCTCGGGCGCCCCTTGCGCCATCGCCGGGGCAGGCAGCACGCCGGGCAGTGCCAGCGCGGCGGCGACGATGGCGCCTTTGATGGCGGGTTCAGTTGCAGCCACAGCCGCCCCCTCCCACGCCGTACCCGCCGGACGCGTTCTCCTTGCTGGTGTAGACGCGCTGCGTCATCCGGCCATCGTGTGCGTCGCCTTCGATGGTCATTTCCTTCTTGGCGAGGCGGTCCTTCTCCCAGGGCTTGGGTGCCATGGCGTCGAGTTGAGCGCAGCCGGCCAGTGCGGCAAGCGCTGTGGCTGCCGCGATGCAGTGAATCGGCTTCAAGAAAGTCCTCGTGCGATGGTTCGGTGTTCAGCGGGCGGACAGGGCTTTGGCGATGGCGGCTTCCAGCTCGGCGCGCTGGTCATCGTGGAAGCCGGAGTGCACGAGAAGCACGCGGCCATCGGGGCCGATCAGCACCGAGGTCGGCATGGCCTTGATCGCATAGCGGCGCGGCGACTCCTGTGCCGGGTCGTAGGCGATCGAGAACTGCGCCGGCACCTGGGCCAGGAAGCGCTCGGCGTCGGCGCGTTTCGCGTCCAGGTTGACGCCGATCACGCGCAGGCCGCGTGCGCCGTAGCGCGCCTGCATCTCGTTCATGAACGGGAAGGACCGGCGGCACGGGCCGCAATACGAGGCCCAGAAGTCGAGATAGACGACCTGGCCCTTCAGCGCATCGAGTGCGGGTGCGCCGGTCACGTCGAGGCGCAGCTGGGGCGCCGGCTGGCCGGGCTCGACCGCCGCGGCCGGGGGGCTGGGCGGCGCCGCCCCCGCGGCCCCCAGCAGCACCAGCC
>CBFHAS010000018.1:0-49591 GCA_965653625.1 uncultured Burkholderiaceae bacterium | reverse complement strand
CCGGGCACACCAAGCCTAGTTCGCGGCGCGGCAAAGGCAATGCGGGTTGTGGGCTGCCGCCCGCGGGGCCGGCCACGCGGGCGCTTGGCGGGTGGGCAATCGGACGGGTCTGATGCCGGATTCGCGATGTAGGCTCAACCCGCTATCAATTCGATTCCTTGATGATCCGCCCGCCCGACGGCTGCAACGGCCGCGCATTCATCGGGTACAGCCGGGAGAAGATCGCGACCTGCTCTTCCGACAGTGTCACCGGCTGCTTGAGCACAAGCCACAGCACGCCCTCATTGCATGGCGGCGTGGTGAGCGAACCCATGTACATGAAGTAGCCGCGCCCGGCGGGCAGCAGTTGCAGCAGATCCAGCGCTCCTCGCCCCGGCTGCTCTTCCTGCTTCTCCAGGGGCAGGCTGTTCCACACGGCCTGCACCACGGGGTGCGCGGCCCCACGCTGCAGCAGCACGGCCACCACCGCAAGGCGGCCCCGCTCGTCTTCATGCACGAGGTGCACGTCCATGTCGAACTTCTGTCCGCCGACCCGCTCTTCGGAGGGCTGGTGAAAATGGAACTGGCGCAGCGCATAGCGTCGTCCCTCCACTTCCATGAAGTTGCCGGGCGCGAGGTTCACCTGCACCGTGTGGCCGTTGTCGATCACGCGGAAATCGCTCGGCCGATAGTCGAAGCGGATCGGGTCCATCTGCACGGCCAAGCCGTCACGGATATCGATCGGGCTCTGGCGCGTACCGATGCCGCACTTGGCGAACTCGGGTTGGAGTCGATGCCACTCTTGCGGACCACCTGCGCCAGCGTAGGACCAGTGCGTCACGCCGCCGCGGGTTGTGTCGGGGTCCCTGGCTGGCCGGCCATGCGCTTGGCCGGATGCCGCGGCACCTGCCCTGTGCACCACGGGCCTACTGGGCTCAGGCGCCGAAGCCCGGGGCGAAGCGGGATCGTGCATGGCCGCACCCCCCGGATGGGCACGACCGGCCAACACCTTGAGCTCGCCGCCCCCCGCTTCCAGCCGGGCCTCGCCGCCCAGCGCTTCGGCGAGCCGGCGCTGCAGACGGTCCAGCGAATGTTCGGGCTCGGAAGCCGCAGCCTCAGGGGCTGAAGCCGCCTGCGCTACCGACGCCGCCGATGCTGCGGCCACAGGCGACGAAGCGGCCGGCGCAGGCCGGGCCGCCTTCTTGGGCAGCTTCACTTTCTGCACCGGCGAGCGATGCCATTGAGGGTCGGAAGGCCAAAACGCATAGGCCGCCGCACCGCACACCGTCAGCGTCACGATGAGCGCCGAGACGATCGCGATCACCTTCCACGGCAGCGTCGACCACCGAGATGGCACGGGCGCGGCGCCACCCTCGTCCGGCACAGGGACGACTGCGGAGTCCTCGGAGGCCGGCGTCGCCATGGCCGGATATCGGCCGCCCGGCACAGCCCCTTGAGCGGCGCATCCCCCGAGCGAAATTCCGCGGGGCGGAGAGCCCGATCAAGCGGCCCCGGACACCACCCGACGCTTCACCCATAGCCAGGCCAGCAAGCCCACGCCCATCATCAGCGCGGACGCCGCGGCCAGGCCGATCGTGGAATGCATCACCAGCGGTGCGATCACGCCGGCGACCAGGCCGTTGGCCATGCTGCCCACGAAAGCCTGCAGCGACGAGGCCATGCCGCGACGCTCGGGCACGAGGTCCAGCACCATGAGCGTGACCACCGGCACCATGAGCGCCCAGCCGAAGGCGAATATCGCGATCGGCACCATGGCCCACCACGCCATGGCGGGGAACAGCAGGTTCAGGGCCACGTTCGCGATCGAGACCAGCCCCATGATCACGAAGCCATGTCGGATCTGCCGCTTGGGTGCAATGCGTCCAGCGAGCCGTCCCGACAGCCACGCGCCGCCCATGATGCCGGCGATGGTGAGCATGAAGAACCAGAAGAACTCGCCGGGATCCAGCGCGAGCAGCTCGCCCAGAAACACCGGGGCCGACAGCACGTAGAGGAACATGCCGTTGAACGGGATTCCGCTGGCCAGCGCCAGCATGAAAAAGCGCGTGTCGGAAGCAAGTGCCCAGTAGCCGCTCAGCAGCGGGCCCGCGCGAAAAAGCTGCCGGTGCGTGCGGTGCAGCGTCTCGGGCAGCAGCCGATGGTTGGCCACCCACAGCACGGCACCCACCGCCGTGAGAAACCAGAAGACGGCATGCCAGCCGACATGCACGAAGAGAAAGCCGCCCACCATGGGGGCCACCGCCGGCGCGACACCGAAGTAGATGGTCACCTGGGACATCACCCGCTGCGCATCCGCGGGAGCGAACATGTCCCGGATGACCGCGCGCGAGACGACGATGCCTGCGCCAGCCGACATGCCCTGCAGCGCGCGAAAGAACACCAGCGCGCCGACATGTTGCGACAGCGCGCAGCCGGCCGACGCCAGCGTGAAGACCGCGATGCCCCATAACACGACAGGTCGACGGCCGAAGCTATCGGACAGCGCGCCGTGAAACAGGTTCATCACCGCGAAGCCGAACAGGTAGGCCGACAGCGTCTGCTGCATCTGCACCGGCGTCGCGCCGATCGACTGCGCAATGCCGGTGAAGGCCGGCAGGTAGGTATCGATGGAAAACGGCCCCAGCATCCCCAGGCAGGCAAGCAGCAGCGCGAGCGACCAGCGCGGTGCCCGCCAGAGGGTGTGTGCTTCGGGGTTCAAGAGCGTGGGTGCTTCTTCAAGGCAGGAGAGAAAGCGTGAAGCGAACCGATAGGCCGGATTCTGTGCAAGCGCTGCTTCGTGAGAAGCCGCGCCCGTGACCGCCATTCCTCTGGGCCGTGCATCGCTGCGACGGCTCGGTGCTACCTACCCGCACACTCGCCCCGGGCCGAGGTTCCGGGTGCTGCGGACAAGCCGCAGCACCGTGCGTGTGCCTATTCGGTATTGCTGCGCGTAGAGATTGCCCGTTTCACCCGGCAGCCCGTGAAGGCCACCGACTCGTCTCTGTTGCTCTGATCCTCACCTCACGGTGGACAGCCGTTAGCTGCTACGCCGCCCTACGCAGTCCGGACCTTCCTCCAGTGCGCCCTTTCGAGCCCTGCACCGGCGGCGGTCTGGTTCACTTCACGCAGCAATTGTCGCATCGGCATCCTGCCGTCGCTGCCTTGCATGAGCGTTCACGCATCGCTCCACGGGGGTGCGCGCGGCGAAACACGCCTGCGTCGTCGTAGAAACCGGGATGCTCGTTGCCGGGCCACCAGCCCGGCACGCCCAGCACCGGCAACGGCAGATGCCCGCGGGCGGCCATGCGGTCGGGTTGGAGCATCGTCACTACGCCCGGCTCGTCTGCTTGGCCTTCTTCTGCGGGCATTGATGGCAGGCACCACACATGCGCGGTGATGGCTTTGCGCGGACACGTCAGCTTTTCGAGCAGTGCATGGCCGAACAGCGTGAGCCGGGCGTGCATCCAATCTGCACGACGTGCGACGAAAAGCTCATCCCAGTCGCGCCGGCGCAGCGCGTCCGACAGGACGGCGGGAGCGCTCAACCAGGCGCCGTTCTCGTCGAACAGCGTGAGCGCGTCGCGCAGCGCCCCGCGCGTCGGGCCTACGCCATCGCGCGCGATCGCCCCGGCCTGCAGCTCGTTGAGTCGGCGCTTCACGAGAGGAAAGCGCAGCCACGCGAGCCCGTTGAAGAGATCGTGTGCGTTGTTCCGCGTGGGCACGCGCCCGGTGCGGGCGATGAAGCCTTCGTAAGCCTCGCCGGCCGGAACCTCAGCCGGGTCGACGAACCGCAGCGGCCCGGCCGCCAGATTGATCGTCCGCCGGGTGGCGAGGACGCAGTTCAGCGCCTCGGCCGCACTGGCGCCGGCCTCGCAAAGCTTGGCGAGATCCCGTCGCAGCGGCTCGTAGGGCGCCAGCCAAGGCGTCGGCGCAGCGAGTGCCGCCCGGGGCGACATAGTGAATCAGCCCGTTCCCTGGGACCGGTACCAGACCTTGTTCGGCTGCTTCTCGGGCGTGAGCACGAAGTAGTCGAGGTACTTTTTGAACAGCCGGGTCGAGGGCCCGTTCTTGGCGAGCAACTGGGCGGCCCGCAACTGCTCGGCGGCGGCGTTGAGCGGCATGGACAACCCGTCGCGCAGGGCCGGCAAGGCCTCGAGGATGCGCTGCACTTCGCTCGGCATGGCGAGCGGCGGCGCTGCCGGCTCAGCCGCCGGGGGCGGGGGCGCGGGGGTCACTGGCGGAGGCGGCGGGGTGACGGTTGCCGGCGCTCCCTTCACGCGCGCCGTTCGCTTCGCCGCGGCCTTGGCGGCCGGCTTTGGCGTCGCCTTCGGCTCCGGCGGAATCTC
Source organism: uncultured Burkholderiaceae bacterium (assembly GCA_965653625.1). GTDB lineage: Bacteria > Pseudomonadota > Gammaproteobacteria > Burkholderiales > Burkholderiaceae_C > Albitalea. Next base: position 45,266 of record CBFHAS010000018.1, on the reverse strand, counting down.
GGCCTTTTCGGCAGTGGCCTTTCCGTTCTTCCGAGCCTTCTCCGTAGCCACCGGCGCCGCCTTGGTTGCCTTTGTGACCGGCCGCGCCTTGCGGTGCGGCAAGTCGATGAAGTGGTCGTAGACCTGCGTCGCCTCCTCGCCGGTCTTGCCCTCCTGGCCGATACCCAGCACCCGGCACCCCTTCTCGCGTAGGCGGATCACCAGCGGCGCGAAGTCGGAGTCCGACGACACCAGCACCACCACCTCGGGCCGCTCGGCCGTCACCAGGTCGATAGCGTCTACCGCCAGCGCGATGTCCGTGCAGTTCTTCCCCAGCGCCAAGTTGACCATGGGGCGGATCGACAGGCGCTTGAACAGCTTTGCGTGCTTGACCGCCGACTCCGCGGTGCAATAGGCCCTTCGAACGTGCAGCGCGCCATGCTCGGCAAGCACCATCTCGATGGCTTGTTCCACCACATCGACAGACACGTTATCCGCGTCGATCAGGAGCATGACGCGGCCGTTCCCGTTCATGATTGCATCCCGGTTTGCATGCTAGTAGTCCACAGAGTCACATGAATGGCACCTGCTCCGCGACGGCCCCACCGGCTAGTGGCGCGAGCGCGGCGGGCAGCCCGGGCTGAATCCGCCCGGACAAGTGGCGCAACTCCCGCCTGCGGCTTGTGGCCGCCCCGGCCCACAGGGCGAGCGCCTCCAAGGGGCGCACTCGTTGTAGCTAAGCCCCGGACGAGGGGTACACCATTGCGCCCCTTGGAGGAGCTCATGGGGTGCCGTTCATCTGAATTGTTTGGCCGGCCACAACCTTCATGCAAGTTGCCACGGCAGTGTTTCGCCCCCGCGCAGCGGCTTGAGCTGGGCATCGACGTAGGGCAGCGATTCGGGCAATGTCCATGGCTGCCGGCGCAACGTCACGGTGCCGCGGTTGCGCGGCAGGCCGTAGAACGCGGGGCCGTGAATGCTGGCGAACGCCTCGAGCTTGTCTAGCGCGCCAGCCGCCTCAAAGGCCTCGGCATACATCTCCAGCGCTGCCGGTGCGGTGTAACAGCCCGCGCAGCCGCTGGCATGCTCCTTGAGGTGCGCCGCGTGGGGCGCGCTGTCGGTGCCGAGGAAGAAGCGCTCGCTGCCCGACGTAGCGGCCTTCACCAGCGCCAGGCGATGCTCCTCGCGCTTGAGCAGCGGCAGGCAGTAGTAATGCGGCCGAATGCCGCCAGTAAACAAGGCATTTCGGTTGTAGAGCAGGTGGTGCGCAGTCAGCGTGGCGGCAATACGCGGGCCGCCCTCGGCCACGTACTGCGCGCCTTCGCGCGTGGTGATGTGCTCCAGCACGATCTTCAACTCGGGGAAGTGTGCACGCAGCGGGATGAGGTGGCGCTCGATGAACACCTTCTCCCGATCAAACACGTCCACCGCCGGGTCAGTCACTTCGCCATGCACCAGCAGCAGCAGGCCCTCGCGCTGCATGGCCTCCAGCGTGGCGAAAGTCTTGCGGATCTCGGTGACGCCTGCATCGCTGTGCGTGGTGGCGCCTGCCGGATAGAGCTTCGCTGCCACCACCCCGGCCGCCCTTGCGCGCACGATTTCCTCGGGCGGCAGCGTGTCGGTGAGGTACAGCGACATGAGCGGCTGGAAGTCCAGCCCCGGCGGCACGGCATCGAGGATGCGATCACGGTACGCCATCGCCTGCGCCGCGGTCGTCACAGGTGGTCGCAGGTTCGGCATGATCAGCGCGCGCCCGAACTGACGCGCAGTGGCCGGCACCACGGCGGCCAGGGAGGCACCGTCGCGCACATGCAGGTGCCAGTCGTCCGGCCGGGTGAGAGTGAGGGTCTGCGTCATGCGCGCGATTTTCTCACCCGGTCCTGAAACCACTCGGCATAGCGCATCGCCTCTGGACAGAGGCAAAATCTTGGCATAGAACCAAAGAGCAACGCCTTTCGCGCTACCAGGAGGTTCTTATGGACGGCATCTTCAGCTGCCAGGTCACCTGCATGCTTCCCGTGAAGGATCTCGAACGGGCCAGGCGCTTCTACGAGCAAGGCCTTGGGCTCCAGGCCGGCGAATTGAAGGCCGATGGCAAGCTTGTCTACCGCTGCGCAGGCACCGAAATCGCGCTTTTCCCCAAGCCCGAAGGCACCCGGGCCGCGCACACGGCCCTCAGCTTCAAGGTGGACGACATCACCAGCCGCGTTGCCGAGTTGGAGGGCCGCGGCGTGCGCTTCGCCGACTACGACCTGCCCGGCCTGAAGACCGTGGGGCATGTCTGCGTGCTCGGCTCGGAGAAAGCCGCCTGGTTTGAGGACACCGAGGGCAACATTCTTTGCCTGCACGAAGATCTGGGCTGACGAACCGGCCGCCAGCCCGGCGAGGCCTTACCGCAAGGAACAGTCAGTGCGCCAGGATCTTCGACAGGAAATCCTTTGCGCGGGGCGAGCGCGCTTCCGTGTTACCGAAGAACTCAGCCTTGGTGCAGTCTTCGACGATCCTGCCCGCGTCCATGAAGACGACGCGATGGCTCACCTTTTTGGCGAAGCCCATCTCGTGCGTGACCACCATCATGGTCATGCCTTCGTGCGCGAGCTGCACCATCACGTCGAGCACCTCGCCCACCATCTCGGGGTCGAGCGCGGAAGTCGGCTCGTCGAACAGCATCACGATAGGGTCCATGGACAGCGCTCGTGCAATCGCCACACGCTGCTGCTGGCCACCGGAGAGCTGGCCCGGAAACTTGTCCTTGTGCGCCATCAAACCCACGCGGTCGAGCATCTTCAAGCCACGCGTCTTCGCCTCTTCTAGATTGCGGCCGAGCACCTTGACTTGCGCCAGCGTGAGGTTTTCGGTGACCGACAGGTGGGGGAACAGCTCGAAGTGCTGGAACACCATGCCCACGTGGCTGCGAAGCTTCGGCAGATTGGTCTTCGGGTCGGTGACGGAAATTCCGTCCACGATGATGTCGCCCTTCTGGATAGGCTCCAGCGCGTTCACTGTCTTGATGAGCGTGGACTTGCCCGAGCCCGAGGGACCGCACACCACCACGACTTCGCCCTTCTGGATGCTGGTGGTGCAGTCGGTCAGCACCTGGAAGCTGCCGTACCACTTGGAAACGTTCTTGATGTCGATCATGCTGGCCATGGCGGGCCCTCTTTCAGCGAATGATGGCGATCTTGCGCTGCAGCTGCCGCACGAGCATCGACAGGCTGAAGCAGATGACGAAGTAGACGGCAGCGGCCAGCAGGTAGCTTTCCACCGGCCGGTTCAGGTTCTTCGCGGTGATATCAAAGCCTTTGAGCAAGTCATAGGCGCCGATCGCGTAGACCAGCGAGGTGTCCTGGAACAGGATAATCGTCTGGGTGAGCAGCACCGGCAGCATGTTCCGGAAGGCCTGCGGCAGCACGACCAACTGCATGGTCTGCCGATAAGTCATACCCACGGCATAGCCCGCATAAACCTGCCCACGCGGCACACTTTGGATGCCAGCGCGCATGATCTCGGAGTAGTACGCAGCCTCGAATAGCGTGAAGGTAATGACCGCGGAAATTTCGGCGCGATAGTCTATGCCGTAGCTGCCGGCCACGGCGGTGTAGAAGCCGCCTGGGATCAATAGGAAAAACCAGAGGATGACCATCACGAGCGGAACGCTGCGCATGGCATTCACGTAGGCCGCCGCCGGCGTTACGAGCCACGCGATGCCCGACAGGCGCATCAGCGCAAGCAAAGTGCCGAGGATGATGCCGCCGACCATGGCGATCAGCGTGAGCTGAACCGAGAAGGCGAAGCCCTTGACGATGAATCCCTGGATGACGGCCCAGTTGACGAAGCCGAAGTCAAGCGTGCTCAACATCACTTGCCTCCAATCATGCCGGGCACTTGCACGCGTCTCTCGATGAGAAGCGCGACGCGATTGATGGTGAAAGCCGAAATGAAGTACAGGCCGGTGACGGCAAGGTAGATCTCCACGCCGCGCGCAGTTTCCTCCTGCGCCTGCATGGCGAACATGGTTAGCTCGGCGATCGACACGGCGAAGGCCACCGACGAGTTCTTGACGATGTTCATCGACTCAGAGGTGAGCGGCGGAATGACGATTCGAAACGCCATCGGCAGCAGCACGTAGCGATAGGTTTGCGGCAGCGTCAGGCCCATCGCCAAGCCCGCATAACGTTGTCCGCGAGGTAGGCTCTGGATGCCAGCCTTCACCTGCTCGGAGATGCGTGCCGAGGTGAAGAAGCCCAGCGCAAACACCACAAGGATGATGCTCGGCACCCGCTGAAGGGGCAGGAACATCGACGGAATGACGTGGTACCAGATGAAGATTTGCACCAGCAACGGGACGTTGCGGAACAACTCAGTCCACGCGTTTCCGAAAGCCACGAGCCCCCGGCTCGGCGTGGTGCGCAGGATGCCCATGAGCGAACCGGCGACAAGCGCCACCACGAGGGCGAGCGCGGAGACGGACAAAGTCCACCCCCATGCCGACAGCATCCAGTCCAGGTAGGTTTCGTCTCCCCCGGTGTCCTGCAGGAAGACCTGCCAATCCCATGTGCCCAAGGGCACCTCCGTCATTTTGTTCTGTGGCGTACGTGTGAAAGAGCGCGGCGCCGCCGCGCTCTTTCACCCGGGCCGCTTGGCGGCCCCCAACGCATTGGTCATGCGTCCGGGTGAGGGCACCCGGCGCTCGACCCCGCGCGGCTTACTTCTTTGCGTACTCTTCCATCGGCCTGTCGTTCGGGTTCGCCCAAGCCGACTTGGTGGCCTCCGACAGGGGCAGGCCCACCTTGGTGTTGGACGGAGGGATCGGTTGCATGAACCACTTGTCGTACAGCTTGGCCAGTTCGCCCGACTTGATCATGTTCTTGATGCTGTCGTCCACGGCCTTCTTGAAGGCCGGGTCGTCCTTGCGCAGCATGCAGGCAATAGGCTCCACGGACAGAACCTCCCCCACGATCCTGAAGTCAGCCGGGTTCTTCGACTTGGAGACCAGACCCGCCAGGATCTGGCCGTCCATCACGAACGCGTCGGCGCGGCCAGATTCGAGCAGCAGGAAGCTGTCGGCGTGGTCCTTGCCATACACCTCCTCGAACTTGAGGTTGGCGCCGCGCTCGTGCTTGCGCAGGTGCTGCACGGACGTGGTGCCAGTCGTGGTCGCCACGCGCTTGTTGTCAAGGTCGGAAATCGACTTGATTCCGGAGTTAGCCTTGGTGGCGATACGCACCTCTTCCACATAGGTGGTCACGGCGAAGGCCACGTCTTTCCCGCGAGCGGCAGTGTTGGTAGTTGAGCCACACTCCAGGTCCACGGCGCCGTTTTGCACCAGCGGGACGCGGTTCTGCGAGGTAACAGGCTGCCATTTCACATCGAGCTTGGGCAGGCCCAGTTGCTTCTGCAGGTCGGTCGCGATGTGCTGAGCCATTTCGGTGTGGAACCCGGCATACTTACCGTCACCCAGGGTGAATGACAGCGCACCCGAGGACTCGCGCGCGCCCAGCGTGATGGACCCGGTGTCCTTGATTTTCTTGAGCGTGTCGGCCTGGACGGTACCTACGGCCAGCACGGTGGCGAGCACCAGCAGAGACTTCTTCATACGGACTCCTCCAAGAGTTGAGAACTGCCAACTAACGAAATTCTATCGATCCACGTGGACGTGAGCCGGCCACGCGCAGCCTAGGGTTTGCGCGTACCTCGCTGAGTTTCGCCACCAAACAACTGCGAGACTCATGCTGTCCATAGCACCAAACGTAAGCAGATGCTGGCGTGCAATGTACAGTCCGGCCCGCCCCCAACGCCAATGCATCATGCAAATGCGCCCCATGCAAAGTGTGCATCCCCCCGAAGAGGCCGGAGTCTACACGCCGTCGCGCAGGAAGTTCCAGAGCGCTTGGGCCGCAGGTCGGGGGTGGCGGGACACCTCCGGGCGCTGGCGGTAGATACGCACTTCCATAGTTAGCTCGAATTCGCCCACCGCCGCCGCGCGCACCAAACGTTTGCCGCGAAGCTCCTTACTCACTGAACTGCCTGGCAGGAAAGCTATGCCATGACCTTCCAGCGCCATGGCCTTCAGGCCCTCGGCCATGTCCGTCTCGTAGATGGGGTCGAGTTGCGGGGGCACGCGCGCCAGCTTGCAGATGAGTTCGACCAGGCGCCCAAGGTAGGCACCCGAGGCGTAGCCGAGGAAAGGCACCGGCGCGGGGGCGCTGGCGGACAGCCGAAACCGCGGCTCTCCGTCGCCGTCGGCCTTGGCGTCGGGCGCACGCGACTCGTGGCCTAGGCTGAGCATCTCGTAGCGGTCAGCAGGCAACTGCAGGGGCTGCGAGGCATGGTGGTAGGCGATGAGCAGATCACAGCTGCCCTCGGTCAGTTGCATCACCGCGTCGTGCACGTTGAGCGCAATGAGCCGACTCTTGAGCGCACCGAAGCGCAGCCGAAGGTCCATCACCCAGTGCGGAAAGAAGGAGAACGCCAGCGTGTGCGGCACGGCGAACTCGATCATGTCGTCCCCTCGCACTTGGTGGGCGCGCATCATGTTGCGCGCGGCCTGCAGCGCGCCCAAGATCTCCAGCGCCTGCGAGTGGAAGGTTTCACCGGCCGGCGTGAGCCGCGTGGGGTAGGACGAGCGGTCCACTAGATCGAGCCCGGCCCATGCCTCCAGGGCCTGGATGCGCCGCGAGAACGCTGGCTGCGTCACGTGCCTGAGTTGCGCCGAACGGGAGAAGCTGCGCGTCTCAGCCAGGCTCACGAAATCTTCAAACCACTTTGTGTCCATGCGGATGCGTCTTTGCGCCATAGCGGCGTGTCGGTGCAGCGTCAGAGCGGGCCTTCCACGAGCTCCGGACGAATGGCGGGCGGTACGGCCGCGTGCTCTTGCTCGCGCGACTGCTGCAAGCGCCACATCTCGGCATAGCGCCCGTTGCTCGCCAGCAGTTCGCCGTGCGTGCCGCGCTCGGCGATACGTCCGGCTTCCATCACGAGGATCTGGTGCGCGTCGACCACGGTGGACAGCCGGTGCGCGATCACCAGCGCAGTCTTGTTGCGTGCCACGCCCTGCAGCTCGGCCTGGATGGCGCGCTCGTTGGCCGAGTCGAGCGCCGAGGTGGCCTCGTCGAAGATCATGATCGGCGGGTTCTTCAGCAGCGTGCGCGCAATGGCCACACGCTGCTTCTCGCCGCCCGAAAGCTTCAGCCCGCGCTCGCCCACCAGCGTGGTGTAGCCCTTCGGCGTGGACATGATGAAGTCGTGGATGCGCGCCGCGCGTGCCGCCGCCTCGATCTCGGCCGGCTCCACGCCCGTGCGGCCGTAACCGACGTTGTAGGCCACGGTATCGTTGAAGAGCACGGTGTCCTGCGGGACGATGCCGATGGCCTGGCGGAGGCTGGCCTGGGTGATGCGGCGGATGTCCTGGCCGTCTATCGTGATGGCGCCCGAGTTCACGTCGTAGAAGCGGTACAGCAGCCGCGCGAGCGTACTCTTTCCGGCGCCGGATGGGCCCACCACCGCCACCGTCTTGCCGGGCGGAATCTCGAAGCTCAGGTCCTGCAGGATGGGCCTCGCCGCCTCGTAGCCGAACGAGACGCGATCGAAGCGCACTCGGCACTCGGTCACCTGTAGCGGCGCGGCATCGGGCGCGTCGTCCACCTCGCGCTCGCGCTCCATCAGCCCAAACATTTTGTCGAGGTCCGTGAGCGCCTGCTTGATCTCGCGGTAGATGACACCCAGGAAATTGAGCGGGATGTACAGCTGGATCATGAAGGCGTTAATCATGACCAGGTCGCCCAGCGTCAGCCGCCCGGCCACCACGCCTTCGGTGGCACGCCAGAGCATGAGGACCAGCGCGGTGGCGATGATGAGCTGCTGCCCGGTGTTGAGCAGCGACAGCGTGGACTGCGACTTCAGTGTGGCGCGGCGCAGCCTCTCCAGGCTCTCGTCGTAGCGCTTGGCCTCATAGTCTTCGTTGTTGAAGTACTTGACGGTCTCGTAGTTCAGCAGCGAGTCGATGGCCTTGGTGTGGGCCGACGAGTCGAACTCGTTCATCTGCCGGCGGAACTGCGTGCGCCAGTTCGTCACCGCAATGGTGTAGGCGATATAGATCGCCAGCGCGCCCGCGGTGATCCAGGCGAACACCATGTCGAACTTCGCGCCCAACAGCGCGAGCACGAGCCCGACCTCAATCAGTGTAGGCACGATGCTGTAGAGCGAATACGAGATGAGCGAATGGACCCCGCGCGTGCCGCGCTCGATGTCGCGCGTCATGCCGCCTGTCTGGCGCTCGAGGTGGAAGCGTAGGCTGAGCGAATGCAGATGGCGAAACACCTGCAGCGAGATGCTTCGTGCCGCACCCTCGGTGGCGCGAGCAAAGATCAGCTCCCGCAGCTCCGTGAACAGCGAGGTACACAAGCGCAGCGCTCCATAGGCCAGCAACAGGCCGGCCGGGACGACGAGCACGGCGCGCGGGTCGCCCGGCTTGAGCGACAGGCTGTCGACCAGATTCTTGAGCAACAGCGGCACGCTCACGTTTGCCACCTTCGCACCCACCATGAAGGCCAGCGCGATGATCACACGCCAGCGGTAGTGCCACAGGTAGGGCACCAGCTTGCGCAAGGTCGCTGCGTCGGAGCGCGGTTGCACGGGCACTTCGGGCGGCGTGGCGGCGATGGCGGCGGGATCGGGGGCGTAGCGGCGCATCGTGGAAGTGGAAGAATCCAGGCAGCAGCAACACTGAGGTGAGGCACTATGCCCGAGATTGCAGGCGAGGCGCAGCCGCTGGCGCCCGAGACCCTGACGCCGCTTCAGCTCCCCACGGACCTGGACCTGGTGATGCGGGTCATGCCGCTGCCCGCCGATGCCAATGCCAACGGCGATATCTTCGGTGGGTGGATCATGGCGCAGGTCGATCTGGCCGGCAGCGTGCTCCCGGCCCGCGTGGCCAAGGGCCGCATCGTCACCGTGGCGGTGAATCAGTTCGTGTTCAAGCAGGCGGTGTCGGTGGGCGACCTGCTCAGCTTCTACGCCAAGGTCCAGCGCATCGGCCGCACTTCCGTCACCGTGCACGTGGAGGTGTACGCCGAGCGCAACCCTGCCGACCCGCACGTGGTGAAGGTGACCGAAGCCAACCTCACCTATGTGGCCATCGACGCCAACGGCCAGCCGCGGCTGATTCCGGAGCCGCGAGCGTGACCGCGTGACCGGGAGGCGGCGGAACCTCGATCAAGCCGGCAGGTCGAATGTTTGCCTCCGGCGCTTTTGGTTGTTCCGGTCGCGCCGGCGGACACGGTGGTGGATGAACTGGTGTGCCTGGAGATGCCCGAACCATTTCCTGGCGATCGGGCTGCACTACCGGGATTTCCACCAGATGGAGGATGCCGAGGTGCTGCCAATTCTTGCGCGGCTTCAGTCGGAGAGTCCGTCACTGCACACCCCCTGAGGGGCACCGGGATCCCTCGTACTGGTTGCCTCAATCCACGAAGAAATCTGGAATGAAGGTTTTCGTCCCCGCCACCACGCTGTAGCGATCGAGGTCCGTGATGCCGTGCTGCGCCAGCACCTCGTCATCGATGAAGAAGTTCCCGGTGGTCGTGCGTGCGTCACTGGCGAGGATGAAGCAAGCCGCGTCGGCCAGGATTTCCGGCGTGCGGCACCGGTCCACATCGACCACCGGGATCATCTGCAGCGCCGCGGTCGCGATGGCCGTGCGGGGCCACAAACTGTTGACCGCGATGCCCAGCGGCTTGAACTCGCCCGAGTGACCCAGAGTGCATTCGCTCATGCCGTACTTGGCCATCGTGTAGGCCACGTGGTTCTGGAACCAGTGGGTCTTCATCGACAGGGGCGGCGACATGTTCAGCACGTGCGGGTTGCGGCCCGCCTGGGCCGACTTCGCCAGATACGGCAGGCACGCCTGGGTGCACAGATAGGTGCCGCGCACATTCACGCCGAACATCAGATCGAATCGCTTCATCGGCGTGTCGGCCGTGGCGGTGAGACTGATCGCGCTGGCGTTGTTGATCAGGATGTCGATCCCACCGTACTCCTCCACCGCCTGCGCCACCGCCGCCAGCACTGCCGCCTCGTCGCGGATGTCGGTCTGCACTGGCAGCGCGCGTCCGCCCGCATCGACGACCTCGGCGGCGGCCGAGTAGATGGTGCCTGGGAGCTTGGGGTTCGTCTCCGCCGTCTTCGCGGCGATGACGATATTGGCCCCGTCGCGCGCCGCGCGTTTCGCGATGGCCAGGCCAATGCCCCGCGAGGCCCCGGTGATGAAGATGGTCTTGCCTTGAAGCGTCATGGGGTCACCTTCCATATGGGCGAGGGCGTGGCGATGCGTACTTACGACGCCGCTCAGGAAAACTGAGTGAAATCGGGCTTGCGCTTCTGAAAGAAGGCGCTGAAGGCCTCGCGCGCTTCGGGGCTGGAGAGCCGTTCGAGGAACACATCGACTTCGGCCGTCATCGCCTCGGTTACCGGCTGCGCGGTCGCCCTGCGCATGAGCCGCTTGCTTTCACGCACCGCGCCGGGCGGCAGGCCGTTGAAACGCTCCGCGATACGGCGCGCGTGGCGCACCACCTCGCCAGCCGGAAGCACCGCGTTGGCCAGCCCGAGATCCACCGCGTCCTGGGCGCCGAAAGGATCGCCAAGCAGGAGCTTCTCTGCCGCACGCACGTGGCCCATCAGCCGCGGCAACAGCAGGCTGGAGGCGAACTCGGGAACCAAACCCAGGCTGGTGAAGGGCAAGGCCAGGCGCGCCTCGTCAGAGATGTAGACCAGGTCGCAGTGCAGCAGCATGGTCGTGCCGATGCCGATCGCGGGGCCGGTCACCGCGGCAACCACGGGCTTGTCGCAGCCCACCAGCGCATGCATGAAGCGGAAGACGGGCGAATCAGGGCCCTGGCGTGGTCGCTGAAGGAAGTCTTCGAGGTCGTTGCCGGCGGTGAAGATGCCCGGCTGGCCGGTCAGGAGCACCGCGCGCACCGCCGCATCACCGTTTGCCTGGGCCAGCGCGGCGGCCATGTCGGCATACATGTCGATCGTGATGGCGTTCTTCTTGTCAGGACGCGCGATCTCAATGGTGGCAACGCCGTTCAGGGTGCCGGTCTTGATGTCCATCTCATCTCCTCTCGTTGTGACGCGACCCGCGTCACACGCGCTCGAAGACGCCCGCGGCGCCCTGTCCGGTGCCCACGCACATGGTCACCATGCCGTACTTCAGGTTGTGGCGGCGCAAGGCATGTACCACCGTGGCCGTGCGAATGGCCCCGGTAGCGCCCAGCGGGTGCCCCAGCGCGATGGCGCCACCCATGGGATTGACCCGGTTCCGGTCGATATCGAGCGTGTTGAGCACCGCGAGCGACTGCGCCGCAAAAGCTTCGTTGAGCTCGATCCATCCGATGTCGTCCTGCGCGAGGCCGGCGTAGCGAAGTGCTGCGGGAATGGCCTCGATGGGGCCGATGCCCATGATCTCGGGTGGCACGCCCCGACTGGCGAAGCTCACGAAGCGCGCCAGCGGCTTGAGGTCGAACTGCTTCACTGCGCGCTCGCTGGCGAGGATGAGCGCGCCGGCGCCATCAGACGTTTGCGAGCTGTTGCCCGCGGTCACGCTGCCCTTGGCCGCAAACACGGGCTTGAGCTTGGCCAGCCCTTCCAACGAGGTGTCGCGGCGCGGGCCTTCGTCGACATTCACGGTGCGCCTCTTGATGAAGGTCTCGCCGCTCGCAAGGTCGGGCTGGCGCTCGGCCACGTCCACCGGCGTGATCTCGTCGGCGAACTCGCCGGCCTCGATCGCCTTGAGGGCCTTCAGATGCGATTGCAGGGCGAACTCGTCCTGGGCTTCGCGCGATACCTTCCACTGCTGGGCCACTTTCTCGGCGGTCATGCCCATGCCGTAGGCAATGCCGATGTTCTCGTCCCTCTCGAACACTGCGGGGTTGAAGGAAGGCTTGTTGCCGCTCATGGGCACCATGCTCATCGACTCCACGCCGCCGGCGATCATGATCTCGGCCTCGCCCACGCGGATACGGTCAGCGGCCATCTGCACGGCCGTCAGGCCCGAGGCGCAGAAGCGGTTGACGGTCACGCCGCCCACCGTGTTGGGCAGGCCGGCCAACAGCACCGCAATGCGCGCGACGTTCAGACCTTGCTCGCCTTCGGGCATGGCGCATCCGATGAGCGCGTCCTCGATCGCCTTCGGGTCCAGCGAAGGTACCTGCTTCAGCGCGCCTTGCAACGCCGCCACGAGCAGGTCGTCGGGTCGCGTGCTCTTGAAGTAGCCCCGCCCCGACTTGCCGATCGGCGTGCGGGTGGCGGCGACGATGTAGGCCTCTTGCACTTGCTTGCTCATGGTGGTTGTCCTTCAGGTCTTCGATGCGTCAGCCGCGTGGGGTCGAGCGTCGGGGGTCAGATGGCTGCCTCCTCTCCCACTCGCGGGAGAGGGAACCGGTAGGAGCATCCTGGCGGTTCATGTGTTGACGGAATCAGTTGCGCACGGGCTTGCCCGTTTGCAGCATCCCCATGATCCGCTCCTGCGTCTTGGGGTGCTCGAGCAGCGAGCAGAAGTGCTTGCGCTCCAGCGCCATGAGGTACTCCTCGCTCACCAGCGAGCCGGCGTCCACGTCCCCCCCCGTCACCACGTCAGCGATGAGCGAGCCGATGTGGAAGTCGTGCGCGCTGATGAATCCGCCATCGCGCATGTTGGCGAGCTGCCCCTGGATCGTGGCCTTGGCGTTGCGGCCGGCCACGGGAAACAGGCGCTTGAGCGGCGGGCGGTAGCCGGCTTCGTAGAGGGCCCGGGCTTCCTGCGTGGCCACGTACAGCAGCTCATCCTTGTTCGGCACGATGGTGTCGCTGTCCAGAAGAAATCCGAGCTTGCGCGACTCGATCGCGCTGGTGCCCACCTTGGCCATCGCGGCACTCGTGAAGCCGTCCTTCAGGAACTGGAAGATGTCGGCATTGGCATTGCCCGCGGCGGCCATCTCCGCCGCGCGGCGGGCGATGTACGTGAGGCCGCCGCCGCCCGGCAGCAGACCGACACCCACCTCCACCAGCCCGAGATAGGCCTCCATCGCCGCCACCCGCTTGGCCGCGTACACGGCCAGCTCGCAGCCGCCGCCCAAGGCGATGCCGCGGATCGCGGCCACCACCGGCACCTGCGCGTAGCGGATGCGCAGCATCGCATCCTGGAGCTTCTTCTCTTCCGGGGCGATGCCTTTGGCGCCGCTTTTCATAAAAACCGGCATCAGCGATTCGAGGTTCGCGCCGGCGGAAAACACGTCGTCGGGCGACCAAATCACCAGGCCCTTGTATTGCGACTCGGCGATGTCCACCGCCTTGAGCAGGCCGTCGGTCACCGCCGGGCTGATGAGGTGCAGCTTTGCGGTGATGCTCGCGATAACCACCTCGCCGTCGAGCGTCCAGACCCGCAGTTCTTCGTTGCGGAACAGTTCGGTGCCCGCCTTGAGCGCGGGGGTGGCACCCGAGCCGATCACTGATTCTGGGAAGAGCTGGCGCTCATACACCGGCAGGCGGCTGCGCGGCACGTAGCGGCCTTGCGAGGCACTCCACGAGCCTTCGGGCGTATGCACACCTGCATTCGCGGCGACAGGGCCTTCGAACACCCAGGCCGGCAGCGGCGCATTCGACAGCGCCTTGCCGGCGTCGATGTCGGCCTTCACCCATTCGGCCACCTGCTTCCAGCCCGCCTCCTGCCACAGCTCGAACGGGCCTTGGGTCATGCCAAAACCCCAGCGCATCGCGAAGTCGATGTCGCGCGCGGTCTCGGCGACCTCGGCAAGATGGACCGCGGCGTAGTGGAAGCCGTCGCGCAGGATGGCCCACAGGAACTTCGCCTGCGGATTGCTCGATTCGCGCAGCAGCTTCAAACGTTCGGCGGCCGGCTTCTTGAGGATGCGGCCGACGATCTCGTCGGCCTTCTGTGCGCCCGGCACGTAGTCGCCCTTGGCCGGATCGAGGCGAAGGATGTCCTTGCCCACCTTCTTGTAGAAACCCGCGCCGCTCTTTTGCCCCAACGCACCGCGCTCGATGAGCTGCTTCACCACGTCGGGCGTGGCATAGCTGGGGAGGAAGGGATCATCGGCCAGGTTGTCCTGCAGCGTGCGGATCACGTGCGCCATGGTGTCGATGCCCACCACGTCGGCCGTACGGAAGGTGCCCGAGCTGGCGCGGCCCAGCTTCTTGCCGGTGAGGTCGTCCACCACGTCGTACGAAAGGCCAAAGCTCTGCGCCTCCTTCATCGTGGCCAGCATGCCGGCGATGCCCACGCGGTTGGCGATGAAGTTGGGCGTGTCCTTGGCACGCACCACGCCCTTGCCCAGGCTGGTGGTGACGAAGGCTTCGAGCTGGTCGAGGATCTCGGGCTTCGTGTCGGGCGTGGGGATCAGCTCCACCAGCGACATGTACCGCGGTGGGTTGAAAAAATGGATGCCGCAAAAGCGCGGCTTGATGTCTTGCGGTAGCGCCTCGGCCAGCTTGGCGATTGACAGCCCCGAGGTGTTCGAGGCCACGATTGCATGCGGCGCCACGGCGCCCGCGATGCGCGTGTACAGATCGAGCTTCCAGTCCATGCGCTCGGCGATGGCCTCGATGACGAGGTCGCACTCTCGCAGCCGGTCCAGGTGCTCCTCGTAGTTGGCCTGCTCGATGAGCGCCGCGTCCTCCGGCACGCCCAGCGGGGCGGGCTTGAGCTTCTTCAACCCTTCGAGGGCCTTGGTGACGATGCCGTTCTTCGGGCCTTCCTTGGCGGGCAGGTCGAACAGCACGACCGGCACCTTCACGTTGATCAGATGGGCGGCGATCTGCGCGCCCATCACGCCAGCGCCGAGCACGGCGACCTTGCGCACGGGAAATCGGTTCATGATCTTTCCTTCGTTGAGGTGTGGCGTCACTCGACACGGGTCCAGGTCTGGGTGCGATAGAAGGGTCCGAGGTAGCCTCGCAACTGAAGCTTCTTGCCGCCTTCGATGGTGCGCACGCGCGCCTTGTAGACCTTGCCGCTCTTCGGGTCGGTCACGTCGCCGCCTTCCCACCACTCGGGGTCGTTTGCACTCGGCTTCAGGTTGCGCACGATGGTGAGCCCTTGCAGGGGCTGGCCCTTGCGCTCGTCGGTGCACTTGTCGCACACGGCGTCGGCCCGGGTCTTGGGATCGAGCAGCTTTTCGACGCGCCCAGTGAGCACGCCGCCGTTCTCGCTCAGGCGCACCAGCGACTTCTCGGTGGTGCCGTCATCGTCGATGGTCTTCCACAAACCCACCGGCGAGCCCTGCGCCCAGGCTGCCATGTGCATGGCCAGCGCCGCCGCCACCACCGCAATCCCGCTGCCGATTCTCATGTGTGCTCCCTTGTGTTGATGTGTGCCGATTGCATCAGAACAACGCCTCGTCCATGTCCATCAGGGGCTTGGCGCCGGCGCGCGCGGTGCGGATCAGCGAGGCGGTCTCCGGCAGCAGCTTGGCGAAGTAGAAGCGCGCCGTGGCCAGCTTGGCCTTGTAGAACGGATCGCCCGAGTCGACTTTGGCAAGCGCCACCCGCGCCATGCGCGCCCACATGTAGGCGAACACCAGATGGCCGCACACGCGAAGATAGTCCACCGCTGCCGCGCCCACCTCGTCGGCGTTCTGGAAGGCCTTCATGCCCAGCTCGGCGGTGAGCTTGCCGACCTTGTCGCCCAGATCGGCCAAGGGGTTCACGAACTCCTGCATGGCTTCGTTCACGCCTTCTTCCTCGATGAATGCGCGCACCACGCGTTCGAACTTCTTCAGGCGCGCGCCGTTGTCGGCCAACACCTTGCGGCCCAGCAGGTCCAGCGACTGAATGGTGTTCGTGCCCTCGTAGACCATGTTGATGCGGGCATCGCGCACAAACTGCTCCATGCCCCATTCCCTGATGTAGCCGTGCCCGCCGAAGACCTGCATGCAGTGCGAGGTGGCGATCCAGGCGTTGTCGGTGAGGAAAGCCTTCACGATGGGCGTGGCGAGGGCCAGCAGATCGGCGCTGTCGCGGCGTTCGTCGTCGCCGGCCGATGAGCGCTCCTTGTCCGCCTGCAGCGCCGACCACACGGCGAAGGCGCGGCCGCCTTCGGCATAGGCACGTGCGGTGAGCAGCATCTTGCGCACGTCGGGGTGCACGATGATCGGATCGGCCGGCTTGTCCGGCGCCTTGGGGCCCGAGAGAGATCGCATCTGCAGCCGGTCTTTCGCATAGGCCGCGGCGTTCTGGTAGGCGACCTCGGTGAGGCCCAGCGACTGCATGCCCACGCCCATGCGGGCGGTGTTCATCATCACGAACATCGCCTGCAGCCCTTGGTGCGGTTCGCCCACCAGCGTGCCGCTCGCGCCTTCGAGCACCATCTGCGCGGTGGCGTTGCCGTGAATGCCCATCTTCTCTTCGAGGCCGCCGCAGTAGATGGCGTTGCGCTCGCCGAGCTGGCCGTCAGGCGTGACCTTGAGCTTGGGCACGATGAACAGCGAAATGCCCTTGGAGCCCGGGGGGGCGTCCGGCAGCCGCGCCAGCACCAGGTGCAGGATGTTCTCGGCCAAGTCGTGCTCGCCGGCCGAGATGAAGATCTTGTTTCCAGTGAGCCTGTAGCTGCCGTCGGGCTGCGGCTCGGCCTTGGTGCGCAGCAGGCCGAGGTCGGTGCCGCAATGCGACTCGGTCAGGCACATGGTGCCGACCCAGTGGCCGCTCACGAGCTTGGGCAGGTAGGTCTTCTTCTGCTCAGGCGTGCCATGCGCCATGAGCGCCTCGTACGCGCCGTGCGACAAGCCGGGGTACATGGTCCAGGCCTGGTTGGCGGAGTTGAGCATCTCGTAGAAGCACTGGTTCACCACTTCCGGCAGGCCCTGCCCGCCGTATTCAGAATCGCACGACAGCGCGGGCCAGCCGCCCTCCACGTACTTCGCATACGCCGCCTTGAAGCCTGAAGGCGTGGTGACCTCATGAGTAGCCTTGTCGAGACGGCAGCCTTGCTCGTCGCCGATCTGATTCAGCGGCGCCGTCACCTGGGCCGCGAACTTGCCGCCTTCTTCGAGCACGGCGTTGATGGTGTCCGCGTCGATCTCGGCGTGGGCCGGCAACGCCTTCAGCTCGTCGACGACCTGGAGCACTTCGTGGAGCACGAACTGCATATCGCGCAACGGTGGGGTGTACTGGGCCATTGCAGACTCCTGTGGAACAAAGGTGGTGTGGTCTCAGATGCGGGGCTTGCGCGCGGCCCGCGCCGCGGGCCGCGCGGACGCGGCGTAGTGCGAGATCAAGCGCTCGAAACCATTGCGCGCTCGCTCCATCGCGCCCGGGCTGCGCAGGAAGCGCGCATCGTGGTGAAGCGCGAGGATGAGGCCGTGAAGCTCGAACACCATCTGGCGCGGTTCGGTGCCGGCGCGCAGATGCCCTTGCTCCACCGCCGTGCGCACCGCGCGCTCCAGCGCTGACTGCCAAGCCTGCACCATGGTGACCAGCGCGTCGCGCACGGGGCCGGGACGGTCGTCGAACTCGACCGCGCCGCTGATGTAAATGCAGCCGGAGTCGATTTCCATCGACACGCGCCGCACCCAGCGCTCGAACAGCGCCTTCAGGCGCGGCAGGCCACGCGCCTCACGCAGGGCGGGGAAGAACACCTCTTCCTCGAACTTGGCGTGGTATTCGCGGACGACTGAGATCTGAAGTTCTTCGCGTGAGCCGAAGTGGGCGAAGACACCCGACTTGCTCATGTGCATGACCTCGGCCAGCGCGCCGATGGACAACCCCTGCAGCCCCATGTTGGCGGCCAGGCCCAGCGCTGCCTCCACGATGGCGGCGCGCGTCTGCTGGCCTTTCATCAGCGTGCGCTGGGAGCTGGGGGTGTCGCGCGACGGCGGAGGATGGTCGCTCACTGCGAGGCAGAACGAAACGAACGATCGTTCTATTCTGCCGGTTTCGGCCGGGGAGAGAGCAAAGGCCCTGCCGTATTTCGGCAATCGTGCCTACGGCTGCGCGCGGCGCATGCCTCACGCCCGGGTTTACCCCTGAGCCCGCAAGCTGCCCATTCTGGCCGGTGTCTCCTTGCAGCGATGCCCGGCAAGGCTCATGCCTATTGAGTCAGCGTGGGGTCATGGTTTACGCTCGCAGGCAGGAGCTATGCGTGGAAGTACTTCAGCTCGACATCTCCGGACGCCCGCAGGCCTGGATTTCGGCCAAGGAAGCGGCATGCCTCTACGCCAGTGACGGCATCGCCTGGACGTTGGGGGATGCGTTTTACGTGCTGCGCGGCGGCATGCAGCGGCGCACGGGGCTGCAGTCACGCATCGAGGTCCACCCGATCATCGCCGTGCGCGGCGCCATTCCCAGCCGCGCATGGCGCCTGGCTCCCGCGTTGTCCAACCCCAAGTTGTTCGCGCGCGACCGCTATCTCTGCGCCTACTGCGGCGAGCATTTCCACGTCGACGAGCTGACCCGCGAGCACATCACGCCCACCTCGCGCGGCGGACGCGATACCTGGATGAACTGCATCACCGCCTGCCGGCCGTGCAATGGCCGCAAGGGCAGCCGCCTCCCCGAGGAGGCGCGCATGTCGCTGCTGTACCTGCCCTACGTGCCCAACCTGCACGAGGACATGATCCTGCGCGGCCGGCGCATCCTCGTCGACCAGATGGAGTTCCTGCTCGCCAGCGTGCCCAGGCACAGCCGGCTGCACGGCTGAGGCGAAGCGTCAACCGCCATCCCATCGCACCCGTTCCCCGGTGCAACCCATTCCCCCAGGAGCCCCTCATGAAGACCTTGCTCGCCGCACTGGCCGCGGCCGTTCTCGCGGCCTGCAGCACCACCAGCCCTGACGTGATCCAGCGAGGCGACGCACAACGCCTGTCGCAGGTGCAGGACGGCACCGTGCTTTCCGTGCGCCCGGTGGTGGTGGAAGGCAACCAGAGTGGCATCGGCGCGGCGGCCGGCGGCATCGCGGGCGGCGTGGCTGGCTCCTCGGTGGGCGGCAAGCGCGAGCAGGTGGTGGTGGGTGTGCTCGGCGCGGTGGCTGGCGCCGTGGTAGGCAATGCGGCAGAGCGCTTCGGCACGCGCGAGGACGCGGTCGAAATCCTGGTCCAGCTGCGCAACGGCGAGCGCCGCGCCATCGTGCAGGCCAAGGGCAACGAGACGCTGCAGGCGGGTGATGCGGTCATCCTCGTCTCCACCGGCGGCAAGACCCGCGTGTCGCGCGCGCCAGCCATGGCGCCTACGCCCATTCCCAAGAGCTGAGCCGGCACGCTTCTGCGCCCTCCGACAAGAAAACGCGCCCTGTGGGGCGCGTTTGCCTTTGGGTGCACACGCCACACGTGGCATTCGAGGGGATTGAGCCGCCATAGGCACCATGCTTTACTCGCCGCGGCCCTTTCCTGACAACAACAACCCGTAAGCGCGCGTCCTGCAGGCCAACGCAGCTTGCGAGGAGGCGACATGGCGGACCCGGTCTTCTTCAAGCTGCGCGGTGCACCACTGACCGAAGGGCGTCTGCCCAGGGCTTTCCAGGACACTCGACGCTCGGCCGGCAGCCTGGAAGACGACCCTTTTCTGCCGCGTCGCCTGCTGAAGGTTGACCAGGCGCTCGACCTCTCGGCCACCGCACGCTCCACCGAGGCCGGCCGCCAGCCGCGCGCCGTGAGCGCCGCAGAGGGCCAGGTGGTCGTGCTGGAGCTGCCCGACGGCGTGACCGTCATCACCCATCCCGACAACCTGCGCGAGACGCTGGAGCGCGTCGACCCGCTGTCGGTGGATGCCGACGGCGCCATCGATTTCGAACGCGCGCTGCGCACTCGAGGCGCCGGGCTGCGCGGCAGCTTTGCAGATGCACTGGCCGGCGGCCTCAACGCGGTGGTCTCGCGCGCCTACACCTTAACGGTCGGCCAGGCGGCCGATCCGCTGATCGAGGCCGCCCGGCGCAAGGCCTGCGAATGGCTGGGAGAGAAGGCCGAACAGAAGATCGAGCAGTACGCGGAGCTGGGTGTCAGCGGGGTCGGCACCCGCGCGCTGATGTGGGCCATCGAAAGCCGCCTCAAGCGCGAGCCCGGTCTCTACCGCTGGGCCGATGGCGCGCTGACCGACCGGGTCGACTCCGGCGACCCGGCCCTGCAGCGCGATGCGAGCGCCGGTCCGCTGCTCGTTCTCATCCACGGCACGGGCTCCAGCACCGCGGGCAGCTTCCACGACCTGCAGGCCGCCTCGGGCGCCTACTGGAAAGCCTTTGAAGACCGCTACGGCGATCGCGTACTGGCCTTCGAGCACCGCACGCTCTCCGAAAGCCCGGTCGAAAACGCGCTTCAGCTCGCTCGATCGTTGCCCGCCAACAGCACGCTTCACGTGGTG
This sequence comes from uncultured Burkholderiaceae bacterium, assembly GCA_965653625.1. Taxonomy (GTDB): domain Bacteria; phylum Pseudomonadota; class Gammaproteobacteria; order Burkholderiales; family Burkholderiaceae_C; genus Albitalea. The sequence goes on along the minus strand of CBFHAS010000018.1, from coordinate 24,947 downwards.
ACGCATTCGCGCGGCGGCCTGGTGGGCGATCTGCTGTGTCTGCAAGATCTGGAATCGCTGGCCGAGGGTTATGCCCTCGACCCCACCGAAATCGGCGAGGCCGATCCCGCCGAGCGTGAGCGGCTGCGTCGCGAACTGACGCGCGCCCATGCCGAGCAGCGCAGCGCGCTGCACGAGCTGGCTGCGGAGCTGCGGCGAAAGAAGCTGCGCGTGGAGCGCTACGTGCGCGTGGCCTGCCCCGCACGCGGCACGCGGCTGGCGAGCGGCAACTTCGACGTCTTCCTCTCCGCGCTGCTCTCGCTGATGGGCTGGGTGCCGGCGTTCAAGGGCAACCCGGTGTACTCGGCCTTCAAACGCGTGGTGCTGGAGATCGCGAAGAACCGCACCAAGCCGCAACTGGTGCCGGGCATCGAAGCCATGCTTCCGGGCTCGCCCATGGCGCGCCTGCTCGCCCGCGCCACGCCGCAGCCCGGGATGCAGCTCGCCATCATCAGCGGCGATATGGAAGGCGGCGGCTGGCTCAAACGGCTGGGCGCGCTGTTCACCGACTTCATGCTTTTCGACAGCGCCGACAACGACCTGGTGGTCGACACCGATTCCATGGCCGCCGGCGTGGCCCGCCCCGGCGCCGCACGCGTGCTGTTCGACCAGGGCCCGGAGGTGAACCACTTCCGTTACTTCGTCAACGAGGACACGCGCCAGGCGCTGCGCCGCTGGCTCACCGAGCCCTCGGTGGACGCCATCGAGGGCTTTTGCCCCTTGCGCGGCCTGGACGCCACACTGCCCGCCCCGCCGCGCACCCGCACGCGCGCCGCCTTGGCGGCCGCGGCCGCGATGCCCGTCACGGTGATGTTGCCCGGCATCATGGGATCGCACCTGTGGCTCAACCGGCAAGAGCGCGTGTGGTTCAGCATGCCCGCGCTTGCCGTGGGTGGGCTGGCCCGGCTGCGCATGACGCCGGGCGCGAAAAAAGACGCCGTCGAAGCCGAAGCGCTTTTCGCGCAGTCCTACGGCAATCTGGTGCGCCACCTTGAATGCACGCAGCGCGTGGTGCCTTTCCCCTATGACTGGCGACAGCCGCTCGACGTGCTGGCCGACCGCCTGGCCGCGGTGCTGCGCCAGCAGCTCGATGCCTCGCGCAGCCCCTTGCAGCCGGTGCGCCTGCTGGCGCACAGCATGGGCGGCCTGGTGGTGCGAGCGCTGGTGCATCGACACGCCGCGCTTTGGGATGAGCTGATGTCGCGCGACGGCGCGCGGCTAGTCATGCTGGGCACACCGCACCAGGGCTCGCACCTCATGGTGGAAGCGCTGATCGGCAAGTCCGACACCGTGCGCAAGCTCGGTGTGCTGGACCTTTCGCACGGGCTGCAGGATGTGTTGGACATCATCGCGGGATTTCCCGGCGCGCTGCAGTTGCTACCCAAGCCCGGCTTCGCCGACACGGGCCACGACACCAGCCGCAACTACTTCGACCCCGCCGTCTGGGCCGGCTTCAAGCCGCAGATGCGCGACATGTGGTTCGGCAACGGCATCTGCGCCGTGCCCGCCGGCAGCGTGCTGCAGCAGGCGCGGTGGCTGTGGGCGCGCGACGGACAAGCCCGCCCCGCGCTGCCGGCCAAGCACGAGCACAAGGTGGCCTATGTCTTCGGCTGCGCCGCACGCACGCCCTGCGGCATCACGCGCGAAGGCGAGCGCTGGAAGATGCTGGGCACGCCGCTCGGCGACGGCTCGGTCACCTGGGATTCGGGCCGCATCGACGGGATCGGGCAGTTCTTCTACATGCCGGCCGAACACGGCGCGCTGGCTGACACGGAAGCCTACTTCGATTCAATCGCCGGCCTGCTGGAGCAGGGCCACGGCGGGCTGCTCATGACCAGCCCGCCCGCGGTGCGCGGCGCCGAAGAAGCGCCGCCGGTGGCCTCGTACGACGCGGGACCGGTGCCCCACCCCACCGAGGCAGAACTGGCCGCGGGCCTGTTCGGCGGGGGCCGCCTTCTGCGCGCGCGGGAGCACCGGCGAGAGGCGCTCACCGTGCGCGTGCGGGCCATGGACCTGCGGCAGATCATTCAGCCCATCCTCGTGGGCCACTACGAGCAAGACGCCATCTCCGGCGCCGAGGCGCTGATCGACCGCTGCCTGGTGCGCGGCGAGCTGAGCGTGCGGCAGCACCTGGGGCTGTATGCCGGGCCCATCGGCACCGCAAGCGCGGTGCTGCTGGGCAGCAGCCCGCAGGAGCGGCAGCGCGGCAGCATGCGCGGCGCGGTCGTCACCGGCCTGGGCCCCTACGACGGCTCACTCACCACCGCCAAGCTCACCGAGGCCGTGCGCGCCGCGGCGCTTCGCTACCTGGTGCACCTGCTCGACAGCGGCGCGCTGGGCACAGCCGGCGACAAGCCCGAGGGCGTGAAGCTCGCGAGCCTGCTGCTGGGCTACAACTCGGCCGCCAACCTCACCATCGCCGACTCCGTGCACGCGCTGATCCGCGGCGTGGCCGAGGCGAACCGGCACTTCGCGCAAACCACTTCCTCGAAGCTGCGCATTGCGGGCCTGGACATCGTGGAGCTCTACCTCGACACGGCCATCACCGCCACCTACGAAGCGCGGCAGGTGGCCCAGATGCTGAACGCCGACCCGCGCACGGGCTGCCGCATCGAGGTGGAACCGCTGCTGCGCCAGGGCGAGGGCATGCGACAGCGGCTTTACGACGGGCGTTCCAGCTCGTCGTCGTACTGGCCCAGGCTGATGATCACGGGCGCGTCGGGCCGGGCGGGGCGTCAGGGCGACGCGCCACGCGCGGGATCCGAGGCTGCGACGATCGGCACGCATGGCAGCCCCGCGACACCGACCCAGCCTCGGCATGCCGAGCGCATCAACTACCTCTACCTCGGCCAGCGCGCACGCGCCGAGTCGACGGTGCACCAGCGCCAGCCTGGCCTGGTGGAGAGCATGGTGCAGCGGCAGGTCATGACGCTCGCCTATGACGCCGACTTCAGCCGCACGCTGTTCCAGCTGCTGTTGCCGCACGACTTCAAGGACACCGCGCGGCAGGTGCAGCAGATGGTGTTCGTGCTCGACGGCTACACCGCGAACCTGCCCTGGGAGCTGATGCTGGCCGATGACCGGCCCCTCGCCACGCGCACGGCCATGGTCCGCCAGCTTTCGTCCACACGGTATCGCACCCGCATCAACCAGACCACCGTGCGACGAGCCTACGTGGTGGGCAATCCATCAACCACCGGCTACTTCAAGGCTTTCGCGAGCGGCCAAGCGGCTGGCGTGACCGCGCTGGACGACCTGCCTGCCGCCGAGCGCGAAGCGCAGGCGGTGGCCGAGAGCCTCGTGCGCCAGGGCTTCGAAGTCGAGCGCAGCATCGGCGCCGACCAGAGCGCCATTGCGGTGATCAACCGCCTGTACCGACAGCCCTACCGCATCGTCCACATCGCCGGGCACGGCGTGTACGACGAGCCCGGCGTTGACGGCCAGGCGCGCAGCGGCCTGGTGCTTTCCGACGGCCTGCTCGTCACCGCAGCCGAGATCGACGCGATGGAGAACGTGCCCGACCTGGTGTTCCTCAACTGCTGCCACCTCGGCAAGGTGGATGCCGGGCCCGTGGCTTTCAACAAGCTCGCGTACAGCGTGGCGCGGCAGCTCATCGACATCGGCGTGCGCGCCGTCGTGGTGGCCGGCTGGGCCGTGGAGGACGCCCCCGCGAGCCTGTTCGCCGAGACCTTCTACGAAGGGCTGCTGGCCGACAACCTCAATTTCGGCGAAGCCGTGTTCCAGGCCCGCCGCAGCACTTGGGAGCGGTTTCCGTCGAGCATCACCTGGGGCGCCTACCAAGCCTATGGCGACCCGGGCTGGCGTCTCGACCCGCGCCTGGACGGCGTCGCGCCCGGCACGCGGCACGACGCGCGCGTCGCCTCGCCCGAGGAGCTGCTCGACCGGATCGACTGCGAGCGGCAGGAGCTGCAGCGCAGCGGCCGGCTCATCAGCGCCGGCGATGCGCGGCGGCTGGTGGCCCGGGTGCAATCAGCTTTTGCCGGGGTGCCGGACCACTGGGCCGAGCGGCCCGACCTCTTGACTGCGTTGGGCAAGCTTTACGCCGATCTTGGCCCCGACTATTTCGGCCTGGCGCGCGACTGCCTGCAGCGGGCTCTCAGCGCATCAGACCACGAGGGGAAGGCCACCATCCGCGCGATCGAGCAGCTGGCCAATGTGGAGTGCAAGCTGGGCGTTGCCACCGGCGACCCGGCCATGGTGGCGCACGGCATCGATCGGCTGACGCGACTGGTGCACCTCACCGGCGCCGCACTGCCCGCCGGCAAGGGGATGTCCGGCGACCGGGCAGCGGCCAGCACCCATATCGAGCGCGCCGGCCTGTTGGGAAGCGCGTGGAAACGCAAGGCCGCGGTGCACGCAAAAGCCTACCTGGAGACCGGCGCGTACGCCGAGTTCGCCGACATGACGGATGCGCTCGACCACAGCAGCCGCGCCTATGAGGCCATGGCCAGCAAGCTGGGCGACACGGAGCTGCGGCCCTATCCCACGCTCAATTGGCTGTTCCTGTGGTCACTCACCGCGGCTTTGGAGGACCGCAAGCCCTACGTCTCGCATGCGCAGCGCTGCGCCGCGGCGGCGAATGCGGCCTTTGCCGAAGAGGCCGACGCCTACAACTCCATCATGTTCGCCGACGCAGCCCTGGTGGCCGCGCTGCTCGACGACTCGCTCGCCGCCGCCGTGTCGGGCAGCGGGGCCGCGCTGGAAGGGCTGGTGTCCGGCTACGAAGATGCGCTGGACATCGCGGTCGTCACGCCGCGAAAACGCGATTCGGTGGTGAAGCAGATCCGGCTGATGGCGCTTTTTCACCATGCCTACGAGAAGGCGCGCGGCACCAGGCCGGGCGAATCGGTGGGCGACCGGCTTGAGCTGCTCGCCGACCACCTGAGCGTGGGCTCGGGCGAGGCGGCGCACAAGAGCGGTGAGGCGCGCGAATCGGACGCCACGACGAGGCCCGGCGACCCGCCGCCCTCTTCGGAGCCGGAAACTCCGGCAGCGCCCGGCAGTGCACCGAAGCCTGCGAAGAAAGTCGTGAAGAAGGCCGCGAACAAGGCTGCAAAGAAAGCGGCGCCTGCCTCAAGCCGCCGCGCGCCGCGCAAGTCGCCGAGGAGCTGACACCTGACAAGGCGCCTCCCGCTGCACGAAGGTTGGCGGACCACGCGGAAGGTCCGCGCGGGTTGACTCCCCGGGGCCCTTGTGGCCGCTCCTACGCGGTCTCGATACCCCGCGCCCGGCCCCCCGACACGGCATGGCCATAGCGCTGTTGCAGGAGTCCCACCGTGAGGAGCAGGGGCACTCCCGATTCCAGCACTTCTTCCATCCACTGCACCAGCCATCGTGCCGTCGTGGGCACAGCGAGCCCGGAGTCCAGGATGAGGCCTGTCGAGCGGTCAAGCACCTTGGCGACCAGAAGCACCACCACCAGGGTTGCCACTGTGACCGCAGGTCCCTGCGGCGGGCTCAGTCGCCGCAGGGTCGAGGCCCCATGCCGCAGCAGGAGCCAGGCCATCGGCACTGAGAGCGCGATGAGTACCGACCCCGCGGCGACCTTCTGCCAGGGCGGCGCGGCGCCCAGATAGAACGACAGCTTCAGGACGCTCATGCCCGTGAAGCGCAGGTGCAGGTCCATCTCCCGCGCCATCATCACGCACACCACGATACCGAGCGCGGCCCGCGTGCGCCAATCACCGACCGCCCGGCCAGGGCCGCACAGTGCGAGCAGCGCCACGCCGTAGAGCACAAGCGTGGCCGACTCCACGAGCGCGCCTTCCCGCGCCCACCCGGCGAGCGCCGATGCGGGCAGCACGCCCCAAATGGTCAAGGCGGCCATGCCCCATACCGCCGCGATACCGGGCGACAGAAACGGCCAGTCCAGCGCCCGCTTGGCGTGGGCCGCCCACCCGGGCGACTCAGGGGGCACCGACGAATGCCGAACGAGAGGTATCGTCACCGCAACTCCGCGAGAAAGGCGTGTTTTCTACTTGCTCGACACGCATCCGCTCTGGGCCAGAGCAAACGGCATGCGATGCCAGACATTCCCGGGCGAATAGCACGCGCACGATGCCTGGCCTTTGCGTAGCAAGTCATGCCCCACGCTCCAATCGGACCCTGGCGATATGGACGACGTGGTCCAGGATTCTTTTCGCGGACTCCAGGCCGGCCAGGCCGAAGAGGCGCGGCAGCAGTGTCCGTCGGATGGTCGCCTCCACACTGTGCGGATTCAGGAAGTTCTCGGCGACAGCCTTGGTCACACAGGCATCGATCGCCTTCGCCTCGTCGACGTAGGCTCGCTCGCATGCGGAATCGGAGGCATCACCCAAACCCAGCTTGATGGCACCGAAGTACGCCTTTGCGCAGACGTGGTCGTCCAACGCCTTCGGGATCCCTGGAGTGCAGCGCACACCCATTTTTTGCTCCAACTCCTTGAACAGGGCGTACTGCTGCAGAGGCTGGTTGAACATGGCTGCTGCCTCTGCCGTGGCGTGTCGAAGCAGTTCGGTAAAGACCTGCTGCGCGTACGGATCGTCGGCCAGATCGTGCTCGATGGTCTCGCGCAGACGCGCTCGGAGGACATCAGTCTCGTTGCGAGTTTTCTCCTCCGTCCGGCTCTTCGTGTCCGGCGCGCGTCCGTGGACCCGGTACACGCCTTCCGGTTCCCGCACCTGCCGGCTGGTCGTCTTCACGTCGGGATCACCAGCGCCGCTCACCAGCGCGGGCTGCCGCTTGCACTGGGTGTCGAACGCGCGATACAGACCCTCGATGTCCGCGATGTCGAAACCGCCTTGCGTGCGAGTCTGCGGGTCTTGGTACGCATCGATCGCGGCGTCCAGCTCCCTGAGGACACCTCGGTAGTCGATCAGCAAGCCAAAATGCTTGTCGTCATGCAGGCGATTCACGCGTGCCACGGCTTGGATCAGGGAGTGGCCCCTCAGCGGCTTGTCGATGTACAGCACCGCGTTGCGCGGCTCGTCCAAGCCGGTCAGCAGCTCATCGACCGCGATGAGCAGATCGGGGCCTTCGTCGGTGCCGAAGTCCGCGACGACTTGCTTCTCATAGGTTTGCGCGTCCATGCCACTGGCGACCACCGTCTGCGTCCACCACTCTTGCACCTCGGCCAGCGGCTGCTCGTCAGCCTCAGTACCGCCTTCGCGCACATCCGGCGGGGAGATCACGACGGCACTGGTGACCAGCCCAGTCTCGTCCAGCACCTTTTTGCAGCGAATCGCGTCCAGCTTGCTGTCGGTAACCACCTGGCCCTTGAGCCCCCTTGCGAGCGTCTTGATGTGCTCGCTGAAGTGCGTGGCGATGTCCCAGGCGATCAGTTCGATGCGACATGAGGCGCCGCCCTTCCTGGCGAGCCCTTTCTTCAAATTGTTGCGTCGCGCGTCGCCCAGGCCAGCCGCGATCCGGCCGAGCCAACGGTGGACCGCCACCTCGTTGAGTACCGGCTCAAGCACCCGCTCGTCGTAGAGCAGTGGCGCCACGGTGGTGTCCTCCACCGCGCGCTGCGGGGTGTGCGCGTGGAGCACGGGACCGAACCTGTTCGAGGTCTTGTCGCCCTGGAGCAGCGGCGTGCCGGCGAACACGATGCAGGCAGCACGGGGCAAAACCTTCTTCATGCGCTCGTGCGCACCGCCTCCATGGCTCAGGAGGCCCTCGTCCACCATCACGATCAAATCGGGTGAGCCGTTGCGGCACTCGGCCAGCCTGGACGCCGTGTTGAGCTTGTGCATGGACGTGAAAGTGATGCGTTCGGTGCCGCTGCCGATGCGCCGGGCCAGCTCGCGGCCGGTGAGAACGCGGCTCTTCCCGCCCTCCTTTTGCGGCGCCGTGGCCAATGCGATGGCGCCGTCCGGGATCAAATTGCGCGACAGCTGAGCCTCCAGTTCCACGCGGTCGGTCACGACGAGCACGCGGCACTCGGCCAGCGCGTCGGCGAACAGCAGTGTCTTGGTCACGAACGCCATCGTGAAGTGCTTGCCCGAGCCACTGGTGTGCCAAATGACGCCGCCCTCCCGGCCGCCATCGAGTCGAATCTCGTTGACGCGCGACAGCACCGCGCGGGTGGCGAAGAACTGCGCGCAGCGAGCAACGATCTTGCCCACCTTGCGGTCGAAAAGCACAAAGCCGCGCAGGAACTCCAGCAGACGCGTCGGCGTGAGCAGGCCGACCAGCAGGCGATCCTGGTCAGTGGGCGCCGTCGACTCCGCCCCCAGCGAGTGGAAATACGCGGCCAGCGCAGCCGGCCTGTCCTCCACCAGCCGGGCGTGCACTTCCGCGGACAGCGGTGCGTTCTTGACCTTGGCCTGGTGGAGCTCGTCGAACTGTTCCTCGCGCCAGCGCGCCCATGACTTCACCGCCGTGCCCGTCGTGCCGTAGCGTGCTTCGGTCTGGCCCGTCGCCAGCAGCAACTGCGCGTAGGCGAACAGATGCGGGATCTCGTCGGGCCGCTGGTTGCGCAGATGTTGGCGGATGCCCTCAGCCACCATCGCCTTGCCCGCGTCCGCGCTCTCCGGGGGCTTGGCCTCGATCACGACGAGCGGGAGGCCATTGACGTAGCACACGACATCCGGCGTGCGACTGTGCGTGCCCTGCGCCGACTGCACCTCCAGCGCGTCGGTCACGTCCCAGCGGTTGGCCGCAGGATCGAACCAGTCGATCACAGGGATCGTCGGCTGGTGCTTCTTCCCGTCGGGCATGAACTCGGCCACGGTGATGCCCCATGCCATCTTGCCGTAGAGCCGTTCGTTGGCGTGCAGCAGGCCCTCAGGCAGCAAACCCGCCGACAACTCGCGCACGATCTGCTCGATGCCGCTGCTCGACAGCGGATACCACTGGCCCTTGTACTCGTAGCGGCGCGTCTGCAGCACCTCCACCAGCCTGGCCTTGAGCAGCACCTCGCGGGTGTCGCCACGCATCGCCAGCACCTGCGCCGTGGGCAGAAAGTTCCAACCCAGGTTGCACAGCAGATGCAGGATCGGCAGGCGGGCAGCGACCGCCTCCTTCGAATCCGGCGTGGCTGCCGCCATGGCAGCAGTCCGTCCCATGGGAAGCGTCGCGCCCTCAGGCAGCATCGGCTTCGCCCCCTTTGCCGAGCAGCCGCTGCGCCTGCTCCAGGTCGGCCAAGTCCTCCGCATCGGCCGCACGCGCCAGTGCCTGTCGCCGCTGAGCATCGAACTCTTCATAGCGCCGATGCGCGATGGCCACCATATCCGCATGGCTCACCCGCCCGGCGCCCTGCAGCAGCGGGCCATCGTTGAAGCGGATGAAGTTGTCGACGTACTGCCGCCAGTCAGCCATGCACAGCGCCTTGCGCTGGCGGGTGCGCAGTTCGGCGAACTCGAGGAAGGCCATGACCATGTGATTGAGCTGCTCGGTTTCCGCGGCATTCAGGTAGTTCTTGGCTACCACCACGTCGGCCTTGCGCACGTGCGGGCCTTTCCACACCGTCAGCGCCATGTGCGGGCGGGTGGCGTCGGCACGTTCGACGACGATCTCGGCCGCCGTGCGCTGGGTGACGGCGTAGAGCATTTTGCTCTGCACGTCAGCCAGGAACTGCTCGGCGGCCCCGGCGTCATCGCCATGGTCCACGGAAAGCGCGAAGAGTTCGCGCATCTTCTGGCAGAAGCGCATTTCCGAAGCGCGAATCTCCCGGATGCGCTGGAGCAGTTCGTCGAAGTAGTCCCAGCCGCGCGGGTCCTTCAGGCGCTCGTCGTCGAGCACGAAGCCTTTGACCAGGTACTCGCGCAGGTGCGCCGTGGCCCACTGCCGAAACTGGGTGCCGCGAGGCGACTTCACGCGGTAGCCCACGGCCAGGATTACGTCGAGGCTGTAGAACTTGATCGTGCGCCGGACTTGCCGGCGGCCCTCTTTTTGAACCTGTAAGTAGGGCTTACAGGTTGCCGCCTCGCGGGCCTCGCCCTGCGCATAAATCGCCCGGATGTGCTGGGTGATGTTCTGCGGCGTGGTCTGAAACAGGACCGCGATCTCGGCTTGGCTGAGCCAGACCGTGCCGCCCTCTGCCCGCAGGAAGATGTGCGCCTGGCCGTCCTCGGTGGCGTAGATGACGAGCTCGCCGATGCTCGCCGGCCCGGGTGACATCGCGTCATTCAAAGCCAAGCTCTTTCATGTGTGCGCCCATCTGTGCCTCAAGCAGGATCAGTTCGCTTCTCAGCTGCTCGCGCTCGTGGCGCAAGGCCCCCAAGTCGATCCCGTCCTGCGCCTCGAAGGTATCGACATAGCGGGAGATGTTCAGATTGAAGTCGTTCGCCGCCATCTGAGCCGGAGTGGCGAGGTGGGCATAGCGGGCGACGGACTGGCGGGAGGCCACTGTGTCGAGGAGGCGCTGCAGATCGGTCTGCCGCAGGACGTTGCGGTTCTTGCCGGGTCCGAAGTGGTGGCTGGCGTCAATGAACAACACCTGGTCGTCGGTCTTGCGCTTGCGCAGCACCAGCACGGCCGCCGGGATGCCGGTGCCGTAGAACAGCTTCTCGGGCAGGCCGATCACCACGTCGAGCAAATTCTCCTCGACCAGCTTGCGCCGGATGCGCCCCTCTGTCGCGCCGCGGAAGAGCACGCCATGAGGCACCACCACAGCCATGCGGCCAGTGACCGGCTTCATGGTCTCGACCATGTGCAGGATGAACGCGTAGTCGGCCTTGGTGCGCGGCGGCACGCCGCGGCGGAAGCGGCTGAACCTGTCGGCCTCGGTGCCCTCGTGCCCCCAGTTCTCGAGACTGAAGGGTGGGTGGGCCACCACGATGTCGAAATGCTTCAGACCGCCGGCGCCGTCAAGCAGCTTGGGGTCGCGAAGGGTATCGCCCCATTCGATGCGATGGTTGTCGTCGGCATGCACATACAAATTCATTTTGGCCAGCGCCCAGGTGCCACCCATCGCCTCCTGACCAAAGAGCGCGTAATGCCGCGAGCCGGTGCGTTCGCGGATGACGCGGCCGCACGCCATCAGCAGCGAGCCGCAGCCGCAGGTCGGGTCGCAGATCTCGTCGCCCGGCTTAGGGTCCATGAGGCAGGCCACTAGCGTGGCAACTTCGGCCGGGGTGTAGAACTCGTCGCGGTTCTTGCCAGAGGCGGCCGCGAAGCTCCTGAACACGAACTCGTACGCGTGGCTGATCGCGCTCAGCGATCCTCCTTCACCGCTCGTTCGCACTTCGAGTGGCGGCTTGGCGAAGGCTTCGAGCAGGCGCCGCAGGGTGTCGTTCTTCTGCCGCTCGTCTCCGAGATGGTTCGCGTTGAAGCTGATGTCCTGGAAGACGTCGCGCAGCTTGGGAAGGTTCGCTTCTTCAAGGGCATGAAAGGCCCGGTCGATGCGCTCGCCATTGCCGGGCATGTGGCGCTGCGCGTGCAGTGCACGGAAGCTGGCATGGGCCGGCACCACGAAGCGCTCGTTCTTCAGCATCTCCTCGACCAGCTCGGGGTGATCGCCGTACTGGCTTTGATAGGCGTCGCGATGGTGCTGCCAAGCATCGCTGATGTGCTTGAGGAACAGCATTGTCAGCACGTATTCCCTGCACATGTCGGGAGAGACGATGCCTCTGAGGGTGTCGCAGGCGGCCCACACGGCGGCGTTGATGTCGTCTTGGCTGATAGCGCTCGTCATCCGGGTGTCTGGCATGTCAAGTCGTGGGGATTCCGGCCGCGCCAGCCAATTGGCTGGCAAGCCCCGCAAGCTCTCGTTCACGGTTCTCGATGAGCTGCATCAGCAGCACGCGCTCACGTCTGGCGGCCTGCGCCAGCGCGACGACGCCCGCCTGCTGGTCGAGGGGTGGCAGTGCAATCCGAAGCGACTCGATCTCGGCGCGTCGCACGCTGAGCTGCGCCGACCCTTCGGCGGCGGCCATCAGCTGACGTTGGACTGGCGGCTGGTTGATCTGCCAAGCCAGGAACGCCGGCAGCACCTGCTTCGGCGACCGCACGCGCAGGTGAAAAAGATGTGGGCTGCAGATGGCCCGCTCTGGCGGCGCATCGATGTCCACGGCGAAGAAGCGGTTGCCGCGGGGAACGAACAACAGATCGCCGGCGACCAGCCAGTCGGGATCCTTTCGCCCGGTGAGCGCCACCCGGGCGGCGCCGGCCCACCGAAGGCCGCACGCCGGATCGATGTCTTTCATTTGGATGACCGGGACGCCGCCGTTCCCAGCAGTCACCAACGCACCACGCAACGGATACCCGGCCCGCACTTCGGCGCATGCCGCGAGTGCCATTGAGATCGCTTTAGCAAACATGGGGCGCGATTCTCGGGACGCCCTCGCGGCTTGGCAAGAACGAATATTTGCATCAATCGACTTGATGCACTTTGCGAACGAAACGACTACTTGGAGGCGCGCTTTCGGTGGCGGCTTCCGTCAACGCTTTCCCGCCGCGCCCCGCATGCATCACCGCCCGGCCTGCGCGTCAGGACCATTCCCTGGGCCGTCGCGCCGTACAGCGGTCTCGGCAGCGCCGCGGTTGGGACCGCGACGACGATGCCAAGTCGGCAACTCGCGTTCCCGCCAGAGCCTCTGGCCCGACGCTGATGAGCGGCCTGGGACACGCGGCCTCGCGATCAACCGCGCAGGGGACCAGTTGCCCGCCCCGCAGCGTCGCCGGCTCGAAGCGGCAAAGGATGAGCTGCGATCGCTGTACGACCGACCTACGACAAAGCCACGCTGAACGCCACGCAACGCGCGGCGTCAGGGTCTGCTGGCCATGGTGACCCTGTCACGCCGAAAGTTGCCAGTGGTTGTCAAGCCGTAGCGCGGGCACCGGAGCCGCATCCCGCGTGTCATCGCTCAGCATCAATGCCGCCTTGCTTCCACCGGCCAGCACCGTCGATCCAGCCGATGCGAGCGCGCAGGCCTGCTCGAGCGCCACGTGACCGAGCCAACGCCCATTGCCGGCGAACATCGCCACGCCGCCGGCCCGCGGCACGCTGACCGCGTAGCCGCTGGCGGTCGCCACGATGTCGCCGCCGTAGCCTGCCAGCGCCCGCGCTTCGCAGGCGCGCAGGCCGCGGCCGTCAAAGATGGCCAGCACGGGCGCTGCGGCGCGTTGCGCGGCGTCGTCGTGCTCGGCCTGCAGCGCGATGCCGAGCTGGCCGTCGCGCAGCGCGAGGTGACGCAACGACAGTCGTGGGTCGTCGAGCCTCCACTGGCCGAGCGGGCAGCCCGATTCATCCAGGCACACGAGCGACGAGTCCATGCGCTCCAGGTTCAACTTGGCGCGGCCGGTCTCGGGTTGAGTCGTGATGCCGCCATTCGCGACCCACAGCGTGCCGTCGGCTGCGAAGCACAGGTCATGCGGATCGATGCCGCCGCTCGACCAGACGGCCTGCACTTCCAGTCTGCGCGCATCGCGCACCACCACGCGGCCCTCGCCGGTCTCGACGTCGGTCTCCGCGGTGTATAGCAGCGCACCTCGGCGCCGTGCGTGGCCGTTGAAGCGTCGGGCCGGATCGTTCCACACCCAGGCCAGCGCGCGGCCTGCGGCATTCCAGCGCAGCAGCCAGTCGCCCGGGCGTCTCGCTACGGCGAGCAGCGTGCCCTCGGGCTCGACGACGATGCCGTGCGCCCGGGTCGGCACGTCGATCGCGGCCGCAACCCGCCACCCCGCGCTCGCGCGTGCAAGCACGCCAACCCATGGGCCTTGCGGGCTTTCCCACGCAGCAGCCAAGCGCGGCGCGCGCGCCGTCGCATGGCCGGCCGCCGGCAGCGCCAGGCATGCGATGAGTGCCTCGCGTCGCCGCATTCAGTCCCCATCCGCATCGGAGAAGCCGATCGAGACTTCGAGTGCCGGCGCCACTTCGTCTTCCATGCGGCGCTTCAGGGTCGCGAGTTCGCGCGCAGCGGTGTTCAGAGCGGCAGGCCGCGACGGCGACACCCCCTGCAACGCCAGCCCCGCGCGCTGCACCGCGCCGAGCAGCCGGTCGGCCAAGGCGTTGAAGCCGCGCCCGCGCAGATAGGCCTCGATCGACACCGGAGCACCCGGCGCGTCCTCCCGGAACACGGCCAAGGTGCGCAGAGCCTGCCAGCGGGCCGTCCATGCGGCCGCACTGGACGCGGACGCCGCGCGCGGAAACTGGCCGCGTCCTTCCTTGAGCGGGCGCCCGATCTGCGCCCAGCGCAGCGCCTCGACCCCGGCGACGAATTGGTTCAGCACCTCCCCGAACGCCGCGGCTTGCGCCTCGTCGCCCCACTCGCGCCGCGCGGCGAAGTCCGCCGCCAGCGCCGATGCTTCGTCGGCGGTGTCCTCGGCCACGCGGGCCGCGTAGTCGCAGGCCGCCGACCCGGCCGCGAGCCGGTGCTTCCAGAGCAGCCACTCGAGCGCCGGCAAGCCCTTGGCGGGTGCGCCGACGAGCGCCATGTCGCGCTGCCCCTGCGCGATCGCACGCTCGATCGACGCCGGCCGTGTGGGCACGAAGTCAATGCGGCGGGCGGACCGGCGCTCGACCAGCGGGCCGACCGCGACCGCGTTCAGCCGCTCCCACGCCGTCATCGCGCCCAGCCATGCCGCCCTCGGTCGGGCAAGGTCTGCGCCTGCGCACCGGGCGCGCTGCGCCTCGGCAAGCGCGCGGGCCGCCTCGGCGAACTCGCGGGCCCGCGGTGCATACCACCGTGCATAAAGCGCCTGCAAGTAGGCGCCGGGCGTCACGAAAGGCACCGCGACACGTTGCCAGTCGGCCTGTGCCCAGACCGCGCCCGGCCACAGGGCCAACAGCGCGCGACGGCGCATCACAGCGACTCCACGAACGTCACAAGCGCATCGCGCTCGTCCCGGGTCATTGTCAGCACGCTGTCGCGGCTTGCCTGCGCCTCGCCGCCGTGCCACAGGATGGCCTCCAGTACGCCACGCGCGCGGCCATCGTGCAGCAGCCGCGTGTGGCCGTTGACCTCCTTGATGCGACCGATGCCCCAGAGCGGCGGCGTCTTCCACTGCCGGCCATTGGCCTGGAAGTCGGGCCGGCCATCGGCGAGCCCGTCGCCCATGTCGTGCAGCAACAGGTCGGTGTAAGGCCAGATGCGCTGGCCGGACAGCGCCTTGCTGGTCAGGCGCGGAAACGGACCTTCGGCGGTGACATAGCTGGGCCGGTGGCAGGCGGCGCACTGCGCCTGCGCAAACAGCTGCTGCCCTTTGACGATGCGCGCGTTGCTCGCATCCCGGCGGGCCGGCGGCGCGAGCATGGCTTGGTAGAAGACGACGTCACTGAACGTCTTCTCGTCGATCTCCGGCGCCTTGCCTTGTGCGCCGCGCGGCGCGGCCCGACAGTCAGCCTGAGCGGCCGTGCATGCCTCATCGGGGAAAGGCAACGACGTGATGCCCATGTCGCCGAGAAACGCGCCCGCCGTCTGGTGCGCGAGCGTCGCGACGTTGGCTTTCCAGCCGAAGCGGCCGACCTTCTCCTTTTGCGCGAAGGCGTCCCACACGCGGTTGGGCATGCCGCGGATCGGGCCTTCGGCTGCCGCCTGGTCACGTGCGTTGCGCTCGATCTCGGCCTCGTCGATGGCCTCCAGCAGACCGACACCGACCAGCTGCGGCGCAACGCGCGGACTGAGCATCGTGTCGGGCGCCATCGGGCCGTAGCCGAGCTTCGTGAAGCCGTACAGCGGCTTGCGCAGCACGTACGGCGTGCCGTCGGCGAAGCGACCGCGCACGGTGTCGTGGCGGATCGTGATCTCGCCTTCGGGCCGCACGCCCTGCACGGCTGCGTTGTTCAGCTGGTCGCCGTACACCGGCTCGGGGTTCGGGCCGCCATGCGGATTGGCGCCGGGCACCGAGAGCCGGATCAGCAACGCGACCGGCTGATCGTTCAAGCCCTTGCGAAAGTCAGGCGGCGCGCCACGCCCATCCTGCGCATGGCAGCCGCCGCAGGAGCGCGCAATGAAGTGGGGCCCGAGGCCATCGCGTGCGCGGGTCGACGATGGCGCCTCGACCCAGTTGCGGCGGAAGAAGGAATTGCCGATCGCAAAGCGCGAGCGTTCGTCGTCGGAGAGGTTGGCTGCGGGCAGCGAGAACGCGTTGCGGCCGTCGACATGCACCGTCGTTGCGCCGCCGGGCAGTGCGCTGCCGTCGTCCGGCACGATCGCCGCGTGCAACGCAGCCGCGCTGCCCGCAGCCAGCAGCAGCGCGAGGGTGAGGCGCCGCGAGCAGATCATTTCGGCTGCACCAGCGTCAGCTTCGTGATGCCAACCGCGTTCGCGGCGGCCACGAGCTCTTGGCTCTGCTTCACGAGACTGTCGATCACCGCGCGCACGCGCTTGCGGCCGGGCGCGTCGTCCGCGCCGATGATCTCGCGATCGAACGGCGGCTCAATGGCGTTCGCGGCCGCGACCGACGCGGCAAGCTGCTTGGAGACACGTTCCGCGAGTGCGGCGTCCTTCGCGGCCACCAAGTCGCGCAGCGACGGGCCCTGCAGCACGCGGCCATCGGCGCGGCGGTAGCGGCCGAGCCACACGTTCTCGATGCCCTGCGCGTTGGCGACCACGTCGCGGTGTGTGTTGTCGGAGAAGCACGAGTGCTCGTCCTCCTGATCCTGGCTTGCGAGGGCCACTTCGAGCCGCTCGCCGGCGAGTTCGCCGCGCGACAGCGAGCCCAGGCCGAGGAACACCTTGCGCATCGATTCGTTGCCGCCCCGCTCGAAGCGGGCACGGTAGTTGTTGGCGCTGGGCGCCCACGCCTTGACCAGCGACCCGAGATCGTCGATCAGCAGGTCGGTCACGACCATCAGGTACTGCCGGCGGCGATCGGCGTGCGCAGCCTTGCCGTCCACGAAGTCCTCAAAGCCGCGCTGGCCCGGACCGTTGTCGTTCAAGTCCTGGCCCCAGAGCAGGAACTCAATCGCATGCCAGCCGGTCGCGATGTTCTCCTCGCCGCCGCGCTCGTTCTGCGTCGAAAGCGTCTTCTTCGTGATCGCGAGCTTGCGGTTGTTGATCAGCCCGGTGTTCGGCTTGCCCTTTACACCGTCGACGAACGACTCGTCCATCGGCCAGGCGTTGATGCGGCCCTCGGGACCGTTCGCATCGTCGATCGGCCCACCGTAGAAGCGGAATGCCTCCGTCTGCCCGTAGACCTCGCGTGCGTCGAGCCAAGCCTTGCGCGCGGCCTGCAGGCCATCGGCGGACGGCTGGGCCACGAAGTTCGCTACCGTCTTGCGCAGGCTTTGGGCGGCGCCGAGCGCGTCGTCGTAGCTGACGTGCACGAGGCTCGCGTGGTGCGACAGCACGGCGGGCACCGTCACCGGCGCCTGTGACCATGCGACAGGTGCGGCCGCCATCGCGGCGGCGAATAGAAACGCTTTCATCGGAAGTCCTTTCAGGCAGACCGGTGTTTCACGCCCCAGCGCCCAAGCGCGTGCCGGGCGGCTTTGCCACCACGCCCACTCAGTTGTTATTAATGAGAATCGATCTCATTGTAGAGGGCGATGGCGCCCTTGCGGGCTCGCAGGGGGCCGCATTCCGCCCGGGCGCGGAAGACCCGCCACGGGCCTGCGGTGAGCGGGGCGCGACTGTTGCGGGCCGGGCAGTTCGTGCGCCGGCTGCCTCGCGAACTACGAGCCGCTCGGTCCGTCGCCCATCTGCGACTACAGCCAGTTCTGCTCGCCGACCTTGTCGACCAGCTCGAACTGCGTTTCGAGGTGGTCGATGTGCTCCTCGGTGTCATCAAGGATGTCGTCGAGGATCTCGCGTGAGGCGTAGTCGCGCACGCTCTCGCAATGGGCGATGGCCTCCTTCAGCGTCGCCTGCGCGGCCTGCTCGGCCCGCAGATCGCACTTGAGCATCTCCACCGGGTTCTCGCCGATCAGCAGCTTGCCGAGGTCCTGCAGGTTGGGCAGCCCTTCGAGCACCAGGATGCGCTCGATCAGGTGGTCCGCATGCTTCATCTCATCGATCGACTCGTCGTACTCGTGCTTGGCCAAGCGGCCGAAGCCCCAGTGCTTGAGCATGCGGTAGTGCAGGAAGTACTGGTTGACCGCAGTGAGCTCGTTTTTGAGCTCGGCGTTGAGATAGTCCAGAACCTTCGGGTCGCCTTTCATCGCCGCCTCCGGTGTGGTGGATGGGTGATTCGGGCATTCTGGCGCCGAAGCCTCACAACCGGGCGCATACATGCGCCCGCCAGGTCTGACAGCGCATGCTTTTCGTTCCTGCTCACCGCAGGCGGCGCACCCAGATCCAAAGGATGGCAAGCGTGGCCGCGACCCAGGTCGCGACAAAGGCGACCACCGGCAGTGGCACGTCCGGCCAGTGCCGCACGCCGTCGACCAGCGGGCCGTACCGGCGAATCTCGATCCAGCCGCCGACCGCCGACGCCGCGAGCAGCACCGCCGACACGCCGTAGGCCGCGACGACGGCCGGCCTGCGATCGGCGCCTGCGTGCTTGCGCTTCAAGCGCTGCACGTGCAGATAGGCACCGGTGAGACACAGGCCGCTCAGCAGCAACCCGAACGCGAGCCAGATCGCCTTCACGCCCAGGCCGGCGAAGTCGCCGAAGTGCAAGGGATCGGCGGTGTCGACCCAGCGCGCCGCCAGGCTCAGGTCGGCGGCGCGCTGGCGCGCCAGCTCGTCGCCGGTCGACGGATCGACGAACAGCTTGTTGGCGCGGTCGCGCACCAGCACGTCCCCGGCTTGGCCTTCCAGCTCCAGCGCGTTGCCGTAGTAGCCGCCGGGCAGCGTGATGCTGCGCACCTGCAACTCGGGCCAACTAGAGCGCACGCGCGACAACGCGTCGTCGAGCCGCAGCGGCGCGGCTGCGACGTTCAAGCGCGGCACTTCCGGATAGGTCGGCACGATGCCAGCCGCCTCGATGAAGTACCACGCCGCGGTCAGCGCCACTACGACGACGAACCACAGGCTCCACAGACCGCCGGTCTTGTGCAGATCCGACCAGAACACACGCCATCCGCGGTATAGCTTCAGCGCGAGCCAGCGCTGCCACCAGCGCTTGTAGAACACGAGCGCGGTGACGAGCGAAGCGAGCAGCGGCAGCGCCAGCGAGCACACCACCAAGTAGCCCCACGGACCCGTGTTGAAGAACAGGTTCATGTGGAAGCTGCGGAAGAAGCGCTGCACGTTGAAGTAGCTCGTCGTGCCCTGCACTTGCGCGCTGGCCGGATCGACGTAGATGCGCGTCACCGTGCCGTGCTCGTCGCGCGCCCACAGCTGCGCGGCATCGCGTGGCCCGGCCGGCATCCACAGCGTCGTCACCTTCTGGCCAGGCACGGCCTGCTGGGCGGCCGCCAACACGCCGTCCCACTTCGGCGCGGCCGCGGGCGCAGGCTCCACGCGCAGCGCCGGGTTGAGCAGCCAGTCGATCTCGTGGCTGAACACCGCGACCGTGCCGGACCAGCAGACGACGAACAGCATCAGGCCGGTGGTCACTCCGATCCAGGAGTGCCACCACAGCCAGGTGCGGCTACGGGCCACGGCCGTTCAGAACCGCGGAGACCCGCCCGGTGCTACCACTTGGTCTCGTAGGAGATCGAGACCCTGCGGCCCTGCTCGGGAATCCAGTTGGTGCCGCGGTTGTGGGCCTGCGCCACGATCGAGTAGTACTTCTTGTCGAAGAGGTTGCGCACGCCGATCTGCATTTCGCCGGGCCCGAGGTTGAAGCTGGTCGAGAGGTGGGCGAGGAACAGGCTGTCGACGCGCCCCTCGCCGAAGGCCGTGCTCCCGCCGAAGGGGTCGCTGCCTGCGCGGTAGTCGAACTGCAGCCGGTTGGTCCAACCATCGTGCGGCGCGAAATCGACGTACGCGCCGAGCAGCAGGGGCGGCGCTTCGTTGAGGGGAATGTGGCGTTCCTCGCCCGTGCTCAGCGTGCGACGGCCTTCCATCCAAGCCAGGTTGCCGCCGACGCCCCAGTGCGAGTCGATGCTCCAGCCGACCGTGCCTTCGATGCCCCAGAACTTGCGCGGCTCGCGCAGCGGCTTGCAAGGCACGGCGGGGTCGCTGCAGTCCAGCGCGCTCATCAGGTCGGAGGTCGTGTAGAACACCGCCGCGCTGTAGTTGAGGGGCTGGCCGCTTTGGCGGAAGCCAATCTCGTACTGGTTGGACTTGGCCGGTTGCGGGTCGACCCGGTCGGCCGTCGAAGCCGACAAGGCCGCACGCCCGACCTGGGAGATTTCCGCGCCTTGGGAGAAGCTGGCGTAGATATCGCGTTGTTGCGCCAGCTTGTAGACCGCGCCGGCATTGAACAGCGTCAGGCTGAACGACCGGAAGTCGCCCGCCTCAATGACGGTGGGGGGCGTGCGGGTGGGGATGGCTGCCGTCTCGACACTGCCGCTGTAGCGCTCGTGCCGCACGCCGGCGTTGAAGCGCCAGTCGCCCACGGGGACCTGGCCCTGAAGGAACGGGGCCCAAGTCTCGAGCGTGACGTCCGGAGAGACGTAGCGCAGCACGGCACCGGTGTCGTCGTCGACGATCGGACGGAAGAAGCGGTTGCGCATGTAGTCGAGCCCGTAGCTGACGGTCGCGCCGGTGCGCACGCCGTCCAGCGGCGTCGTCACGCTGGAGCGCAGGCCGGTGTAGTTGTTGGTCTGCTCATCGAGCTCGGTCACTGCCGCTGGCCGCCTGTACTGCAGCATGTGCACGCGACCCGCCAGGGCTTCCAGCTTGACGGCACTGCCGGCGACGTCGCTGTTCTCGTAGCTCAGGTTGACCGTGTGATGACGCCGGACGTTGCGATCGCCCGCCGGGCGGCGCACCAGGGTCGAGTCGGTCACGCGATAGGTGCCCAGCTCGTCGCTTTCGTAGCGGTCGTCGACCTCCGCACGCCCGCCAGTTGCGGTCAGGCGCAGCGAGCCGGTGCCGCCGAGCTTGTAGCCGAGCGAAGTGTCGAAGTCGACCAGCGTTTCCTTGCCCATCGAGAACGCTACCGGGCTGTTGAAGTCCAGCGCCAGGTTGCCGTCCGGGTCGCGCAGCAGGCCATCCTTGCGTACGGCCACGCCGACGTGATAGTCGAAGTCGCCCACGATCTGCGAGACGCTCTGGTACAGGCTCGACTGGAAGGTGCCGCCCGGCTTGCTGGTGTTGAAGCTCGTGCCGACGCGGCTGATGAGCGTCAGCTCCTTGGACTCGGCGCGCCGCGTGGACAAGGCGATGACGCCGCCCGGCGAACCGAAGCCGTAGGCGGAGTTAGCGCCGCGCGCCACTTCGATCACTTCGAGCTGGTCGGGCGCGAGCAGGTTGATGTCGGAGCCGGCGCTGGCGCGCAGCTGCTCGTTCGACGGCACGCCGTTGACGAACACCTGTGCGGTGCGCCCGCGGATCTGGCGCACGCCCACGTTGGTCGGGTTGAAGCCCGGCACCGTGCGGCCCAAGATGTCCTCGATGCGCTGCGCGGTGGGTTGCTGGCGCGCGATCTCCTCACGCGGCACGACGGTGATCGACGCCGGCACGTTGGAAAGCGGCACGCTCGGGTCACGCGACCCGAGCACCGTGATGGTCTGCAGAACCGTGTCGGGCGCCGATGCCGGCGTCAGCTGCCGGCGCAGCGCGAAGCCGTCGTCCGATTGAGCGACGGCCTCCACGCCGGTGTCGGCCAGCAACGCTGCCAATCCGGCCTGAACGGTGTAGGAGCCGCCCAAACCTTTCGTGGAAAGCGCCTGGATCAGGCCCGGGTCGTAGGAGAGGTTGACCCCGGTGGCCTGGATGAAGCCGTTCAGCGCCGCGTCCAGCGGGCCGCCGGGAATGCTGAACGCCTGGACTTGTGCCGTGGCGGGCGTCGTGCTGGCCTGTGCGAGTGCCGGTGCAGGGCGAACGGCCAGACCGACCGCGATGCACAGCGACGCCGCCTGCAAGGCGGCCGCCAGCGGAACAAGCCGGGGTGAGCGGTTCGGCTTGGGCGTGAAAACGGCTCGCGGCCTGGAAGGTTGGGGCTGCACTTCGATCTTCTCCGTGGTCTGGTTATTCAAATTTCTGCTTCGTCGGCCGCCGAGGATCGCGATCCCCCCGCCCTGCTCGAAAGAGCGCCCGGTCGGGCCGGGCGCTTTCGCAATGAGCTTCTAAATGCGATTTATTCGCATCATAACGGGTTGCACCAAGATGCGACTGGTTCGTGTTCTCGTTCCCCAGCCGCGGGGCCGGCAAGATGGACTACGCGCCGATCGACACGGTCAGCGAAGGGGCTGCGCGGCGACATGACGCGCACCGCGTAGCCGTCCGACAGCAGTGCGTGTCGTCCGAGCACGTTGCCCATGCCCGGTTGCACGCGCCCGCAAACCAAGGCGCAACGCCGGGCAGCGCCACGCCCGCGGCCACGTCGCTGTCCCGGACAACCTTCGCACGCAGGAGTTCGGCGCTGAAGTCGAGTGTGCGGCGCTCGCCGCCGGCCACCGAAAAACTCGGCCCACCAGCCCGGCTTCGCTGCGCCAATGCAGTCCCGCCTCGACCTGCCAGCCTGCTCTGGCAGCAGCAGCCTGCCATCGGCCGTGACCCCGCCCAACTGAGGTGGCGGGGCGATTCATGAGCGAGCGGCTGGCGTGCACGTATGCGCGACACCCGGGACGCGAACCGGCGCAACCGACGGCCATTTCAACGACGCAGTGCCGACGATCCCTTCGGTATTGCACGCGCCGTCTCACTGATCGCGATGGCCCATTCAGCGCAACCACACCGATGCTGAGGATTGCGCGCAAAGCTGGCGCCGGCGTGCAGCGCCATGGAACCGATTGCCTGGCTGAAGCTTCCGCGCGAGATGATGGCTACCCCCTTTTGGCGAGTTGATCAGGCAGCCGGGTTCGACGATCAGCTCAAGCGGCATGCCTTCCGGGCCCACAAAGCCGAAGCCAAGGAACAGCAATGCCAGCGGACACGCCGCATCCGAATGGCATTGGACTGAACAGTGCTAACAAGTTCTCGACATCCTCGGACATGCATGTCGGGGATGCGCACGAGCGTTAGCGCTGCGTACCATCTGCAGGCTTCGCCGCCGGCCATGCGCGGCGCGCCCTGCTGCAGCCGGGCCTTCCAGACAGAGTCACCATGCCAACCCTTCCGTGGATCGCCGCTACCGTGGGGCTCCTTGTGCCGCTCGGCGTCTTCGGAGCGTGGACATGGGCTTCCCGCCGCGGTGGCCCCCGCAGGCCGCTGCCGACCGAATGGACCCTCTCGGCCCGCCCCGTGTTTACCACGGACGAGCGGCGGATGTATCGGCTGCTGCGCGAGGCACTTCCTCACCAGGTGATCCTTGCCAAGTTGCCACTCGTGAGGCTGTGCCAACCGTCCAATCCCAGCGACGTGCGCTATTGGTACCAGCTGCTGAACTCCCTGCATGTGGGATTCGCGGTATGCAGCGCCAATGGCCGTGTGCTGGCCGCTCTTGACCTCGACAACAATCAGGGCGACGGCAAGCGCGCGACGAAGATCAAGCAATCGGTCCTTGCGGCCTGCCGGATACGGTATCTGCGCTGCGAAAGCGATCGCCTTCCTTCTGTGGCGGAATTGCAGCTGCTGGTGCCTCAGCAAGCGACCAGCGCGCGAGCGCCGCAGGCGTCCACAACGCCGAGCGCCACTCTGAACGAAGCACGCGACACACTGGCGAACACTGTCGCGACCCGTCGCGCTGAGCGCGTCGCGCTTTGGCAGGATTCGACCTTCTTCCAGGACTCCTTCTTCGCGCTAGACAGCCGGCTGGACCCGAGTTCCGATTTCATCAGCCTGGCCGGCACGACGAATAGCCGCGAACCCGGCACGCCGAACGATGGCGCTGGGGCAGTTATTGAGACGCACCCGACCCGGCACTGATTTCCCGCGCGGGGCGGCTCGCCCCCCAACCAGCAATGCGAACTCGACGCCTCCGCGTACGATGCGTGCATGACCACGCCCGCTTCCGCTGCTCCGCCTACAGCGACCCCTTATGCCGGCCTGACGCCTGACGTCGTAATGGACGCGCTGGACACTGTGGGCCTGCGCGGTGATGGTCGCCTGCTACAGCTCAACTCTTACGAGAACCGGGTATTCCAGGTGTTCCTGGAGGACGGCCGTGTCGTGGTGGTCAAGTTCTACCGGCCGGGCCGCTGGAGCGACGAGCAGATCCTCGAAGAGCATCGCTTTGCCGCAGAACTGGTCGCGGACGAAATTCCGGTCGTTGCGCCGCTGGAGCTGGCCCTAGACCGCCATTCGCCGCTCGCCCCCGCCGTGCGCCTGCGCGGGGAGCCAAGCACGCTGGCATGCATCGAAGCTCGTGAGGGGGAAACGCACCGTTTCGCGGTCGCACCACGACGGGCGGGCCGAGCGCCGCCGCTGGAAGACCTGGCGAACCTCGAATGGATCGGGCGCTTCATCGGTCGCATGCACCTGGTCGGCTCCCGCGGAGGGTTTCGCCATCGACCGACGCTCGGGGTGGATTCGGTGGGTCGCGCGGCGCGTGACTGGATTTGCGCACATGGAAACCTGCCGCCCGAGCTGCTGCCGGCTTGGCAGGACGCGGCGGACCGCGCGCTCGACCTGACGCAAGCGGCCTTCGATGCGGCCGGCGCACTTCCACTGCTGCGAGTGCACGGTGACTGCCACATCGGCAATGTGCTGTGGACCGATGCCGGGCCGCATTTCGTGGATCTTGATGACGCGGTGAACGGGCCAGCCGTGCAGGACGTGTGGATGCTGCTCTCGGGCGACCGGGAGGAAAGCCGTGCTCAAGTGCGCGCGTTGCTGACGGGCTACGAGGCCTTTCGTCCCTTCGACGACCGGCAGCTCACGCTGGTGGAGCCGCTGCGCACCCTTCGCATGATTCACCACAGCGGCTGGATTGCACGGCGCTGGCAGGACCCGGCTTTTCCGGCCGCCTTTCCGTGGTTCGGTACGCCGGCGTACTGGCAGCAGCAGGTGCAGTTGCTGCGCGAGCGGGTTGGCGTGGAGGGCTGACCAACCCTTTGCAACCGAGGGGGCGCGCGTGGGGCTTCGACA
>CBFHAS010000017.1:0-49682 GCA_965653625.1 uncultured Burkholderiaceae bacterium | reverse complement strand
GAAGGGAGCCGGTTCCGGCTCGGGCGGCACGAAGATCATGCACGGCGGCGGTGACCACACCCTGGTCTCCGTCGACCCCGGCACGAAAACCGGCCGGGTCGACGTGTCCGGCTTCTGGTTCTACGGCGAGGCCCAAACCGCGGTGGGCACCGCGATGAGGCTCGACGGCCCGAATGGGTGGAAGAACCTGCGTGTGCACCACAACGTGTTCGAGGGCAACTACCCCTGGACCATCAGTGCCTCCACGAGCACACACGGACTGATCGACCACAACACGTTCAAGGGCCGCGCCTACGGCATCGTGCTGTTTGGCGATGGCGCAAGCGACTGGTCGAGGACGCTCACCCTCGGAACAGGGGACTTCTTCTTCATCGAGGACAACACCTTCGACTTCGACGATTTCTACGGCTCGGTGGGCTCCCCGGCGGTGGACATGAACAACGGCGGCCGTCAGGTGTTCCGGCACAACACCGTGCGGCACAGCATGTGGGAGACGCACGACAAGGCGCGAAGCGGCTTGGTCAGCGCGAACGCCTACGAGATCTACAACAACAGCTTCTCCACGACCACCGGCAAGTGGAAGGGCATCGACGTGTCTTCCGGCACGGGCGTCATCTGGAACAACAAGTTCGCCGGCAGCTACACCGTGCCCATCGGCGCCATCGACTACAAAACCTTTCAGCCGGGCAAGCTGAGGCCCTGTGACGGCACCGATCCGGCCGATCAGAACGTGCCGGGACAGTCGGGCTGGCGCTGCCAGTACCAGATCGGCACGATGAGCGAGGGACCCTCTGCCTACAGCTATCCGCTCTATGTGTGGAACAACACGGCCGACAACGGGGGCGTCGGCATGAGCTGCACCTCCGGATGCACGCATGTGCAAAGTGGGCGCGACTACATCAACAACGGCTCGACGGCCAAGAGCGGCTACGCTCCCTTCCGGTATCCGCACCCATTGCAGGGCAGCGGCGGGGCGATGATTGCCGCCCCGACGGGGCTTCGCGTGCAGTAGGGCGTCGGTACAGGCGTGAGGGGGCTGCGACAGGCTCAGCCCGAACGAGAGGGGTTACCGCAAGCTTAAACGGGGAGCCTTGTAGCGCAACACCTCCTTCGCTTCTTCGCGAACGCCGGGCGCGGTCATGGGCCGCCTCGGCAGGCGCCTCCTGCCACTCGGTGTGAGGGGGCCTCATGAACCGCCCCGGTCCGTTTGCAGTGAGCGTGTCGAAGTGTCTGCACCGCCTGAGCGGGGCTTCGACAAGCTCAGCCCGAACGGGGTGAGGGAGCCTCACGAACGTCAGCCAGAGCAGGGGGGTAACCTCAGCGCGAGCCATGGGGTACCTCAGCCCGAACAGGGCTTACCTCAGCCCGAACAGGGGGCTTACCTCAGCCCGAACAGGGGGTTACTGAGCCCGAGCGGTGAGCCCCCTCCTCCCGTTCGCCCTGAGCTTGTCGAAGGGCCGGTGCAGGTGTGAGGGGGCTTCGACAGGCTCAGCCCGAACGGGGAGCACCTCGCCCGAACGGGCAGTACCTCAGCCCGAGCGGTGAGCCCCCTCCTCCCGTTCGCCCTGAGCTTGTCGAAGGGCCGGTGCAGGTGTGAGGGGGCTTCGACAGGCTCAGCCCGAACGGGGGGTACCTCGCCCCGAACGGGCAGTACCTCAGCCCGAACGGGCAGCGCACCCCCTCGCCCTGCCTCGCGGCACACCCCCGAGGACCACCGCATCCGCACGGCAACTCCCCTGATCGCACGGTTGCTCGTGAGGCGTTCCCCTGCCGCGACAGCGTGACGCTAGACTGACCCGAAGCAGGTCCGCACAGGCCTGTTGTCGGCGTCAACGGGCTGTATCGAGGGGACCTTCCGACATGAACATCACCGTGGTGGGCGGCGGGCGCATGGGTTTGCCGCTGGCGTGCATGTTCGGCAAGCACGGCGCGAACGTGACAGTGGGCGACGTGAACCCGGCGCTCGTGCACGACATCGTGGCCGGGCGCTGCCCCTACGAGGAGCCTGGGCTCGCGCAGCTGATGAACCGGCTGCATGCACTAGGGCGGCTGCATGCGATGACCGATGTGGCGCGAGCGACTTCGGCTTCCGAGGCGGTCGTCGTCATCGTGCCCGCGCACCTGACGCCCGAGCGCGAGATCGACTACACCCACTTGCGTGCCGCGAGCGCGCAAGTGGGCAAGGGCTTGCAGCGCGGCGCGCTGGTCGTCTACGAGACCACGGTGAGCGTGGGTGGCACGCGCCGCCAGTTGATTCCGATGCTTGAAGCGCAGAGCGGCCTCGAGGCGGGCCGCGACTTCCATGTGGGCTACAGCCCCGAGCGCGTCAAGGCGAACCTCGTGCTCGAGCGGTTGGAGACGACGCCCAAGGTGGTGGGTGGGCTGGATGCGGCGTCGCTTGCGAAGACGGCAGCGCTTTACCGCGAATTCCTCGGCGCGCCGATCGACGAGGTGGGCGGCCTGGAGGCCGCCGAGATCACCAAGCTCCTCGGCATGCTCTACCGCGACGTGAACATCGCGCTCGCCAACGAACTGGCCGCTTTCTGCGAGCTGTCGGGTGTCGACTTCGATCGCGTGCGCGTCGCTGCCAATCGCGACGGCGAGGCCAATGTGCTGCTGCCCGGCATCGGCGTGGGCGGCCACTGCACGCCCGTGTACCCCTACTTCCTCACGCGCGAGTCGCGCCGGCTGGGTGTGACGCAGCGCATCTCCGAGGCGGCGCGCGAGATCAACGACCAGCAGCCGCAGCGGCAGCTGGCGCGGCTCGCCACCTTATGGCGGCCGTTGAAAGGACGCAGGGTTCGCCTGCTCGGCCTCGGGTTTCGGCCCGGGGTCAAGGTGGACACCTTCAGCCCCGCCTATGCCTTGCGCGACGAGTTGCAGCGCCACGGCGCAATCGTCAGCATGAGCGATCCGCAATACACCGACGACGAGCTGCGCGCCGCGGGCTTCGAGCCGGCCCTCGACGACGCGGCCCAGGCGATCGTGCTCAACACTGCGCACCCCGAGTTCGCGAGTCCCGATTTCGCGGCGTGGCGCAGGCAGGGCGTCGAGGCCGTGCTCGACGGACGCAACTTCTGGAACCAGGCCGAGGTGGAATCGGCCGGGTTGCTGTACTTGGGCATCGGCCGCTCGGCGCGCCACGAACCGCGCTGAAGCAGCGCTTGAGTTTCAGCGACAGAAGCCCTGTGGCCGTCCGTCCGGGCCGCCCCTGGACCCTTCAGCGTGGCCGCTGCGCGAGCAGCCCGTCAACCAGCTCCGTATAGACCGCCTTGTGCCGGCTCCAGGTGTAGCGCGCACCGAAGCGCTGCCAAGCCTCGCGCGACAAGCCGGTGCGCCGGGCCGGGTTGTCGTGCAGCGCGACGATCGCGGCGGCCAGCGAATCGATGTTCTCGGCTTCGAAGAACTCGACCATCTGGTCGTCGAAGTAGCGTGCGATCGTTCCCGTCTTCGGCGCAATGCATGTGATGCCCATGCTGACGTACTCCAGCAGCTTGGTCGGCAGCATGATGTCGGTGCCGCTGGACAGCCGCAGCGGGATGAGTCCCACGTCGGCATCGGCAATCAGTGCCGGGATCTGCTGCACCGGCACGAAGCCCTCGCTGAAGTGCACCGCGTCGCCGAGTCTCAGCCGATCGCGCAGGGCCATCAGCGCATCGCGCTCTTCGCCTGCACCGATGATGCGCAGCTCCAGCCGAGGCACTCGCGCCCTGGCCTTGGCCACGGCATGGATGGCGATGTCCAGCCCGAGCCGGTGTGCCAGCGTGCCGTGATAGACGAGCACGAAAGGTGCGTTGTCAGTCTTGGCCGGCGTCGCCTTCCGCGGCGCGAAGATCCTGTCGTCGGGCAGGTTCATCAGCACGTGGATCTTCTCGCGCGGCACGCCCCGCTCGGCGAGGATGTCCTTCAGCCGTTCCTCGACGGTGAGCACGGCCGAGGCGAAGCGGCCCGCCGAGCGCTCCTGCCACTTCAGGGCACGCACGATCCAATGTGCCTCGGCGGAGCGGAACTTTTCCTGGAAGAGCTCGGGCATGAGGTCGTGCACGTCGTGAATCACCGGGGTGCCGAGCAGGCGCGGCAGCCAGGTCGCGAACACCAGGAAATCCGGCATGTTGTTGACGTGAATGAGCCGATAACGCCGCGGGTGCGCCAGCAGGTGCACGAAGATCATCAGGAAAAAGGCCGCGTAGTCCAGCACGTACATCGGAATCGACGTGCGGTTCTGCTTGAGGCCCGGGGTCTTGATCACCTCCACGCCCGCGATGGTTTCGCGATGGGGCTCGCCGTTCTGGCGACAGGCAAGGAAGACCACGCGATGCCCGCGTTCGACCAGTGCCTCGGCCTCGCGCCGCACGCGCGGGTCGCGGCGGTAGTTGGTGTAGGCCGCCATGAGCACGCTTCCCGGGCTGGCGCCGTTCACGATGCCGCCCCCATCGCGGCGAAGCTCGCATAGCCGGCGGCCCGCTCGCGCCAGAACTGGTTGATGGTTCGCCCATCGGTGGCAGTGCCACCGGTGCCGCCCACGCGTTCCACCATGTCCCAGAAGAGCCGGTCGTAGCCCGGATCGCGTGCGCCGCCGAAGACAATGGGGTGCCACACCACCGAGGCGCAGCCGCGCTTGCGGCGCAGGTCATCCAGGCACTGCTCGATCACCCGCCAGGCGGCGGCGCCCTTGAGCCGCATGTAGCCTCGCAGCGTCGCGTCCATGAGGAACAGGCCGATTTCCAGCACCTTGTATGGGCGGTCTTCCCGCAGGTGGTAAGGGAAGTAGGGATAGGAGAAGCCGGCGCGCGGCCCGGGGTGGTCGGGAAAGCCGATGGACATGTCGTATTCGATGCCGGCCTGTTCCTGCGCCTGGAACAGCGTGTCGTAGTCGAAGGCGAGGAAGTGCTGGCGCGAGCCGACGGGGCGCGCCAAGCGCTGCGAGAGCAGGGCCGCCTCTTCGATGTACCACTGTGGGTTTTCGGTGGAACGGTAGCTGCCGTGCAGGCAGAGGTCGAAGCCGGAGTCCGCAATGACGCGCAGGTAGTCGCGCACGCGGTCGTCCTCCACGTGGTAGTTCACGTCGTGCGGGTCCCGGTGCCCGACGGCGACGGTAAATGACGCCCGCACGCCCATGTGCTGCTCCTGCGCAATGATGGACGGCACGCAGCCGTAGGGGTCGCGCCCTGCGGCCCAGGCGCGCATCCAGCCGGCGGCAACGCGCAGCGCATCGGCCGGGTCGAGGTGACGCAGCAGGTGACGCAGAACGGATTTGGCACCTTGCACGGCGATGTCGCGCCGGCCCGCTGGAAGAAAGTCCACGTCATGCGACAGCACCAGCGCGTAGGTGCCGCCGCCCGGCCAGTCGACGCGCGGGCGGTCGGGCCATGGCGCGAGCCGTGTGCGCAGGCTGTCCATCAGCCGCTCGAGGTAGCGGTCGACAATGTCCTGCGCAATGCCATGGCGCGCGAACACGCTGTCGGCATGAAGGTGGCGCGGGGCGGCCGTGGTCTTCACCAGGCGTTCGCTCCACGACGACAGGAAATAGAACGCGTTGGCCACGATGTCAAAGTCGATGTCGAGTGCATAGCAGCCGCTGGCGCGCTGCGGCAGCACGACCGGAAGGCCGTCGATCTCGCTGGCCCTGTCGATATCGGCGGCACCGTCGAAAAAGTTCCACGCCTCGGCGCAATGCGCGATGGCGAGGCACGCCACCGGCAAGCTTTCCGCGGGCCGGTGCGCGGCGTAGAGAAGGCACGGCGCATCGGCCGGCGGCTGTTCGACATAGCGCACGCCCAGCCCGGCCGCGAGCATGAGCGTGTCGATCACATAGCGCACCTTGGGAACATGGCGACTCTCGCAGCGCAGCACGATGCTGAGGGGTGGCGATGGGGCCGTGCGCGCCATGGCATGCGGCTCAAAAGCTGAGGGGCAAGTCAGGGAATGAGCGGTCATGTTGGATTGCCTTCGCCCTCTCAGCCGGTGGCCCTGCGGCGCGCCCAGGGCGGCACCCGCTGCGTGTCGCGTGCGGGGTCGGGCGTCGGGTAGTGCATGGCGATGACGCAGAAGATGGTCCACACGAAATGCACGCCCTTGAAGGCCGCCTCGGTCCAGTTGAACAGCAGGATGGCGCACAGCAGCGCGAACTTCAGGCGCGCGAAGTCGAAGTCGGTGCCCGAGGCAAGCTGCCTCGAGATCCGGAAAAAGGTCGAGAGCAACCACCCGGTCAGCAGCGCTACGCCCACGATGCCGAGGTTGACGTACGTTTCCAGGTAGCCGTTGTGTGCCTGAATGGGCTGCCATGACCATTTGGCCCACATCGCGTCAAGGCGGTCGCCGAGCCAAAAGCTCTCGAAACCGTAGCCTGTCAACGGCCGCTCCTGCAGCGCCAGCACGTCGGTCCAGACGATGGTGCGGTCGGTTAGCGTGGCGTTGCGCCCCAGCGCCTCGAGCATCTGCGCATACCACCCGAAGGACAACTCCAGCACGTAGGCCGCAAGCAGCGCCATGGCCACGTAGGTGCCCACGAAGCGACGGCTGATGAGGTGCCAGCCGAGAGCCAGCATGACAGTGAGCCCGAGTGCCATCGCCGTGAGCGAGGTCATGCTGTTGGCCCGGAAGAACAGCCATCCGATGATGGCGAGCAAGGCCGCGCTGAGCGCCATTTCCCGGCGGCGCGCCGCGGCATCGATGAGGTGCCTGGCAGCGAGCAGGTTCCAGGTCAGGAAGATGCCGAGCACCATGCACACGTAGCCCAGGTCGTTCTTGTTCAGCGCCACGCCGTTGTTGAGCGGCTGGCCCGACCAGGCGTCGTAGCTTCTCCCGTATTGAGGGAAGTACTTGATCATCAGCACAGACGCCGGCAGCAGCACGAAGGCGCAGCGCTTGAGCACGGTGCGCAGCGCCGCGCTGACATCGGGCTCGGTGAGGATGACAAGCGCCATCACCGGATGGCCGAGCACCTTGATCCAGCGCTTGAAGGCGACCCAGGGAAATTCGGACCAGGCGATGGACAAAAGGCCCCAGGCAAGCAGTGCCACCAGCCACTTGTTGTGGCGCATCACCTCGACGAGCTGTACGCCGCGTTGCGCCAGCACCCACAGCCCGGCGACGATGAGCGTCAGGAAGTACAGGGCGTCGATGATGCTTCCGTCGCCCGCGCTCCTTAGCTGCGGCGCGCCCAGGCTCAACCATTGCGAGACGAAGCGCGAGCCCGTGATCAGAAGCCACAGCACCGGCAGCCACAGCGCCGGCTGCCGCGGGCCGGTGGCCGCGGCGTCTTTCATGAGGAGGAACGCGATGCCGGCGAAGGTCAGCAGTGCGGCGACGGTGGGCGTCATGCGATCTCGCTAACGTTGCCGCACCAAGTCGATGCCGGCGACACCCAGCAGCAGGCCGAGGTGTTCGGTCCCGCGCACCAGTAGGTCCATCGTGCGGTGGTGACCGAGCAGCACCGAGAACGGCAGAGCGATCAGGTAGACCGGGACGGCGACCAGGGCCTTCATGACCTGCGTGGCACCGAAGTTCGGGTATTCGGTGGTGACGCAGCCGCGCAGCAGCGCGCGCCGCAGCATGAACATCCTGGCCGTGCGCTCTGCCGGAATGAGCTCGTGCACTACCGCTTCGCGCGACCACACGAAGGAGCAGCCCTGGGCCATCAGGCGCATGAAGAAGTCAACGTCTTCTCCGCCTCTGGAGAAGCGGGGGTCGAAGCCGACAGCGGCGCGCGCCACCGCCGCGCGCTTGACCAATGCGTTGGAGGTGCGTGTCTCGCGCCACTCAATGCGGCGGTTCGCGAGATCGGTGCCTTTCTCATGGAAGTGGCCCTTGATCACCCACCGCGGCGGGCGCGACGCATAGATGGGCATGACGGGGCCGAGCACCCCGTCCGCGCCCGTTTCCTCGCAAGCGTGCAGCAGGTTGGCGAGCCAGCGGGGCTCGGCGGTCTCGTCGTCGTCGATCAGGGCGAGGTAATCGCCCGTCGCGAGGGCCAGCGTGCGGTTGCGCGCCACGGGGATGTTGCGCTCGACCTCCACCTCGTACACCACCGGCATGCCGCGCTCACGCCGGAACGATTCGACGACCGCGCGTGCCGATCCCTGCGCATCGTTGTCGACCACCACGATGGAGAAGGTGAAGCGGCCGAGCGTCTGCTGCACGGCCAGGCTTTCGAGCAGCTCGTGCAGCAAGGCCGGGCGCTTGAATGTGCAGATGCAGACGCTGATGCTGGGCAGGCGCATGGTCGAATCCTTCATGTCCTTGCAGGGGTGCTTATTGAGGTTTCCGTAAGTCACGACACTCTCCGATCCGTTCGCACTGATCCTTCGACAAGCTCAGGACTAAAGGCAAGTCGAAGTGCCTGCATCGAGGTGCACGCTGGCTTCGACAGGCTCAGCCCGAACGGAGGGGTAGGGGTATGTCGTGAATTCAGAAAAGCTCAGTAGGAGCGTGCGATGGACCGCCTCCAGCGTGAGCACCGCATGCAGCTCGGGAAGATGGTTGTCCTGCCCGGCAACATGGCGCCTCACCAGTTGGGCGAGGCTGCGCGGGTTCCACCAGGGCCGCGCATGCGCCGCGGCGTCGCTCACGGCCTGCCGTGCGAAGTCGGCGAGCTCGGTGCGGAACCAGGAGCGGTAGGCGAGGAACTTGTGGCGCCCGAGCAGCCCCTGCCGCGCCAGCGCGTCCAGCAGTGGGCCCATGGGCGTCAGGCAGCGCGGCAAGCCATCGCGGTGCCAGTAGTCCAGCTTGAACTCCAGCTCGCGCGTGGCATGGTGGGCCAGTCTCACGAGCGGCCGCTGGCCGGCGCACAGGCCGCGATCGGTGGGGATGCGCGCGAGGGCCGGATCGCCAAGGCCGATCAGCTGCAGGGCCGCCTTGGCATCGCGCCGCGAAGGCTCCGGCGCGCGATAGGCGAGGGCCACGATCTCGTTATCGAGGTAGGGCGAGCGCACCGTGAGCTGCGAACGGCCGGCTGCCAGGTTGCCGAACAGATGCAGCGGCACTTCGCGGAAGGCCGCATGCGTCACCGGATGCACGGTGTCGAGCTGGCGCCGGGCGAGCACTTCATGGACCTTGCGCGCGAACTCGGGCGAGAGCACCTCATCGCGTGGGCCCGTCCGCTTGAAGGTCGACATGCTGCGCAGGATCTCGCTGCCGTAGTTGCCGGTCAACCGGATGGGCGCGATGCGCCGTGCCTGTTCGCTGAGGAAGATCTCGTGTGCGCAGAGTGGGCCCGCGCAGCCGTCGGTGACGTACACCGTGCGGTCGAGCTGCTGCTCGAATGTGCGCAGGAAGTCGGTGCCGATGCGCACGGTGTGGTGGGGCACCCGGCACAACGTCGCCACGCGGCGCGCGATGGTGAGGTCGAGCAGCCGCTCGCCGCCTTCGCCGGCGTAGGTGTAGGCGCAGTGGGGCGTGTCGCCCCGGTGGGCGGCGGGCGGAAGGCAGGCCATGATCATGCGTGTGTCGAGCCCGCCGGTGAGCGACACGCCCACCGCGCGGTCGGCTCGCAGGTAGCTGGGCAGCACGCGCTGCAAGCTCTGCGCGAGCCCGGCCTCGAACTCGGTTGGCGTCAAAGGCGGCAGCGCCTCCCACTCGGCCGGTGTGAAGTAGCGGCGGCGCTGCACCGGCGCGCCCGCCTCAAGCTGGCAAAGCGTGCCGCCGGGCAGCAGCGTCAGGCCGCGGAACAGCGTGTGCCCGTCGAAGGTGGAGCCGAAGGCCAGGAACTGCGCCACGCCCTCGTCGTCGAAGGCGCGCAACTCGGGCAGCACGGCGAGCAGGGCCTTGGCCTCGCTCGCGACATACAGGGCATCGTCCCGTTCGGCCGCATAGAGGCGCTCGCTGCCATAGCGGTCGTTGAACAGCAGTGCGCGACGACGCGAGCGGTCGATCAGCAGGCAGGCAAACAGGCCGTTCAGGGCGGCGACGAAGCGGTCGCCGTCGCGCGCGTACTGCCCGCTGAGGAGCGCTTCTGCATCGGTGCCGGGCGGCGGGAAGCACTCGCCGCAGAACAGCAGCCGCGTGGGCGAGCCCGGCAGCGGCGCCGACTGGCGCTCGGCGAACGATCCTTCGTAAGCGACGAATCCTGCGTACACGCCGATGTCGGGCACGCAGACCGTATCGCTGGTGCACTCCGGTGCGTGGCGCATCGCCGCCACCATGGTCTGCGCCTGGCGCGCGTACACCGGCGACGGCGAGCGGGCGAAGATGCATGCAATGCCGGGCATGGATCACCCTCTCAGCCGTTCGACAGCTCGTACCAGCGATTGCGCAGCGCCTTGAGCTGCGCCTTCAAGCGTGCGGGCAGCCACCCCTTCCAGCCGTGATGCAGCCCGCCGGCAAGCGCCATGCTTCCCTTCCAGGTGAGCGGCACCCAGTAGCGTGGAACGCGCATGGGCTCGAAGGCGCAATGGCGCTTGAATTCGGCGAGCGAATCGTCGGTCCAGAAGGCGTACACGAGGTGAGGCAGCTTCTTCTCGGCGCACAGCTCGACCGCCTTGGCCATGAGCGCGTTGTTGGGCGACTTGTCGCGGTGCTTCAGGCTCGCGATGATCTGCGTGGCGAGGCCGAAGCGCCCTGCGTCGGCCAGCATGACGAAGCCGGCCAGCTCGCCGTTCACGTAGGCGCCCAGCATCGACTCGCGGTGCACGTAGCGCGCGAACTGCGACTTCACCGTCTCGAAGTTCTTTCCGTAGTGCCGGAACGGCCGGCCCTGGCGCACGGGGGTCTCGTTGAAGATGGCGGTCATGCCCCTCACGAACTCATCGTCGTAAGGCACCTGCTTCACCACCAGACCCTCCTTCTCTGCCTTGCGGATGCGGTTGCGGGTCTTGCAGCCGATCTGCTTCCACCACTGCGCGTACGACTCGATCGGCAGCACGGCGACCTCTTCCCACTCCGTGTGCAAGGCGTGGCGCAGTCGTGTGTCGGGCACGCGCTGCCAGAAGGTGAAAAGGTCGGGCCGCGGGCGCAGCTCGCGCGCCGCGGCGTCGATGACGGCATGCGGATCGTCGAGATCTTCGAACCACTCATCCTCCAGCCGCAGGGTCGTGAAGGTGCTTCCCGAGACGACGAAGGTGCGGCCGAGCAGCCGCGCGCAGCGCAGGGTGGCGGGCCGGCCGTCGACCCAGCTCTGCTTGGTGAAGAGCGCGCTCGTCGCCCCGCCCGAATCCGCGTTCAGCATGCGGTCCCCCTGCGGTCGCGGTGCAGCGGCATGCGGCCGCGCAGCAGATCCTTCAGACGCGTCATCTGCTCGCCGCGGTGGAACTTCATCAGCTCAGGAGAAATGGGCCGGGGCATGCGCACCGCCCAACCCCAGATGTAGCCCGTCATCAGCGCCAGGCCGCCGATGACGTACGGCCGCTTGCCGAGCTGGAAGGTGCCGCGCGCCAATTGCCACAGCGGATGGCCGCCGAGAAAGTAGTCCTTCTTGCCGTAGCGAAAGCGCGAGACGATCTCGTTGGCCTCGGCCGTGCCGACCTTGCGGTGATGGTGGAACACGCGGTCCCCGAAGGAGCGCGTGGTCCATCCTTTCATGCGGGCCGTGGTTACGGCCACCCAGTCGATGCCACCGCCGCGGATGGGCACATAGCCGCCAATCTCTTCGAAGCAGGTGCGGCGAAAGAGCTGGCAGCCGCCATTCACGCATTCGTCGCTGATATAGCTGTCGGAGTACGAGTGAAAGTCGCCCTCGATGTAGTGCGTGCCCGCCACACCCAGCCGCGGATCGGCTCCGAACTTGGCCATCAGCACCTCGAAGTAGTCGGGTTCGAAGGTGATGTCCGCATCGAGGTTGCCGACCACGTCGAAGGCAAGCTCGCTCAGGGCCGCGTAGCCGGCGTTCACGACATTCGCCTTGGCAGCGAAGCTGCGATCGCGGTGCTCGGGCAGCCGCATCAGTTGGATCCACGGGTGCTCGCGGGCGTAGCGGGCGACGATGTCGTCCGTGCCGTCGGTGGAGCCGTCGCTCACGATGACCCAACGCTTGGGCGTCACCGTCTGCGACACCACCGACTGGATCGTTGCTTCGATCAGCGCGACTTCGTTGCGAGCGGGCGTGATGAGCACGTAGTGGATAGACATGGAACCTCCGTCATTGAAAGCACCAGTTCACTGGACTATCGGGAGCACAGCCTGTGCGCCAACGCTTCGGATGGCGGTGCCTTGGCGGCTGCGGCGCTGCGGCCGGCACGCAGCCATTCCTCGAGCACGACCAGGCTGAACAGGAGCTTGTGGTTGTCGCTTCGGCCCAGGCGGTGATCCGTGAGCAGCCGGCTCACCGCCTCGGGCTGCAGGAATTCGAACAGCAGCGAGCTTCGGTCGAGCAGGTGGCCCGCGAACAGGCCGGCCCCGCCCGAGCGGAACCACGAGTCCACCGCATCGACGGCGAAGCCGCGCTTCTTGCGCGCCAAGATGTCGGCCGGAAGGAACTCGCGGCACACCCGGCGGTGCAGCCACTTGCGCTGGCCGAACCGTATCTTGAACCGGGCCGGCAGCCGCTCGGCGTAGGCGACGACTTCGCGGTCGAGGTAGGGCACGCGGATCTCCAGGCCGTGCGCCATGGAGAGCTTGTCGGCGTACAGGAGCAGCTCGTCGGGCAGCGAGGAGTGCAGCTCAAGGTGCTGGAAGCCGCCGAGCTCATCCATGCCTTCCATCTCCGGCTCCAGCTCGCGCCATGAGGCGAGGATGCGGTCGCCCGCGCCAACTGGCAGCACGCCGTCGCGGAACAGGCCATCGACTGCCGCGCCGGGCATGAGCGAGAACACCTGCTGATGGCGCTGCAGGCGCGGCTCCACATCGAGCGCATGCACGCCGCGCTTGAGCGCCTCGTGGCGCGGCAGCCTGTCGATGCCTGCGGCGGCACAGCGGCGCAGCCAGCGCGGCAGGCGCCGCCATTGCGCGCCGTACTGCACGCCCAGGTGCCGGGTGTAGCCCCCGAACAGTTCGTCCGGCCCCTGGCCGATCAGCGCCACTTTCACGTCCCGGCAAGCGCGTTCGCACACGTGGTACATGGGCACGATGGACGAGGCGGCGATGGGCTCCTCGACGATGGAGACGATCTTCGGCAGGCTGCGCGCGAAGGCGTCGCGGTCGAGCTGCACCTCGGCATGGCGCGCGGCGTAGAGCTGTGCGGTGTCGCGTGCATCGGCCAGCTCGTCATCCTTGTACAGCGCGCTGCCATAGCCCACGGTGTAGGTGGGCCAGTGGTTGCCGTAGAGGTCCATCAGTGCCAGCAGCAGGCCCGAATCGACCCCGCCGCTCAGCAGCAGGCCCACCGGCACGTCGCTCAGCAGATGGCGCTTGAGGGCGCGCTGGTAGATGTCGAGCAGTTCCACGATGGCGTCGGCATCGCTCTTCGGTGCGGGCTCGCCGTGGGTCGGCGGGGTGTCCCAGCGCTGCACGCTCCAATCGTTGTTCTCGAACAGGGCCATCGTGCCCGGCGCGAGCTTGCGCACCCCCTGGTACATCGTTGCAGGCGCGGGCGTGTAGCGGTAGCGCAGGAAGAGGTTGATGGCGGCCGGGTCGACCGCGGGATGCTCCGGCAGCGCAGCCAGCACGGCATGCAACTCGGAGCCGAACACCACCGTGTCGTTGGTGACCTTGTAGTAGACGAGCTTGATGCCGGCGGCGTCGCGTGCAAGCACCAGCCTTCTGCGCCGCGCGTCCCAGATCGCCAGGCCGAACATGCCGTTCAGGCGGCGGAGGACCTCGCATCCCCACTGCTTGTAGCCGTGCACGATGACCTCGGTGTCGGAGCGGGTGCGGAACACATGGCCCGCGGCCTGCAGTTCGTCGCGCAGCTCCTGGAAGTTGTAGATCTCGCCGTTGAAGACAATCCATACGGATTGCTCGGCATCCGACATCGGCTGGTGACCGCCAGCGAGGTCAATGATGGACAGGCGTCGAAAGCCCAGGGCCAGCGGGCCGCTGAAGTGCAAGCCCTCGTCGTCGGGGCCGCGATGGGCGATGGACCGCACCATCGCGCGCACGGTGGACGGGTCGGCCGGCTGCTCGCCCTTGAAGTGGTACACGCCGCAAATGCCGCACATGTCGGATGGCCCGCTCGTGGAGGTTCAATGGGCTGCCGCTACGTGCGGCAGGTCGTGTGCACATGCCGCCGGCGAGCCATGCAAGCCGGCCGTCTGCGGTTGCAGCGACTGCAGCAGCACGCTCAGGCTGCGAAAGGTCTGGGCCTGGGCCCACCGGTGCATGGGCACGTTGTCCCAGCCGATCAGCAGGCGCCGTGAGCGGAACGAACCGTCGGGCTTCTGCCAGTGCTGCAGCAGGTCGGACACGGTGCGCTCCAGCCGTTCGTCCAGGGTTGGGAAGCGGCCGCGCAGCAGCGTGCCGAGGTTGATGCACTCCGCGTAGTCATAGAGCTCCTGCCGGTAGACGGTGATGCGTGGCGCCTGAGCGAACGGCCGCGGCAGCCCTTCGTCATTGAACAGATGCCGCACGTAATAGTCCACGCCGGCCTCGATGGCACGCGTGCAGTCGGCATCGGGCGTCAGGCGCTCGATCTTCGCCAGTGCCTTGAGCACGAAGCAGGTGTGGAAATGGTCGACGAAGTCGCGCACGCCCTCGGTGGCGTAGGGCCATGACCCGTCTTCCCGCTGCGCGTGCAGCACATAGCGCATATTCCGACGCGCCACCTCCAGGTAATCCTCGCGCGAGAAGCGCATCGCGGCGCTGGTCAGCATGAAGGCACGGTACGCACTTGCGTTGACCACGCCGCCCTCGGTGTCCAGCGGGTTGTAGCCGGCGCTCGCCGACTCGGCACCCAGCACATGGTCAGGGATGTCGGTGAAGACGTGCTCGGCGGCCGAACGCATCGCGTCCAGCCAGCGC
This sequence comes from uncultured Burkholderiaceae bacterium, assembly GCA_965653625.1. Taxonomy (GTDB): domain Bacteria; phylum Pseudomonadota; class Gammaproteobacteria; order Burkholderiales; family Burkholderiaceae_C; genus Albitalea. The sequence continues at coordinate 34,853 of CBFHAS010000017.1, read as the reverse complement.
AGCTGGTAGTCGATGGCATGCATTGCCTCGAAAGCCTCGTACGCGTAGGGCGTGCTCGTGATGAGCGGCGTCTGCGCGGCCATCACGCCGGTGCGCGTGACCCAGTCGAAGGGATAGCCCCAGCCGTGGTGCCGCCAGCCGGGGCAGCGCGTCTCCTCCAGCACATGGAGGAAATGCAGCGCGCGCCAGCGGTTCGCCTCGTCGCCCGTGCAGTGCCACAGCGTCGCGAAGCCCATGGCGTAGTGGGCGTCGGCAATGGGAAAACGCTGCTTCTTCCAGAACAGCCGCCGCGCCGACGGCACGAAGGCTTCTGAAAGGATCATCGGCGCCACCGCCAGCGTGCCGAGCCGTGGCTGCCGGTAGTACAGCGCCTTCGCGCGGCCGCCGATGGGCCCGGCGAAATAGCTTTGGTGGTCCCACGAGGTTTCCCCGTAGGAGGCGAGCCAGGCGGTGAAGCGCGACACCGCCGCGCCGATGCGCGCGGCGGTGTCAACTTCGCGGCTTGGGGAACGGGCCAGTCCCGCGGCTTGCGAGTGTGGCGGATGGGCGATCGACGAAGGCAGTGGCATGGCGGTGCTTCCGTTCAGCAGACGTGGGGCAGGCGGTCGAACTGCAGGCGCGCGCGCAGCTTGATGTTCGACACGGCGGTCTTGGTGCGCCGGGCCGCCTTCCAGCCGAACAGCGCGCGGATGGGCGTGTACTTCCAGCCGAGGCGCGGTGGCCGCAGCGCACCGCCCAGTTCGCGTGCGAGCTCGCTCACCCGGCACAGCCGGTCGGGGTTGTCGGGGCCGAAGCAATCGCTGAGGTCCGTCCACGACTGCAGCAGCTGCACGCCCGCTGTGCGCGTGCGTTCGCTGTCCTCGAGCGACCGAAGGTGCGCAATGCACAGGCGCAGCGACAGCAGCAGCGACTCGCAGGCGCGGTCGCTCGTGCCGCGGCTCAGGCTATGCACGTTGGCGCGCCGGTAGTAGCTGCACGCGTGGCCGACGAAGTGGATGCGGTGGCTCGCCGCGGCCACGCGCGAGAAATACTCGCCATCATCATCGAGCGTCAGGCGCTCGTCCCACGGGCCCGCGAGCTGCGTGAGCCGGCGGCTGACGAGCCAGACGGCCGGGCTCATCCATAGATTGCCCGTGAACCTTTCGAGAAGGAAGTCCAGCGGCGAGAGGTCCTGCCACAGCGCGGTGGGCACGCGCGTGGCCCGTGAAGGCGTCGCGAAGAACTCGGCGAAGGCCGAGGACAGCAGCGTGGTGCTGGTCGCGCCGGGCTCGGCGTCTCGCAATTGCTGCTCGATTTTTTCTGGCGCGAGCAGGTCGTCGGCATCCAGCCACTGGATGTAATCGCCTTGCGCCAGCGACAGCGCGCGATTGCGGGCCGCGCTCGCGCCGGCGTTGCGCTGCGCGATCACGTGGACGCCAGACGACGCGAAGGCGCGCGCCACCCGCTGCGTGCCATCGGAGGACCCGTCGTCCACAACGATCAGCTCCTTGCGCGGCCAGGTCTGGTCCAGCGCCGACCGGATCGTTTCACCCAGCCAGCGCTCGGCGTTGAAGGCGGGAATGAGGATGGAGACCAGGTCGGGCACGGTGCGGCTCCTTGCAGCGGGTTCGTGGCGAATCGAGTGCAGGAGATCAGCGCTCTCGGGCCGCGCTCTGGCCCGTGATCGTTGCCGGCGCTGCCATGGCGTCCTGCATGCGCTGCAGCCGGTACTTGACCCGGTGCCCGAAGGTGGAGAGCGCAGCTGCGAGCCTCTGAGCCGGCGAGCGCCGGAAGCGCGTGCGGCTGCGAAACGCGTCGTACAAGGCGGCGTTGACGCTGGCGCTGCTCGGCTTCCACGGCTTCGAACCGGTGATGAAGTGCACGATGGCCGGCCGCTGCGCGGCCGGCTGGCGGGCGATGCGCACGGCGTGGTGGTTCTGGAAGTTCCACTTCGGATCAAGTGGCTTCCACTCGCCGTCGCAGGCCGCGTTCAGCGCGTCCTGGTCGGAATAGGGCGTGTCGGCATGGTCGCGCAGGTAGGCCATCGCGCGTTGCGCGAGCCCGTGCTGCACGCAGGCCTGCGGGTCCATGAGCAGGACGCCCGCGTTGAAATATTGGCGCACGCGCGGCACGTCGATGTTTCGCCCCACCAGGGTGGACTTCAGCTCCCGGTCGACGTGGTAGTCGCGCACCGCCGCGAGCGGCGCGCCTTCCAGGTCGGTGCGCCACAGGTCGGACAGATCGGCCAGCACCAAAATGTCGGTATCCAGGTACAGCAGCTTCGGTACCACCCCGGCGAAGAGATGTGGAATCTGCAGGCGCGCATAAGTCATGCGCGACACATGGTCGAGCAGCCCGAATTCTTGGAAGAGGCTCAGGTCCACGTCCCGCCAGCGAATGTGCATCGAGCCCGCGGGCACCGAATCGACGACCTTGCGCCGCGTGAGTTCCGGGAAGCCGTCGGTCAGCACGTGCACGTCCAGCGGCCCGTGCGCGGCGTTGTGGTCGGCGATGGAGCGTAGCGTGGTGGCGAGCGGCATCGCGTAGGCCTCGTCGCATGCCAGGACGAGGGGACACGGTTGCGGCGTGGGGTACTGCATCGCGGGTGGCCTCATGCGGTGCGCCGTATCCAGGCGCGGAAGGTTCTGCCGGGCCTGCCCAGCAGCGTCGCGCCGACAAGACGCCACGACGCCATGTCCTGGTCGGCCCACATGGCCTGCCAGGCGTATCGGCGTGCACGGGCGTAGTCGCCAGCTTCCTTGAAAACGAATGCGGCATGGCGCAGGGCGGCATGCGCCGAGTCGAGGTCGGCTGAGCGGTGGCTCGTCACGCCGTCGGCCATCACGTTCCACAGGCTCAGGCGAACGTCGGCTTCGGCGAGCATGCAGCGGTTGGGCGGTATGGGGAGGGGCCGGTGCACAAGGCGGTCGGTGTGCGCGTACAGCGCCCGCAGGTGCCGCAGCCAGCCCTCGCCCACATGCTCGGCCAGCAGGCGCTGGCGCAGGGCCTCGCCGAACTCGATGCGCCGCTCACGATCGCGCACCAGGCTGCCGGCCCGCGACACGTACTCCTCCTCGCTCGACGGGTTCGACAGGAGATCGAGCAGCGAGTCGTTGCCGGCCACCAGCAACGGGAACAGCGGCGCATAGGCCGGCACCACCGGCAGGCCGCTGAGCGCAGCCTCCAGCAGCGCGGTGTTCGAGCCGAAGGGGAACGACTCCAGATAGATGTCGGCGGCCGCGCGGTGCAGGCTGGCATCGTCCACCGGCCCCACGAAGTGCAGCGCGGGGTGCGGCTGCGAGCGCAGGTAGGGCCGGATACCCTCCAGGCTCTCGCCCACCACGTACAGGTGCGCCGAGGGGTTGCGTTCGAGGATGGTGTTGGCCGTGGCGACGAAGTCGTGCGCGCCGCAGGGCCGGTACTTCACGGGCCGCCCGACGCTCAGCAGCGCCGTCTGGTCGAGCGGTATGCCGAGGCTGCGCCGGGCCTGCGTGCGGCTGGCCTGCTGTGGCGAGGGCACCAGCGGGATGGGCAGGATGGCGTTGCGCGGCGTGAAGCGGCGCCCGGCCCCATGCCGCGCACCGGCGCTGCGGAGCGCGATCACGGTATCGGCCACCGAGCTGCCGAGCCAGAACAAGTGATCCGCATGGTCGAGGATCGCCACCGGCGGGCCGCCTTCGACGGCGAAGGCCACAGTGGGCACCACGTCGCAACAGTCGTGATGGAGCACCACGAGGTCCGCGTGCTGGTGCGCGAGCCGGCGCAGGTACAGCGCCTTGTCGAGCCGGCTCTGTTTCTGCGGACACAGGGTGAGCGTGCCCTGGCTCTTGATGATCGACGCGCTCAGCCACTCAGGCATCGGCACCGAGCCCTGGTCAACGACGAACAGCGAGTGCGCCGACGTTGTGTCGTGCGTGACCCAGTGGTGCAGCATTCGCGTGTGTCCGCCCACAGCCTGCGTTTGCGACACCACGTGCAGCACGCGCCGGCGTCCTGCGCCCGTGCCGGCCGGCGCCAGCACCGGGGCGACGCTGCCGGCACGCCGGCCGATATCGAAGGCGATGTTCTCGATGGCGCCGTCTGCAAACCGGCCGGGATGGAACTGCGCGGCGAAGAGGGCGGCGGCGGACACCCGGCGCAGCGCTTCTTCCGGCATGGCGGCGGCATCGGCGGCCGACGCCCGCTCCACGAGGCTCTCATAGGCCGCACTGTTGGCCTTGAGGAAGGCGTCCGGCGAGGCGGGGTCGTCATGGGAGGCGGGCTGCGTCGTGCTGGCCGGCGAGGAGCTCACACCTTCTGGCGAAACGTTCTCCATGGGTTCTTCTCCGCAGAACTACCGTTCACTCGGTGCAGGTCGAAAGCGCTCGATCCATCGACGCAGGCGGCCGGGCAGCTCGCTGGCCGGCACCAGGTTGATGAGCGCGTGAAGCGAGTACAAACCGCTCAGCACGATGGCGGCGATGCCGAGCACGACGGCCGGCATCGTGGGCAGCTGCTGCAGCGCGGCCAGCAGGGCGGCCGAGACACCGGTGAAGAGCACGGCGGTGCGAAGCGCAGGCGCCGACCACCGAAAGCCGCTGAGCCGGCGCACGATGGGGTACAGCAGCAGCACGTGGAAGACGTAGGACGCGAAAAACGCGATGCCTGCACCGGCCAGGCCGAAGTGCCTGACCAGCAGCCAGGTACTCGCCACGTTGAAGAGGGTCCAGGCGAGCTCGGTGCCGATGAAGAGCACGCGGCTGTTCTTGGCGACGATGATGAAGCCCATCGGCCAGGAGACGACCCGCAGCGCCACGCCCAGGCCCAGCCAGCGCAGCACTTCGACGGCTTCGGTGAAATGCGCGGAGTAGAAGAGGGTGAGCACGGCCGGCGCAAGCACCAGCGTGGCGATCACGCCGGGGCCCGCAATGAGCAGGCTCACATGCGCCTGCTCGTTGACGAGCCGGTTGCACTCGGCGTGGTCGTTCACCACAGCGACGAGCCGCGGGTAGAAGTCGGCCCCCATGGCCTGGAGGACGAAGCCGACATACAGCCCGCCGAGAGCCCAGGCCGCCTGGTACAGGCCGGCCGCATCGATGCCCAGCTCCCGCAAGGTGATGAGCCGGGTCGCATAGCCGGCGCCCATCATCAGGAAGCCGCTCACCATGAATGCCACGCCGAGCTTTAGAAGGTCGGCCGCTTCCCGCGCCGTTTCTCGCGCGGGCATGGCGGCGCGTGCCAGCGGCAGCCGGCGGCCGTACCACCAAGCCATGGCGGCACTCGCGGCGGCGATGCTCACCAGAGCGGGTGCGATGGCGCGCTCGCCGAACGCCAGCACGAGCACGACGCTGCAGGCTGTGCCGAGCAGAGCCGCCAGCACGCCTACGCGGGCCTGGTCGCCGATGCGCCGTGTGCCCTGCAGCAGTGCCATCTGCCCGTCGGCCAGCACATGGAACAGCACGGCCAGCGACAGCACGGCGAGTGCGCCCGCATGTGCCGGGTTGCCGAACGTGAAGGTCGACACCGGCCCGGACACCGACAGCAGCGCCATGGCGCCGAGCAAGCCCAGGCCTACTGCGGCCCGGCGCACCACGGTCGCGGTTCGCGCGATGCGCTGCGTGTCGGCGGATGCTGCAGCCTCCGCGATCTGCCGCACGCCGCTGGCGCCCAGCCCCATGCCGGCGGTGTTGCGCGTGAGGTCCACGATGGACGTGTACACGCTCATGAGGCCGATGCCCGCGGGACCCAGCAGCAAGGCGATCAGCTTGGTGCGCACGATGCTGACCGCCACCGTCAGCAAGGTGGCGCCGCCGATGAGCGAAGTGGACTTCAGGATGTCGAGATAACTTGCGCGGCCGCGTGGCACGGCGGGCAGCGGCAGCGCGCCTGCGCTGGCGTTGGCGCTGAAGTCGGCGGGCTGCTTGCGGGCCATGGGGGATGTGCTTTTCTCAGCCGCGCGGCAAGCCGCTCTCGCGACCGTCGAGCCGGCATGCGAACCGCAGCGTCGTGGCGATGTGCTGCTGCTCCTGCGACGTGAGCTGGCCGAAGAGCGGCAGCAGGATGCAGCGGTCCTGCGCCTGCTCGGAATGAGGCAGCGGGTGGCGAACGGGGATGTCGTGCATCGCCGGCTCGCGGTGGCTGCACATGATTCCGCGCCGCGTGCTGATGCCGGCATCGAGCATGGCCTGCATCACGGCGCGCTGCTCGCAGTGCGCCGGCAGGCGCACACAGTAGCTTTGCCAGTTCGAGCGCGCCCACGGCGGCTCATTGGGAATCATGAGGCCGGGGATAACCGACAGCGCCTCGGCGTACTGCGCGGCCAGCTGACGCCTGCGCTGCACGATGCCGGCGAGCCGCTTCAGCTGCTCGCGCCCCACGGCGGCCTGGATGTCGGTCATGCGGTAGTTGAAGCCCACCATCGGGTAGGACTCGAAAATCACCTCGGTCGCCTGATGGCGCACGCTGTCGGGCACGCTCATCGCATGCTGGCGCAGCAGCCGGAAGCGCTGATCCCAGTCGGCGTGCTGCGTCGTGAGCATGCCGCCGTCGCCGGTGCTGACCAGCTTGCGCGGATGGAACGAGAAGCAGGCCACGTCGCCATGCGGGCGGCCGATCTTGTCCCAGCGGCCGTCCCAGAGGATCTCGCTGCCTGCGGCGCAGGCGGCGTCTTCGATCAGCGCGAGGCCGCGCTCGCGCGCCAGCGGCACGATGCGCTGCAGCTCGCAGGGCATGCCGATCTGGTGCACGCAAAGAATGGCCCTGGTGCGCTCCGTGATGGCGTTTTCGATCAGCGACGGATCGATGTTGAAGCCCGCGGGATCGATGTCGACGAAGACCGGCGTCGCCCCGACGTAGCGGATGCTGTTGGCGGTGGCGATGAAGGAGTGGCTGACGGTGATGACCTCGTCGCCCGCCTGCACGCCCGCTACGAGCAGCGCCAGGTGCAGCGCCGTCGTGCAGCTCGACACCGCGCAGGCATGCGGCGCGCCCACCCATTCGGCGAATTCGCGCTCGAAGGCGGCGACCTCCGGGCCTTGCGTGGTCCAGCCGCTCAAGATGGCGCGGCGTGCCGCGTCCGCTTCGGCTTCGCCCAGCAGGGGCTTGGTGATCGGGATCATGCTTGCACCGCCGTTGCGTTGCGGTTGGCCTGCCACCACTGCACCAGGCTGCGAAGGCCGTCCTCCAGCCCGACGCTGGCCTTGAAGCCGAGCAGGCGCTGCGCCTTCTCCGTGCAGCCGAGGCGCCGCGACACCGGGTTCACGCTGCGCTCCGGGCCATACACCGGCTCGAGGTCCCGCGCGTCCATGACCTGCAGCAGCGCCGTGGCCAACTCGCGCAGCGAGGTCTCGCTGCCGCTCGCCACGTTGAACACCTCGTCTTCCACCTCCGACTGCAGCGCCAGCAGGTTGGCGCGCGCCACGTCATCGATGTAGACGAAGTCCATGGTCTGCTGCCCGTCGCCGAGGATGAGCGGCGGCTCGCCGGCGGCGATGCGCTCGATCCAGCGGATCAACACCTCGGTGTACTTGCCGTGCATGTCCATGCGCGGCCCGTAGACATTGAAGTAGCGCAGCGCGACGTAGGGCAAGCCGTTCATCGCGTGCTGGGAGCGCAGCAGCGCTTCCAGCATCAGTTTGCACGCGCCGTACCAGGTGCGGTTGTTGTAGGGGGGGTGGTCCTCGCGGGTCGGAAAGGTGTCGGCCAGGCCGTAGATCGATGCCGACGAGGCAGCCACGAGCTTCTGCACGCCGGCCTCGCAGGCGGCCTCGACGACGTTGAAGCTGCCGTCGCACATCACTTCCATCGCTTCGCGCGGGTCGGCTGCGCAGGCCGTGATGCGCAGCGCGGCGAGGTGGATCACCGCGTCCATGCCGCGCGTGGCCTGCCGCACCGTGTCGGGGTGGCGGATGTCGCCGCGCATGAGCGTGACGCGCGGATCGGCCAGTGTCTGCTCGATGTTGGCCCGGGTGCCGCGCACGAGGTTGTCGAGAATCACCACCCGCTCTGGCGAATGCTCGCGCAGCAGGAGGTCGATCGTGGCGGAGCCGATGAGCCCCGCGCCGCCGGTCACGAGGATGCTGGCACCGTTGATGTCCATGGAAGCCTTTCGTTCACGTCGCGCCTTGGCAGCGTACGACGACGATGATTGTTCTGAGCAGGATCGAGATGTCGAGCGCGAAGGAACATTCGCGGATGTAGCGAAGGTCCATCCTGACCATATCGTCGAACGCCACCTTGCTGCGCCCCTCCACCTGCCACACGCCGGTGATGCCGGGCTTCATGGTGAGGATGCGCCTCAGGTGCCATGCCTCGTAGTGCTGCGTCTCGTACGGTATGGGCGGGCGCGGGCCGACGAGGCTCATCTCGCCCTTCAGCACGTTGAAGAACTGCGGCAGCTCGTCGATGCTCGTCTTGCGGATCAGCCGGCCGACACGCGTCACGCGGGGATCGGATTGAAGCTTGTAGGGCGTGTAGGGCACGCCGTTCAGCGCCCCTTGCACCGGGGCCTTGCCACGGATGATGCTGCTGACGTACTCGCGGTGGATGCCATCGTCCACGTTCGCCACCATCGAGCGGAACTTGTAGAAGGTGAACGGCACTCCGCCGCGGCCGAGCCGCGTCTGCTTGAAGATCACCGGACCGCGCGACGTGAGCGCTATGGCGGCGGCCACCAGCAGCATCAGCGGCGCCAGCAGCGCGAAGGCGGTGAGCGCGCCCACGATGTCGAGGCAACGCTTTCCGGAATAGCCGCTGCGCACGTGCTCCACGTCCCAGTCGACGAAAGGCTGGAACGGCCGTTCGTCCGATGGGCCTGCCGCCTCGCTCTTGGCCACGCTCTTGAACAGGTCGTCGGGGTAGGTGGCCGCGACAGCGGTGAACGGCAGGTCGGCGGCCAGCGCGCCGATCTTTCCGGTGAAGCCCCTGTGGCCTTGTTCGTCGGTGTCGGGGCACAGCACCGCGATGGCATCGCCCACGTCGCCCACGATGTCGTTTTCGCGCTTCGACAAGCACAGCAGGTCGAGCAACTTGTCCTTGTACCGCGCGGCATGCTCGTGCATCCCGTGGGGACGGTAGATGACGAGCGAGAGCGCCGCGCGCGATCGCTCGCAGCGCCGCTTCTCGCGCCGAAGCGCATACATGAATTCGTCCGCGGGCAGCGCATCCGGGTAGCGCGGGCCCGGTCTTGCGGGCGGCCGTCTCGCCCCCGGGGAGCCGTACGGCGGGATGCCGCGGATGGCGTCGGGCCGCGCGCTTTCCTTCGAGGGCCGCCCCGGACGCGAGGCAACACCGTTCACCGTGTGCGTCGAAGATCCGTTCTTGGTGCTCAAAGCGGTTCTCCCAAAACAACTGGAGAACGTGTACCGGACGGCCCGTATGTCGGACGGCCCGTGCACGCCTTCGCCCTGATCGACCTTGATCTTCAACATGGCGTCCATTGCGGCCGCCGCGTTTGAGGGGGCAAGGTTGCGCGCTTCGCGAGAGCCATGCAAGGGGGGCCCCCGAGGCTTGCCAGCCCCTCAATTAAGGGGTGGGAATCTCCCAGGAGCGCTTGGGTCGGTCTTGCGGTGAAACTGAATTAGCGATGTGTGCCCAAGCCAAGTGCAGGGCGCGCGGTCGTTCATCAGCGCAGGAGCAGTAATGTGATGAACAACGCCGTCGAAGCGTGTGCCGCCAGTGCCTTGAAGGTGGTGCGCACCGTCGCCAGGAACCGACGGCTGGCCCTCGCCGCATTCGCCCTCGCTGCGCTCGCAGGCGCCCTGGCCATCAGCCGCGTGCCCGACCGATACGAAGCCAGCGCCGTCATCTACGTCGACACCCAGACGGTGCTCAAGCCCCTGATGACCGGTCTGGCCCACCAGCCCGATGTCGACCAGCAACTCGGCATGCTGGCCCGCACCCTCATCTCCAAGCCCAACGTAGAGCGTCTGCTTCAAGCGCCCGGGCTCGGCATCGATGTGTCGTCGCGCGATGCGCGTGAAGCGGCGGTGACCCGGCTGCGCAAGCAGATCAAGGTCGACCTCGCCGGATCGACCAATCTCTACGAGATCAGCTACCGCGGGGAGAGCCCGGATCGGGCCCGGCGCACGGTCGAGGCCACGGTGGATCTGTTCGTGCATGCCGGCACGCGCACGCAGGCGCAGGAGTCACGGGACGCCGGCCGTTTCATCGACGAACAGGTCCGCGCCTACGAGGCCAAATTGATCGAGGCGGAGAACCGGCTGAAGGAGTTCAAGATGCGCAACTTCGGCGTGGCGGGTCAGCCAGGCACGACCAACGAAGACCTCTTCAAACGCATGTCGGCGTTGACCGACGGCGTGAACCGGCTGCGCGTGGAGCTCGCCGGCGCCGAGCGAAGCCGCGACGCGTTTCAGCGTGAGATCGCGGCCGAGGAGCCGCGCGCACTGGCGGAGATGCCGATCACGCCAAACGGTGCGGCGGCGGTGGCGCTGGATGCGCGCAGCCGCCTTGCGCTGCAGAAGAAGCAGCTCGCCGAAATGCGCATGCGCTACACCGAAGCGCATCCCGACGTGGTGTTCGCGCGGCAGGTCATCAAACAGCTCGAGGTGGAAGCCGCGGCCGAAGCGCGTGCAGCGGCGGCCTCGCCCGGCAAGCGCCGCGCCGCCGTGCCCTCGGCCATCAACCCCATCTATACGCAGCTGCGCATCGCGCTGGCCGAGGCCGAGGCCAAGGTCGATTCGCTGCGCTCGCAACTGGTGGCGCAGCAGCAGCAGCTCGAAGAGGTGAGGTCGGTGGCCGCGCGGCTGCCGCAGGTCGATGCCGAGTTCGCGCAGCTGAACCGCGACTACGACGTCATACGCAAGAACTACGAGCTGATGGTGGGCCGCCGGGAGTCGGCTTCCCTGGGCGCCAAGCTCAACCAGTCGGCGCAGCTCACCGAGTTTCGCCTCATCGAGCCGCCCAGCGTCTCGCAGACCCCGGTGGCGCCGAGCCGGCTGCATCTGTCGCTCGCCGCGATGCTCGTCGCGCTGGCGGCGGGCGTCGCCGCACCGCTCGTGGCCGAGCGGCTGCGGCCCGGCTTCGAGGAGCCGGAAGATTTGCAGCTGTTCGGGGAGCGGCCCGTCGTGGGCGCCGTGCCGATGCTCGTCACTGAGCAGGGCCTGCGCGAGCAGCGTGCGTCCGCGCTCGCATTCGCGGCGGCTTTGGGCTTGATGTTCGTTGCGCAGGCGCTCTGGGTGGCCTGGATCGCATCCACCTCCGCTTTGCGCTAACAGAGAGAGGCTCGTCAGCCATGGGCATCATCGATCAAGCAAGCAAGCGCCTGGAGGAGTTGTCGCGCGCGGGCATTTCCGTGCCGCTAACGGCGACCGGCCGTGCGCGGCACGGCGAACTGCATGCGCGCCGGGCCTCGGGTGCCGCCTTCGGTGTCACGGCGAGCGACGAACCGCGCACCAGCGTGCTGGTCGACATTGAGCGGCTGGAACAGGCCGGGCAACTGGTCCGTCCCGAGACGCGGTCCGCCTTGGCCGAGCAGTTCCGCCACATCAAGCAGCCACTGTTGAGGAACCTGCGCACCAAGGACGACATGCACGACCGGCAGTCCCTCGTCATGGTCACGAGCGCGTTGCCGCGTGAAGGCAAGACCTTCTGCGCCATCAGCCTCGCTCTCAGCATCGCGGCCGAAGTCGACACCTCGGTGCTGCTGGTCGATGCCGACGTGGTGGCGCCCTGCCTGCTTCATCGGCTGCAGGTCTCCGCCGGCAAGGGCCTGCTCGATCTGCTGATGGATCCACAGCTCTCGCTGTCGGATGTGGTGGTGGGAACCAACATACCCGGGCTGCAGCTTCTTCCGGCGGGCACGCACACCACCATGTCCACCGAGTTGCTCGCCAGCGATGCCATGGAGGCGTTGCTCGTCTCGCTCGCCGGTGACACCCCCGGCCGCGTGGTCATCTTCGACGCACCGCCGCTGCTGATGACCAACGAGGCGCGCGTGCTCGCCTCACGCGTGGGCCAGATCGTGCTGGTGATCGAGGCGTTCAACACGCCGCGCAGCGTGGTCGGCCAGGCTTTTGCGGCGGTGGAGCAGTGCCCGACGGTGATGGCGGTGCTGAACAAGGCGCCGCAACCGACGATTCCCCTGGGCTATGGCTATGGGGGCCCGCCGATCCGCGCGTCATCTTCCTCCGGCACGCGGACCGACGAACATTCAGGAGCGACCCGATGAAATCGACCGGGCGCCGGCAGTGGCGCATGCGCATGGCCTTGCTGGGCTTTTCGCTCAGCCTCACCAGTTGCGGCGGCGGGCCGGACCCGCCGTCGGCTACCGCGGTGCTCGCCAGCACGGCTCCAGAGACAGCGCCGCGGCAAGCGAGCGCGCAGCCTGGTGTGTCGGCGCAGGCCGCGCAGCCCAGGGCAGCCGCCGCGCGCCGCGCGGCGCGTTCGTATGAGCGCAAGGGCGTCACGGCAATCGCTGCCAGCCCCGATGGGAAAGCCGTCGCCGTGGCGCACGCCGATGGACGCATCCGCATGCTTGAACCCGGCGCTGCGGCCGAGCGCAAGTCGCTCAAGGGGCCGGGCGGCGCGGAGCCGGTGGGCGTGGTGTTCAGCGGCGGCAGCCGCTTTGTCGTCTCCGCGGGGCGCGACAGCGTCGCGCAGGTCTGGAGCGTGGACACAGGCGAGCGCACCTTCACGCTGCACGGCCACGAGCACCCGCTGCGCGCGGCGGCCGCCAGCGCCGATGGCGCGCTGATCGCCACCGCCGGCGAGGAGACGCGCGTCCTGCTCTGGAACGGCACGACCGGCCGGCTTCTGCACGCGCTGGGCGGGCACACGACCTTCGTGAATACGCTCGCCTTCAGCGCGAACGGACAGCGGCTCGCGAGCGGCGATGCGCTGGGGCGCATCCTGCTGTGGGACACGGCGAGCCGTCGCTTGCTGCATACGCTGCTCGGCCACGCGGATGAGCTGAACACGCTCGTCTTCAGCGCCGACGGCAGCCTGCTCGCCAGTGCCGGGGAAGACGGCAAGGTGCTGCTGTGGGACGTGGCTGCCGGCCGGCAGGTGCACGCCTTCTCGGGCCAGAAGGCGCCCGTGCGCGGCCTCGCTTTCGACCGGGTCGGCGCGAGGCTGGCTGGCGGTGCGGCAGATGGGCATGTGCTGGTGTGGGACATGAGCACGCGCTCGCTGACGCAAGACCTCGTGCGCTCGGCGGCCGGCGTCAACGCCGTGGCTTTCGCACAGGAAGATGGGTCGAGCCTGCTGGCGGGCAACGAGAGCCACGAGGTCTTGGCCTGGCGACTTCCGGGCCGCCGATAGCAACGCACTTTCGCACGCACGTTCGGGTAGCGAGGAGAGCAGCAGATGTCGCGACATGGATGGTGGCGAGCCGCATGGGCGCGGCTCTTCATGACGGTGTTCGTGTTGTGCTTGGCGATCGGGGCCGCATCCAGTGCACGCGCGGCCATCGACCCGGCGCAAGGGCCGGGCGGGCCCATCCTCGTCATCACCTCGAGCTCGTCACCGTTCAGCACCTACTACGCCGAGATCCTGCGCACGGAGGGATTCAATTCCTTCGCCGTGGCCGATATCGGCGGCGTGACCGACAGCACGCTGTCGGCCTACGACGTGGTGGTGCTCTCGAAGATCGTCTTGAGCACGACGCAGGTGACCATGCTTACCGACTGGGTCAACGCCGGCGGCAACCTGATCGCGATGGCGCCGGACCCCAAGCTCAACGGCTTGCTGGGCCTCACGTCCATCGGCGGCACGCTGTCCAATGCCTATCTGCTGGTCGACACGTCGACCAGCGCGGGCAACGGCATCGTGTCGCAGACCATGCAGTTCCACGGCACGGCGACTGGCTACACGCTCAGCGGCGCGACGCGCCTGGCCACGCTCTACAGCAACGCGACCACGGCCACCGCCAACCCGGCCGTGACCCAGCGCAGCGTGGGCAGCGGCAAGGCGGCGGCCTTTGCCTATGACCTGGCCACCTCCATCGTCTACACGCGGCAGGGCAATCCGGCGTGGGCCGCGCAGGAACGCGACGGCTTCGCGCCCATCCGCTCGGACGACAAGTTCTTCGGCAACCGGGCCGGCGACGTGCAGCCCGACTGGGTCGACCTCAGCAAGGTGGCGATCCCGCAGGCCGACGAGCAGCAGCGCCTGCTCGCCAACCTGATCATCAGCATGAACGGCAAGAGGCCGCTGCCGCGCTTCTGGTACTTCCCCAACGGCGAGAAGGCCGTGGTCATCATGACCGGCGACGATCACGGCAATGGCGGAACGATCGAGCGCTTCAACCAGTTCAAATCGCAAAGCCCCGCGAACTGCTCGGTGGCCAACTGGGAGTGCGTGCGCGGCACCTCCTACGTCTACCCCTCCACGCCGATGACGGACGCGCAGGCGGGTCAGTTCGCGAGCGAGGGCTTCGAGGTCGGCATACACGTCAGCACCAATTGCGCGGATTACAGCCAGACCTCGCTGCAGAGCACCTACGACCAGCAGGTGCCGCAGTTCCTCAACAAGTACCGCAGCGTGGGCCCGCTGCTCACGCAGCGCCACCACTGCATCGTCTGGAGCGACTGGAGTTCCGGCGCGCAGGTGCAGCTGAGCCACGGCATGCGGCTCGACACGTCCTACTACTTCTGGCCGCCGGACTGGGTGGCGAACGTGCCCGGCATCTTCACCGGCTCGGCCATGCCGATGCGTTTTGCCAGGCTCGACGGCAGCATGCTGGACGTGTTCATGGCGGCCACGCAGATGACCGACGAGTCGGGGCAGAGCTACCCGTTCACCGTCGACAGGCTGCTCGATCGTGCGGTCGGCGCCGAGGGCTACTACGGCGCCTACACCGTGAACGCGCACACCGATCTCGGAAGCTCATCGGTGGCCGATGCGGTGGTGGCATCGGCGCGGGCACGCAGCGTGCCCATCGTCTCGGCCAAGCAGATGCTGACTTGGCTCGACGCGCGCAACGCCTCCTCATTCGGCGCGATCGGCTTCAGCGCTGGCGTGCTGAGCTTCACCGTCACCAGGGACCCGCAGGCCAACGGCCTGCAGGCGATGCTGCCGGTGCGCTTCGGCGGCGGCGCGCTGAGCACCATCCGTCTCGGCACAACCACGGTGCCCTTCACAACCAGCGTCGTGAAGGGAGTGGAATACGCCTTCTTCACGGCCAACGCCGGCAGCTACACCGCGAACTACAGCAGCGACAGCGCCGCGCCCACGGTCGCGAGCCGGAGCCCGGCGCCCGGCGCCACCGGCGTGAGCGTGGACACGAGCGTGACGGCGACGTTCAGCGAGGCGATGGACGCCGCCACCATCAACGCATCGACCTTCGAGCTGCGCAATGCGTCCAACGCCGTGGTGACGGCCACAGTGAGCTACGACGGCGCCACACGCACCGCGACGCTGAGGCCCGCGAGCGCGCTCGCGGCATCGAGCAGCTTCACCGCGACCGTGCGCGGCGGCAGCACCGACCCGCGGGTCAAGGACACGGCGGGCAATGCCCTGGCCGCCAATGCGACGTGGAGCTTCACGACCGGCAGCGCGCCCACGCAGCCCGGCTGTCCGTGCAGCGCGTGGAGCCCTTCGACCACGCCGACCACTGCTTCGCACGATGACCCAAGTGCGGTGGAACTGGGCGTGAAGTTCCGTTCCAACGTGGCGGGCCTGATCACCGGCATCCGCTTCTACAAGGGAAGCGGCAACACGGGAACGCATGTCGGCAACCTGTGGACGTCCAACGGCTCGCGGCTCGCCACGGCGAACTTCACCAACGAGACGGCCACGGGCTGGCAGCAGGTGAACTTCGCGACACCGGTGGCCATCTCAGCCAACGTGGTCTACGTGGCCTCGTACTTCGCGCCCAATGGCCGCTACGCGGCCGATGGCGGCTACTTCGCGAATGCCGGCGTCGACAACGGGCCGATCCATCTGCTGAGCAATGGCGAAGGCGGCGGCAACGGCGTGTACCTCTACGCCTCGTCGAGCGGCTTTCCGTCGCTGACCTTCAATGCCACGAACTATTGGGTCGACGTGGTGTTCACCACGTCGACGGGTGGAGGCGGCGACACCACACCGCCCACGGTGACGAGCGTGGCGCCGGCGCAAGGCGCGACGAACGTGGCAACGACGGCCATCGTGACGGCCACCTTCAGCGAAGCGATGGACGCGGCCAGCATCACCGCCTCCAGCTTCGAGCTGCGCAATGCGTCCAATGCGCTCGTGGCGGCGAGCGTGTCTTATGACACCGCCACGCGCACGGCGCGGCTCACGCCCAACGCCTCGCTGGCCGCTTCGTCAAGCTACACCGCGACGGTGCGGGGAGGCACGGCCGATCCGCGGGTGAAGGATGTTGCGGGCAACGCGCTCGCCGCCAACATGTCGTGGAGCTTCACGACCGCCGCGTCCAGCGGTGGCGGCGGCTGCACGGCGCCGCCCAACCCCATCGTCGCGGAGAACTGCCTGACCGGCAACCCGGCCAGCGAATGGAACGTGAGCGGTGCGGGCGACTCAAGCATCCAGGGTTTCGCCACTGACATCAGCGTCAATCGCGGCAGCACGGTGTCGTTCAAGGTCAACACCAACGCGACGAGCTATCGCTTCGACATCTACCGCATGGGTTTCTACAACGGTGCGGGCGCACGCAAGGTGGCCACCGTCACGCCGTCGGCAGCGTTGCCGCAGCAGCAGCCCGCCTGTCTGAACCAGAGCACGACGGGGCTGATCGACTGCGGCAACTGGAGCGTGTCGGGTTCGTGGGCCGTGCCGGCCACGGCCACCTCGGGCATCTACTTCGCGAAGGTGATCCGCACCGACACCGGCGGCGCGAGCCACATCGTCTTCATCGTGCGCGACGATGCCAGCAGCTCGCCGATGCTGTTCCAGACCTCGGACACGACCTGGCAGGCCTACAACTCCTACGGCGGCAACAGCCTGTACACCGGCGCGCCGGCCGGGCGCGCCTACAAGGTGAGCTACAACCGCCCGTTCAACACGCGCTCCATCGACAACGGGCAGGACTGGCTGTTCGCCACTGAGTACCCGATGGTGCGCTGGCTCGAGGCCAACGGCTTTCACGTCAGCTACACGACGGGAGTCGACAGCGATCGCCGGGGCAGCTTGATCCGCAACCACCGGGTATTTCTCTCGGTGGGCCACGACGAGTACTGGTCGGGCACGCAGCGCGCCAACGTGACGGCGGCGCGCAACGCCGGCGTGCACCTGGCCTTCTTCAGCGGCAACGAAGTGTTCTGGAAGACGCGCTGGGAAGCGAGCATCGACGGCTCGAACACAGCGCACCGAACGCTCGTGAGCTACAAGGAGACGCACGCCAACGCGAAGATCGACCCGAGCACCGCCTGGACAGGCACCTGGCGAGACCCGCGTTTCAGCCCTCCGTCCGACGGCGGCCGGCCGGAGAACGAGCTGACCGGTACGCTGTTCATGGTCAACGACGGTGCCACCACCTCGATCACGGTGCCGGGGACACTCGGCAAGATGCGCTTCTGGCGCAACACCAGCGTGGCGACGCTCGCCGACACGGCCACCGCCACCCTGCCCAACGGCACGCTCGGCTACGAGTGGGATGTCGATGCCGACAACGGATCCCGGCCCGCGGGGCTCGTGCGCCTGTCCACCACCACCGTGAGCAACGCGCCGGTGTTGCAGGACCATGGCTCGACCTATGCGCCCGGCACGGCCACGCATGCGCTGACGCTCTACAAGCATGCGAGCGGCGCGCTCGTCTTCGGCGCCGGCACGATCCAGTGGTCGTGGGGGCTCGACGCCACGCATGACCGCGCCGGCACGCCGGCCGACGTGCGCATGCAGCAGGCGACCGTGAACCTGTTCGCCGACATGGGCGTGCAGCCGGGGTCGCTGCGCACCGGCCTCGTCGCCGCCACGGCGTCGACCGACACCACCGCCCCCTCGTCCACCATCACCTCGCCCGCCTCGGGCAGCAGCACGCCGCCCGGCACGCCGGTCACCATCCGTGGCACGGCCAGCGACAGCGGCGGCACGGTGGGCGGCGTGGAAGTGTCGGTGGATGGCGGCACCACCTGGCGCCGCGCTACGGGCCTTGGGTCGTGGACTTTCAACTGGACGCCTTCGGGCAGCGGCACGGCCAACATCCGATCGCGCGCCGTCGACGACAGCGGAAACATCGAGACGCCGTCTAGCGGTGTGAATGTCACGTTGACTGCGCAGAGCTGCCCATGCACGCTGTTCTCGCCATCGGCCGTGCCCGGCGTGGCGAGCGACCCGGACACTGCCGCGGTGAACCTGGGCGTGCGCTTCACGAGCGAACAAAGCGGCTTCATCACTGGCATCCGCTTCTACAAGAGCAGCGCCAACACGGGTGTTCATGTGGGATCGCTGTGGACGAGCTCCGGCACGCTTCTCGCCTCCGCTACGTTCACCAACGAGACGGCGTCGGGCTGGCAGCAGGTGAACTTCAGCAGCCCGGTGGCGGTGAATGCGAACACGGTCTACGTGGCCTCGTACTTCGCGCCCAACGGCCGCTACGCCGCGGACGTCGGCTTCTTTGCCGCCGGCACGGACAACCCGCCGCTGCACGCGCCGAGCGCGAACAATGGGGTCTACCGTTATGCGTCCGCCTCGGCCTTCCCCAGCGAGACGTTCCAGTCGAGCAACTACTGGGTCGACGTGGTGTTCAGCACCACGAGCAGCAGCGGCCCCGATACCACGGCGCCCACGGTGGCGGCCATCGCGCCTGCGAACGGCGCGACCGGAGTGGCTCGGGACGTCAACATCACCGCCACCTTCAACGAAGATATGGCCCCCGCGACGATCAACACGGGCACCTTCGAGTTGCGTAACCCATCCAACGCGTTGATCAGCGCCACGGTCAGTTACTCGACGACCGGCCGCCAGGCGATCCTCAACCCGACGAACTCGCTCGCCGCGCTGACCCGCTACACGGTGACCGTCAAGGGCGGGACGACCGACCCGCGGGTCAAAGACCTGGCTGGCAACCCGCTCGCGGCCAACCGGAGCTGGTCGTTCACGACGCGGTGAGGCAGCCCGAACGGGATGTGGGGATCCGGCCTGAGCGGGATGTGAACGACCAACGGGCTCACCACGTCCCGTTCGCACTGAGCCTGTCGAAGTGCCTGCACCGCCGGAACGGGGCTTCGACAAGCTCAGCCCGAACGGGACGTGGGGGCCCACCCCGAACGGGATGTGTGGATCCAGCCTGATCGGGATGTGGGGATCCAGCCTGATCGGGATGTGAACGAGCAACGGGCCCACCCCGTCCGTTCGCACTGAGCCTGTCGAAGTGCCTGCACCACCGACACGGGGCTTCGACAAGCTCAGCCCGAACGGGATGTGGGGATCCGAACGGGATGTGGGGATCCGAACGGGATGTGGGATCCGAACGGGATGTGGGGATCCAGCCGGAGCGGGATGGGAAGACCTACGGGCCACCCCGTTCGTTCGCACTGATCCTTCGACAAGCTCAGGAATCGAAGTGCCTGCACCACACCGACACGGGCTTCGAGTGGCTCAAAGCCGGCGCGCCGGGCAGCCCGCCACCCGGCTGCTCGGCGCGGTGTCGCGAATCACCACGCTGCCCAGCCCCACCAGCGTGCCGTCGCCGAGCTCCAGGCCGTTCATGAGGCTGCTGCCGCTGCCGATGTAGCAGTTCTCGCCAATCACGGTGTGGCCGGCCACAGTGACGTTCGCGCCGACGAGGCTCCAGTCGCCGATGCGCGCGTCATGATGGATCACGGTGTTGGGCAGCACGCACACATGGTCCCCAATTACCGCGTTGCTCGTGATCACCACGCCGGCCATGATCAGCACGTTGCACCCGATGCGGGCAAGCGGCGAGATGCAGGCCGTGGGGTGGACCACGCGCGCCCATCGGTCGGCATCGATGTTCAAACCGCGGATGAGCGCGGCGCGTGAGCGGTACGAGTCCGCGCTGCCCGGCACGGCCAGCACCATGGCGTGGGGCCATTCGGCAAACGCGGCGCGCGGCATCACGGCATGGCCGTGTGCCGGCGCGGTGCGCTTGGCCGGCGTGTCGTCTACGAAGCCGAGCATCCGATGGTCTTTGCCGAGGCAGTGCAGCGCTTCGATCCCGTTGCCGTTGCAGGGGAAGATCAGCAGCGGTCGCGCCGCCTCGGCGGGCTTCGCTTCAGACAGGTCCATGTCGGATCGCCGTCAAAGGGGCTGCCGTGCGGGTCGACGCCATGTCGTCATGGTGCGGGTGGTGGTCCCGCTCCCGGGCATCCAATGCGGCGAGCGCGGCCACCGCCCGCGCCACGATCTCGCATTGCGAGGCCGTCAGCTCGGGGAACATCGGCAGCGACAGCACCTCGTTCGCGGCCTGCTCGGCATGCGGAAAGTCCCCGCTGCGGTGGCCGAGATCGGCGAAGGCCGGCAGCAGGTGCACCGGCGTCGGGTAGTGGATGCCTGTCTGAATGCCCTGCGCGCCGAGCGCGTCCTGCCATGCCTGCCGCTGCACGGTGCGGATCACGTAGAGGTGATAGACGTGGCGCACATCCGCGCTGGCGCGCGGCGTTGCCACGCCCGCGCCGGCAAGAAGGGCGTCATAACGCGCAGCCGCAGCGCGCCGGGCTTCCGTCCACTGCTCCAGGTGGCGCAGCTTCACGCGCAGCACCGCGCCCTGGATGCCTTCGAGGCGGAAGTTGAAACCTTTGAGGACATGGTGGTACTTCTTCTCCGCGCCCCAGTCGCGCAGCATGCGGATCGTGCGGGCGTGGCGTGCATCGTGGGTGACCACCATGCCCCCCTCGCCATACGCGCCGAGGTTCTTGCCCGGATAGAAGCTGAAGCAGCCCAGGTCGCCCATGCTGCCGACGGGCCGGCCCTTGTACTGCGCCCCATGCGCCTGACACGCGTCCTCGATGACGGCCAGCCCGTGGCGCCGGGCGATGGCCAGGATGGGGTCCATGTCGGCAGGCTGGCCGTACAGGTGCACCGGAACGATGGCCTTGGTGCGCGCGCTGATCGCTCCCTCGATCGCCGCGGGGTCCATGGTGAAGCTGTGCGGATCGATGTCGACGAACACCGGCCGCGCGCCCGTGTAGTCGATGGCCGACACGGTGGCCACGAAGGTGAACGGCACGGTGATCACCTCGTCGCCCGGCCCGATGCCGGCGGCCAGCAGCGCCAGGTGCAGGGCACTCGTGCCGGTGTTCACGCCAATGCCATGCGCGCAGGCACAGTAGGCCGCGAACTCCTGCTCGAACGCGGCCACTTCGTTGCCGAGGGTGAACTGGCAGCTGTCGAGCACGCCCTGTATGGCCGCGTCGACGTCGTCCTTGATGGACAGGTACTGGGCCTTGAGGTCGACGAAGGGAATCATGCCGCCCTCCTGTGGTGCAGGAGGTAGACGGTCTCGCCCTTGTGGCGCATCGACTCGCTGGCGGCTTCGATCAGCTCGACGACACGCAGGCCGAGTTGCCCGTCGGTGAGGGGCGTCTTGTCGTGCTCCATGCAGTCGACGAAGTGATCGGCTTCGATGCGCAGCGCCTCGGTGACGGCGATCTTGGGTGCCCACATGTCGCCGGTGCGGTAGCCGACGCGCATTTCCTGGATCTTCTGCGGGTCGTCGGTGAGGCTCACGCCCTTGTCGTAGACCTTGACCTTCTCGCTGGGCTCGAGGTCGTTGTAGGTGATCATCTTCTTGCTGCCGCCTACCAGGATCTGCCGCACCTTCACCGGCGCAAGCCAGCTCACGTTGGCGTGGGCAATCGTTCCAGACTCATAGAACAGCGTCACGTAGGCCAGGTTCTCCGGCGTGCCCGGAAAGTGGTTGGTGCCGCTGGCGGACACGGCCACCGGGTGTTCGTGCAGCAGGTGGTCGAGGATGGAAAAGTCGTGTACCGCGAGATCGGAGATCACGCTCACGTCGCGCTGGAAGAGCCCCAGGTTGACCCGCACCGAGTCGTAGTAGTACACGCGCCCCAGCTCGCCGGCTTGGATGATCTCGGCCATCTTGGCCACCGCGCCGGTGTAGACGAAGGTGTGGTCGATGAGCAGGATGCGGCGGCGCCGCTGCGCCTCGTCGACCAACTCGCGCGCCTGAATGATGTTTTCTGTCATCGGCTTTTCCAGCCACAGGTGCTTGCCGGCGCGAAGTGCCGCGCGCGCCAGCTCGAAATGCGTGTGGACTGGCGTGGCGATCGCGATGGCGTCAATGGCCGGATCGTTGAGCAGCTCGCGAAAGTCAGTGGTCGTCTTGACGGCGGGGTAGCGGCGCTGCACGAGAGCGAGCTTGGAGGTGTCGAGGTCGGACACGGCGCCGACGTTCAGCCCGGGTGTCTCGGCGAAGTTGCGCAACAGGTTGGGCCCCCAGTAACCGTACCCGATGAGTCCTAAATTGATCACGGCGGTGTTCCTTCATTACTGCGGTACTACCCCGCCCCGGCTGCCTGGCCCCGCCCTGCGCACCTTTCGAATAGATGGTGGCCGGGCATGGGACACGCTGCCGCGAACGGCACGACGAAACACGGCGATGACGCCGCCCACGACATGGCCCACCGTCAATCAGCGGTGTGCTCGTGCGTCCCCGATCACGCGGCCGGGCACGCCGGCCACGACCGCGTAATCAGGAACGTTTTTGGTGATGACGGCGCCGGCGCCGATGAGGGCGCCTTCGCCGATCGTGATGCCCGAGACGATGGTCGCGTTCGTACCGATCGACGCGCCGCGTCTCACGCGGGTGACTTCGACTTTCCAGTCCGCTTCGGTTTGCAGCCGCCCGCCGGAGGTCGTGGCGCGCGGATAGCGGTCGTTCGTGAACATGACGCCATGCCCGACGAACACCTCGTCTTCGATGACGACGCCCTCGCAGATGAAGCTGTGCGAGGAGATCTTGCAGCGCGCGCCGATGCTGGCGCCTTTCTGGATCTCCACGAAGGCGCCGATCTTGGTGTGGTCGCCGACCGAGCAGCCGTAGAGATTCACCAGCGAGGGCTGAAAGATCTGGACCTCCCTGCCCAGGATCACACTGTCGGCAATGGGCATGGCGAAGGCCTCGCGGTAGACGCGCGGCAGCACGCTTCGATGCCGGTGCCGCGGGAAGAGGAGGAGGAAGGCACGGCGAGACAAGCTGCAGCGTCTTCGGGCCGGTGCCGATCGCTCGCGCGTGCTGATGAAGTGGACGAGATAAACAACATCTCGGTGCGGTGCTGCAGCGGGTCAGGTGAGCGTCGCATCGGACCACGATGAGGAACACCCGAATTAACCCGCAAGGTCCTTGTCAAAGCTGCTCGCTGATGCGGTATGCGCGCTCACCGCATGACAACCGCTTGGTTTTGCGAAGTCGTCGTGTCCCAGGTCTCAACGCGTAAGACCGCCGGCCAGTGCCCCCCGAAAAAAGCTTGAACCGTTCGGCCACCGGCCGCAACCCAGGGCGGCGACAAGACCGGCTGCGGTGCAGCGGGCGCGAGGCAACGAGCGCCGCATCTCCCCGCCAGCATCTCCGTTGGCGGCTCCGATCCTTGAGCGGTGGACACAATGAAGCAGACGATTCTTCTTTCCGGCCTCTGTGCGGGCCTGCTGTGCAGTTGCGCGGATGTCCGCATCGCGCCCTACCAGCGCCCCGATGCTCCGGCGAAGTCATCATGGTCTCGACAGCCTGAGGTAACCGTGTCGGCCTCCGGAACGATCTCGCCGCAGTGGTGGACGGAGTTCCGCGACCCTTACCTCGACTCGCTCGTGACGAAGGCGATTGCCGGGAACTTCGACCTGAAGATCCTGGCCGCTCGCATTGACGTGGCCAATGCGCAGATTGCCGAAGCCGGTGCGGGCGCGTTGCCCACCGTGGACATCGGTGCTGGTGCGAGCTTCGAAAAGACCACCGGTCAAAAATTCACCAAGCAGTTCAACCTGGGCTCCCAGGTGAGCTGGGACATCGATGTCTGGGGCAAGGTCAACAAGGGCGTCCAGGCGCAGACCGCGGAGTTCCGTGCGACCGAGGCGGATTGGCGCGCCGGCTACCTGACGCTGGTGTCCAGTGTCTCGGCCACGTACTTCCAGATCCTTCAGCTCGACGAGCAGATCGATCACCAGCAACGCGCGCTGGCGAAGAACAAGCAGATCCTCGGCATCTTCGAGTCGATGCGCGACAACGGCTTGCTGCCCGCCACCCAGGCGATACGGCAAGGTGCCGAGACCCACCGATTGACCAAGGATCTGCTGGAGCTGCGCCGATTCCGCGACGTGGCCGAGAACGCGCTCGCCACTCTGCTCGGCATGCCAGCCGGGGAACTCAAGGTCCAGTCGGGCCGGCTCCAGGAGCGGGTGCAGGTTCCGGCGGTGCCCACCGGTCTGCCCTCGCAGTTGCTCGCGCGCCGGCCCGACATCGTCGCGGCCGAATTCCGGGTGCTCGAGGCCCATGACCTCATGGGGCAGGCGAAGCTGGCGCAACTGCCTTCGATCAGCCTGACCGGCCGCGGAGGCACGGCCAGCTTCGCACTCGGCGACCTGCTGAAGTCCTTCACCTTCGGGTTCCTGCCGAGCATCAACATTCCCGCTTTCAATCCGGGCATCAAGGCACGCGCCAAGACCAGCGAGGCACAGGTCAAGGTCGCCGAACACGATTACCGCCGCACCGTGGTCTCGGCGTTCGAGGAAGTCGAAAACGCGCTCGTGAACCTCCAGGCCCACCGGCAGCAGAAAGAGCAGCTGCAGATGCAGGTCGATCAGCTCAAGCTAATCACGGATCAGACGGCCGCCCAGCTTTCGGCCGGCGTCGTTTCGCAGCTAGACGTGTTCGAGAACGAGCGTTCGCTGCTGGCGGCGCAGCTCGCGTTGCTGGCGAGTCACCAGCAGGTGCTGGCCGACACGGTCACCCTCTACAAGGCGCTCGGCGGCGGCTGGGCTCCCCTCGAAGTTGCGAATGCAAGCCACTGACCGGCCTTCGCCCGGCCTGGCACGCGACGAAGGGCGAACCGGCGCCATGCAGGCGACATCCGAGCAGGAGCTCGGCGTCGTGCTCAAGCCCCTGTCCCGCCCGGAGCTGGGCGAGATACGCATCAATGACAGCATGCTCGCCATCGGGCGGACGGAGCCGCCGTTCGCGTCGTACCCGCATGACATTCTCGAGATGCTGTCGCGCCGGCACGCCAGGGTCTTCCGCGAGAGCGGGGCCGCCTATCTGGCGGACCTCGACAGCCGCAACGGGACGACAGTCAATCGCGTCGGCGTTCGTCAGTCGCCGTGCCGGCTGCGCAACGGCGACGAGATCTGCTTCGGCGGCGTGCTGTCGTACCGCGTGGAAATCACGCCACGCACGGCGAAGTCCCGGCCCGAACCGGCTTTCACCCTGACGCTGACGCCACGCTCCGGCGACGCGGGGCTCGAGACGATCGTCATCACGCGCTTCCCGTACCTCGTCAGCAAGACCGATGCCGTGTTCTCGCGTCACCGCGATGAGCAGGCCCGGCAGGTGAGCTACCTGTCGCGACGGCAGGCGCACATCTTCCAGAAGGGCGGCGACGCGTACATCGAAGACCTGGGCAGCACGAACGGCACGTTCGTCGACGGCCAGCGCCTGCAGGATGGCGCGGTGCCTCTGCAAGAGGGCGCGCTGCTCGCTTTCGGTGGCGATCATTTCGTCTATCGGGTGGGCATCAGAAAAGCCCCCGAGGCCGATCCGGGCCAGGTGCGCACCCGCGTCCAGCCTGCCGCGGACAAGGCCGCCGAAGACAACCCTGCCATCGCCGGCAAGACCACCTTTGTGGTGGCTCCGACCTCGTTCCTCGAAATCTTCTGCGTCGACCGCGAAGCGCGCGCCGGCCCCGACACCACCCCTCGCTCGGCGCTGCCCGCCGTTGCCAGCCAGGAACCCGCAAAGAGCCGCATGCGCGGGCGACGCGCGGCGCTGTGGTCCGAGCTCGTGACCGCCGTTCGCAGCAGCGATCCCGAACGCACCCGACGCACCCGGTGGCGAGGTGCAGCGCTTGCCGTCGTGCTCGGCGCAGCGGCCGCGCTGCCCTTCCTGTGGAACTCCCCAGAGCGCGAACTGAAGGAACTGGTTGCCCGCGGGGAGCATGCGCAAGCAGCACGCCTGGCGAGCCGGTCCCTGGCGCAGAAACCGGACGATGCCGAGCTCAAGGCGATTGCCACGGAAGCCGCGTTGAAGGCGAATGTGCCCGGCTGGCTTGCCAGGATGGCGGCGCATGACTTCGACGGCGCCCAAGCCGTTGTCACCGGCATGTCGGATCTCGCCATCCGCATTCCCGACATGCGGTCGCTGGTCGACGAGCTGGATTGGCTGGGCAAGCTCGAGCGATTGGTGAGCAGTCGCGGTGGTGCGGAGATGCCCATCCGAATCTATGCGGACGAGGACAGCATTTCCGAGCTGGTCGATCGATGGAACAACGACACGCGTGACCACCAGCGCGCGCTGGCCCGGATCGCGTCGCACGTCCCGCAGTTCAGCGGTGCCTATGTCGAAGCACTCAAGCATCTGCGCAAGCTGCAAAGCGATGCCACCGTGTATCTGGGGGCCATCGAGCGCCTGAAGGCCGTCATCGCTGCGGAAGTAAGCGGGGACCGGCCCGAAGCGCTGGACCTCGTGTTGAAGGAGTTCGTGCAGAAGTATCCCGGCGTCGGCGGGCTGGACGGCGTGCGCCAGGATCTGGCCCGGTACATCGAGATCAGGGATGAAGCACGCAACCGCAAGCCGGGACGGTTGTTTGCCCGGCTGCTCAAGGCACGCTTCGTGACGCCGCCGTTCCAGGAAAGCTTTCGCGCGCTGACAGCCAGCGGGCAGCTTCCTCCCGCGGAGCTCGTTCAGCAGTACGAAGCCGCCACCAAGGCCTGGCAGGAAGGCAAAGTCAGCCAGGCGATTGCCGGCCTGCAGAAGATGGCGGCGGGTCCCTGGGCCGAAGCGGCCGCGAAGGAACTGGAGCGCAGGCAGGCCGTCATGGCGCAGTTCGCGGCGCTGCAAAAGTCGCGTGAGGCAGGCGGCTACCCGGAGCTGCTGCTGGCCTTTCGCGCGACGCTCGATCCCGAGGAGGACGGCCATTTCGCGCGTGCCACCGAGGCGGACCTGGGCCTGCACAAGGACAAGGTGCTCGCCCGGGCTCAGGAGTCGATGAACCGGGCGCGAACGCTGTGGCAGGAGTATCGGAACCAGGGCGCAATCGACGCCTCGCAGCGCATCGAGACCGCGGTCTCGAGCCCCTTCCGCACGAGGGCTCGCCTGTTGTCCGAAGCTTGCGGGTACGCGCAGCAAGGCATGCAGCTTTATGCGCAAGTGGACGCAGAGAGGTCCGCTCCATGGGCCGCGATGCACGACGAGATCGGGGCCGAAGCGCAACTTCAGCGCAGCGCCTTGCTGGAGCTGCGCAATGTCCTCGCGCCCGAGGTGCTGAAGACCAAGCTGGCGCTGCTGGGAGACCCCGCCGCTGGGAGGGCCCATTGAGGTCCCGTAGTCACGACACCCTCCGATCCGTTCGCACTCTCCGACCCGTTCGCACTCTCGGATCCGTTCGCACTGAGCCTGTCGAAGTGCCTGCATCAAGGTGCACGCTGGCTTCGACAGGCTCAGCCCGAACGGGATGTGGAGAACCGCCGCGCCGCCGATTGAGGTTTCCGTATCACGACACTCTCCGACCCGCTCGCACTCTCCGACCCGTTCGCACTGAGCCTGTCGAAGTGCCTGCATCGAGGAGCGCGCAGGCTTCGACAGGCTCAGCCCGAACGGGATGTGGAGAACCGCCGCGCCGCCCATTGAGGTTCCGTAAATCGCGACACCCTCCGATCCGTTCGCACTCTCCGACCCGTTCGCACCCTCCGATCCGTTCGCACCCTCCGATCCGTTCGCACTGAGCCTGTCGAAGTGCCTGCATCGAGGTGCACGCTGGCTTCGACAGGCTCAGCCCGAACGGGATGTGGAGAACCGCCGCGCCGCCGCTTGAGGTTCCGTAAATCGCGACACCCTCCGATCCGTTCGCACTCTCAGATCCGTTCGCACTGAGCCTGTCGAAGTGCCTGCATCAAGGTGCGCGCTGGCTTCGACAGGCTCAGCCCGAACGGGATATGGACGAGGGGTATGTCGTGAATTCAGAAAAGCTCAGTAGCTAAGGCCGGAACGCCCGGTGAGGCGTGTCCCGAAAAGAAACTTGAACCGTCCGGCCAGCGGTGGCAACACAGGGCGGCAAGTTCGGCGGCGATGCCGGCACTGCACGGAGACCCGAGCTGATGACGCACGCAAACAGCCTTAGACCCCTGAGCGAGATGCTCGGTGATCACAGCAGCGAGGGCATCGCCATCCTGACCCGGGAGCCCTCGCGCATCCTGCACGCCGTCGTCTACACGATGATCGCCATGGTGCTGTCCGGGTTGGTCTGGTCGTTCTTCGGAAGGGCCGATGTGATCGTCACGGCGCAGGGCGTGCTGCAACCCGATTCGGAGCTGCGTCGGTTCCATGCGCCCATCGATGGCGAGCTGGCCAATCTTTATGTTGCCGAGGGCCAGCCCGTCTCCAAGGGAGACGTGCTGGCCCGGCTCAACGCCAGGGGAGCGATCGAAGCCGCGAGCAACGCGCTGCAAGCCCGGCTGAAGCTGGAAGACGCCGAACGGGAAATGAAGCAGTTCCCGGAGACCAAGGCCCTGCTGGAGCGCAAGGCCGCGGCATTGAGGCAGGCGATGGAGCTGGAAGAGCAGCAGCACGAGAAGCGGACTGCGCTCGGAACCACGAAGCTGGTGGAACAGCAGAAGGCGCAGGCCGCCGAGGCGCGCACCCACGCGGAGGAAGCCCGCCGGGCGCGTGACGCAGCGAAGGGCGAGGCGGAGAAATTCGAGCGTGTGTTCGCGGCGCCCGGGGGCGGCGGGGTGTCGCAGCTGCAGGTCGAAGGCAAGAGGAACGCCTTGCTCGCCGCCGAGAACGCCTATCGGGTGGCGCAGTCGCGGGTCGGCGAGCTGGCCGCGCGGCACAGCCAGGACTATTCGCAAGCCAGGGCCCAGGTTGAAACGAGCGGTCAGGAGCTCAACAAGCTGCGGCTCCAGTACGAGGCGGCTGCGAACGACCTCACCCATGCCGAGGAGAAGGTTCGGCTGCAGCTGCAGAGCGCGCGCCTCGCAGCCGATGCCGCGACCCGCATCCGCTTCGAGAACATCGACAAGGACAACTTCCTCCTGATCATCGCCCCCGTGTCCGGCGTCGTCACCGACCTGACTTCGACGCAGCCCGGAGACAAGATCCAGGCCAACACGCCGCTGGGCGGCATCGCGCCGAGCAACGCCCGCGCCGTGCTGCGGGTCGAGATCGCCGAGCAGGACCGCGCCTTCCTGCGCGAGGGCCTGCCGGTCAAGCTGAAGTTCAGCGCCTTTCCGTACCAGCGCTATGGGCTCATCAACGGCACGCTGGAATACATGTCGCCCGCGACGAAGCCCTCGTCGCACACGAAGCAGCCGGTCTACGAGGCGCGCGTGACGCTGGAGCGCGATCACTACCTCGTCACGGATCACAAGTACCCACTGCGCTACGGCATGACGGCCACCGCAGAGGTTGTCGTGCGCGAGCGGCGACTGATCGATCTGGCGCTCGACCCGTTCCGGCAAATCGGCGGGTGAGTCCGGCCCGCAATTCATCCTGAGGAGTAATTGAGATGACGACCATTGTGAAGATCGATGGCGACACGATCGGTATTGCCGAGTTCGTGCAGACCCTGAAGCTGACGGGGCAGTTCGAGGGGCTCATCGAGCAGCTCGTCAGGGACCGGCTCACGGTGCTCGGGGCGAGGAAGCAAGGCATCAGCGTATCGCCGGAGGAGATCCAGGAGCGTGCCGATCAGTATCGGCGTGTGCGCGGCCTGCACCGGGCGTCCGACACGAACAAGTACCTCGATGCGATGCGGGTCGGCATGGACGAGTTCGAGGCATTCATCACGGACAGCCTGTATCAGGAGAAGCTGATGCAGCGGGTCTGCAGCGACCAGGCCGTGCAGGCGTTCTTCAAGCTGAACTCGCCCCGCTTCGACAGCATCGAGGTGAGCCACATCGTTGTCGATTCCGAAGGCAAGGCCAGGGAGATGATCTCCGTGCTGCACGACGACCCGGACAGCTTCGAAGAGATGGCGCGCGAGCATTCGATCGCCGACACCCGGGAGCAGGGCGGCCTCATCGGCAAGGTGCCGCGAGGCGCGCTCAAGTCGGATGTCGAGGCCAAGGTGTTCAACGCCGCCGTTGGCGAGCTGATCGGGCCCTTTGCATCGGCCGACCGGACGGTCTTCGACATCTTCAGGGTGAACGCGCGGCATCCGGCCCGGCTCGACGACGAGACGGCCACCGAGGTCCGCCGGCTGCTGCGCGAGGACTGGCTGCGGGCCCGCGCGCAGGAACACGTCATCCAGGCCTGCTGATGCCCGAACGCAACGCCATGACCACGCAAGCCGCCCAGTCCCACGCCGATTTCCTGGCATCGATCGACTTGTTTTCCGCGCTCACCCGCCGCGATCTCGATCAGCTGGCCGAGCACGCGCAATCCCGCTCGCTCGCGTTCGGTGACACCGCCTGCAGCGTGGGCGAGACGGCCGAGGGCCTTTTCGTGGTCAGGTCTGGATCGATCCGCGTGTTCGCCGAGGAGGGGGGGAAGGAGGTCAGCCTGGGCGTGCGCAAGAAGGGCGAGGTCCTGGCCGAGATGGTGATGCTGCGCGACTACCAGCATGAATCGTCGGCGCGCGCATCGGCCAAGTCCGAGCTGCTGTTCATTCCGCGCAGCGTCATCGCCCCGATCGTTGCAGGCAACCCGGCGGCGCGTGCATTCGTTGCAAGCCGCGTCGCGATCAGTTCTGCCGGTGGGCTGATCAGCCAGCTGTTCGACCTGCGGGGCAAGGTCGACAAGAGCGAGCTCGAGAGCCTGATCCGCAGCGTCGGCGTGAAGCAGATCAGCGCCGGCAAGGAAATCCTGAAGCAGGATTCACGCGAGGACCGCAGGCTGTACGTCGTGCGTCATGGCGAGGTGCGCCTCGTGCGCCACGACGAAGGCACCGACTACCCGCTGGCCACGCTGCGGCAGGGCGACACCTTCGGCGAGAGAGCCTGCCTGATGCGCCAGGATCAGTTCGCGTCGGTGGTTGCCAGCACGGACGCCGCGCTGCTCGTGATCCCGGAGAAGACTGTTCACTTCATCCTCGAGCGCAACCCGAAGCTGCGCGAGGCATTGGAAGAGCGGGTTCGCCTGATCGACAGGGAGCTTCAGCGGCAGAAGAAGCTGGCCGAGCGGCGCAGGCTGCCGTCGATGCTCGACCTGCAGTCCAAGGCGGAGCTGGGCGAGAAGGTCATTGCGCGCTTCGCATGCGTCCAGCAGGCCGAGGAGATGGATTGCGGGGCGGCCTGCCTCGCGATGATCTGCAAGCACTACGGCATCGGCATGACGCTGGGCAAGCTGCGCGAGCTGGCGAACGTCACGACGCAGGGCGCGACGCTGGAAAGCCTGGCACGCACCGGCGAGTCGCTCGGCTTCACGACGCGCGGCGTGCAGTGCACTCTCGATGCGCTGCGCGGCTTCGACCTTCCGCTCATCGTGCACTGGCAGGGCTACCACTACGTGGTGGTGTACGGGGTCTCCAAGCGGCACGTGTGGGTGGCAGACCCGGCGACCGGCTTCAAGAAGATGAGCGTGGAGGAGTTCGAGCGCGGCTGGAGCGGCACCTGCCTCGTCTTCACGCCCGGCGAGGACATGGCGCAGACGGCCGCCACGCGCTCGCCGTGGGTGCGGTTCGCGCGGTACCTGGTGCCCCACAAGAAGATCCTGGTCCACCTGTTCATGGCGACCTTCGTGATCCAGATGCTGGGGATCGTTCCGCCGATCATCATTCAAAACGTGCTGGACGGTGTCATCGTGCACCAGGACGTGGGTCTGCTGCACCTGCTGATCGTCGGCCTGATTGTCTCGAACCTGTTCACGCAGCTCATGGCGACGATCCGCTCGGCGCTGGCGAACTTCATGGTCCGAAAGCTGGACTTCAACATGATGTCCCAGTTCTTCAAGCACACGCTGTCGCTGCCGTACTCCTTCTTCGCCAAGCGCAAGACGGGCGACATCTTCGCGCGCTTCCAGGAGAACCAGACGATCCGGGCCTTCCTGACGGAATCGACCGTCACGACCGTGCTCAACCTGCTGATGCTCTTCATCTACTTCACGGTCATGTTCCTCTACAACGTGAAGCTCACGCTGCTGCTCATCGCGTGCGTCGTGCCGATCCTGGTATTGACCGTGCTCGTGACGCCGAAGGTCAAGGCCTATGCGCGCGAGTCGTTCGCTGCCGGCACCGACGCGAGGTCGTTCCTCATGGAAGCGCTGGGCGGCGTGGAGACCGTCAAGGGCATGGGCATCGAACGGCCGGTGCGGCTGAAGTGGGAAAAGAAGTACGCCAAGGCGCTCGAAGTGGCGTACCGCTCGCAATCGTTTTCCATCGCGGTCGGGCTGGCGGGGCAGCTGTTCAACGCCACGACCACCATCGCCATCCTGTGGGCCGGCGCGAACCTGGTGCTGGCGCGCGAGCTGACCATCGGGCAGCTCATCGCCTTCAATGCGCTGATGGGCAGCGTGCTCGCACCTCTGATGGGCTTGGTCGGACTGTGGAGCCAGCTCAACGATGCCGGCGTGGCGATGGAGCGCCTCGGCGACGTGCTCGACATCGAGCCGGAGCAGAAGCCAGAGGACTTGGCCTCGCGTGTCGCGGTTCCCGATCTGCAGGGCGACATCCGCCTGGACGGCGTCTACTTCCGCTACGGCGGCAACGAGACCTCGTACGTGCTGGAGAACATCAGCCTGGAGATCAAGCCCGGCGAGCTGGTCGCGATCGTCGGCCGCAGCGGCTCGGGCAAGACGACGCTGGCAAAGCTGCTCGTGGGCTTTTACCCACCCACCGAAGGCAAGCTGACGGTGGACGGCTACGACATGAGCGTGATCGACAAGGAGTACTACCGGCGCCAAGTCGGCTACGTGATGCAGAGCAACCTGCTCTTCTCGGGAACCATCGCCGAGAACATCGCCAGCGGCGACGAAAGCCCGGACCGCCGCCGCATCGAGGAGGTGGCGAAGCGGGCCGATGCGCACGCATTCATCAGCAAGATGCCGCTGGGCTACGAACAGGTGGTGGGCGAGCGCGGCATGGGCCTGTCAGGCGGGCAGATCCAGCGCCTGTGCATCGCCCGGGCGCTGTACCACGATCCGCGCCTGCTGGTGTTTGACGAGGCCACGTCAGCACTCGACTCGCAGTCCGAGAGCAACATCATCGCCAGCATGGCCGACATCCTGAAGGGCCGCACCGCCGTGATCATCGCGCACCGCCTGAGCACCATCATGCGGGCCGACAAGATCGTCGTGCTCTACGAGGGCAAGATCGTCGAGCAGGGGCGGCACGAGGAACTGGTGGAGCGCCGTGGCATGTACTACGAACTGGTGCAAAAGCAGCTGAGTGCCGCATGAAGATCGTCGACCATGACCTGGATGCCAGCTCCACGTTCTCGTACGCGGGGCTGATCGAGAGGACCGAGATCCTGCGCTCGGCGCTGCGCTGGGCATCGCATCTCGAAAGGGCGGACATCGAGAAGCTGCTGCGGCAGGCCAGCGCGCTGCGCGATGAGGTGATGCAGCTCTCGCACAAGGAGCGCTTCGTGAAAGCGGCGGCGGCCGAGCCGACGCGCATGGACCTGTCGCGGCGCCAGCGTCGGCAGGGCCTGATCGAGCGCAGCTTCATCTTCGAGGGTGCGTTCGGCGACAACCCCAAGCTGCTCGAATCGCTGGAGATCGCGGAGAAGGCCGCTCCCACGGGCCTGCCCGTGCTCATCGACGGCGAGAGCGGCACCGGCAAGGAGTTGATGGCCAAGGTGATCCACGCCAACGGGGACAGGGCCGACCGGCCGTTCATCTCCGTCAATTGCGGAGCCATTCCCGACAACCTGCTGGAGTCGGAGCTGTTCGGCCATCGCAAGGGTGCATTCACGGGCGCATCGGCCGATCGCAAGGGCAAGTTCGAGAGCGCACACGGCGGGACCATCTTCCTCGACGAGATCGGCGAGCTGCCGCTGTCGGGCCAGGTGAAGCTGCTGCGTGTGCTGGAGGCGCGCGAGATTCAGCGGGTTGGCTCCGATGAGCAGATCGCCGTGGACACGCGCGTGGTGGCGGCCACCAACCGGAACCTGCGCCGGTTGTGCGAGGAAGGAAAGTTCCGCGAGGACCTGTTCTATCGGCTCAGCGTCATTCACGTCACCCTGCCGCCGCTGCGCGAGCGCAAGGACGAAATACCGCTGCTGTTCGAGTTCTTCGGCGACGAAGCCGCCGAAGCGCTGAAGCGGCGCCCCATCGAGATGACCCGGGCACTGCGCGGGTTCCTGCTCGACTACGCCTATCCGGGCAACATCCGCGAGCTGCGCAACATCATCTACCGGCTCTCGTGTCTGGCCGGACAGACGGCCGATCTGGAGCACCTGCCCGCGGACATCCGGCCCGCGTTGCCGGCCCGAGGCGCGGCTGTCGCTGCGGCACCCGGTCGCGAAGGCGAAACGACCTCTGCAGCTGCGCTCAGCGAAGCCAAGCGCACGGCGAGCGACCAGGCAGAGCGCGAGTTTCTCGAGCGGGGCCTGCAGGAAACCGGCGGCGTCGTGACCGAGCTGGCCAGGCGCTGCGACATGAACCGCTCCCATGTGCAGACGCTGCTGAAGAAGCACGGCATCCGGTCGAAGGACTGCCGCAGCGGGAGTCTGGCGCGTGGTGACATACCCCTCCGTTCGGGCTGAGCCTGTCGAAGCCAGCGCGCATTCCGATGCAGGCACTTCGACAGGCTCAGTGCGAACGGATCGGAGAGTTGTCGTGACTGACGCAAACTTCAATAGGTGGTGCGGCGGTCCTCCACATCCCGTTCGGGCTGAGAAGGTGTGAACCAATCCCCGCCGAGCGACGTTGAGCG
>CBFHAS010000016.1:0-50912 GCA_965653625.1 uncultured Burkholderiaceae bacterium | reverse complement strand
ACGGCCGCCCCAGCGCCCCCCACGCACGCCGACGCTCGGTTCGGTTCGGAACGCCCGTCCCCCGGGGTATTCGCTGACCGCAGGGACCACAGCCGCGGCTCGCCGGGCATGATGTTCAGCTTTCGCCACGCCGCGCGCCGCCGGCGGCGTCGGGCCGCCGCAAGCAGCGCGATCGTGCTGGCCGCGGCCATCGGCGCGGGCATCTGGCTGGTGGAGCGCGAGCGCAACTCGCAGGAGGCCCAGTCGGCCTTTGCGCGCGCCGCACGCGAGGACGGTCTGACGGCCAACCTGCCCGCCATACGACAGCGCCAGCCTGCGCAGACACCGGAAGGACCTCCCGCGCCGCGCGAACCTGCGGCCGCCAGTGGGGCCGTGCCGTCCGATGCGGCAGCCAGTGGCGGCGCAGCAGGTGGTAGCCCGACAACCCCCTCAGTGCGCACGGCACCTGCGGCCGACCCTGCGGGCAATACGGCCGTCGCGACCGCCTCGCCGGACACGCCGGCCGCCGTGCCTGCGCCGCAGCCGGACACCGCGAGTTCGCAGGGCGCCCGGCTCCCCGACACTGCGGACTCCAGGACGACCGCAGACACGACCACCGCTGCGGCGACGCCGGCAGGCGGCACCACGGAGCAGGAGATGGAGCTGCCTGCGTCCCACTCCGCCGCCCGCCCCGCCTCAGCGCGCTCCAGCGTCACGAGCTCCGGCACCCGCGCCGCCGCTCCCGCACGCTCCAAGGCCAAGGCGACGACATCCTCGCCCAAGACGACGACCCCCTCGCGCACCGCGGCCCGCGAGCCGGAGGGCCCCCGTGAGCTCTGCGGCAACCGCACTCAGTTCTCCCTGTATCGCTGCATGCAGAACCTGTGCGAGCAAACGCGCTGGTATGCGCACCCGAGCTGCAAGCGGCTGCGGCTTCGCGACGAAGTGGACTGAGACGCCCTGCGGCGGGCGGCTTCACAGGTTCTCAGCGCGAGCCGAACATCATCTGACGCGCCAGCGCCGATTTCGCTGGCCGCAGTGATTGCAGCGCGAGCATGCCCAGCCCGCGCGCCGCGCCCGCACCGGGCAGTCGCCAGGTGAAGCTGCGCGCCAGGAAATCGGTGGCCGCGATCATGATCCAGCGGTCGGGCCCGCGCTTCCATTCGAGCCGCCGCAACACGGCGTCGATGTCGTCCGACTTGCCAAGCGCGTGCACCAGCTCGAAGGCATCGCGCAGCCCGAGATTGAGCCCCTGCCCCGCCACCGGATGCAAGGTTTGCGCGGCATTGCCGATGCGCACCGTGCGACCTTCCGTCAGCGTTCGCTGCGCGTTCAGCCCGAGCGGGAAGCGCTTGAGCGGCGAGAGCGTGGCGATGGGCCCCACCTCGGGGTGGAACACGGTGTTGAGAACTGCCAGACGTTGCTCGTCGGTAAGGTCGGCCACCGGGTCGTCGGCCGCATTCACGCACCACACGAGCGAGGCGCGTCCGTCGCGCAGCGGCAGCAACGCCGCAGGCCCGTGGCGGGTGAAACGCTCGTAGGCGATGCCGGGGCGCGGCTCGGCCAGCGTCAGGGTACCCACCCAGGCGGTCTGGCGGTAGTCGTGGTGCAAGCCCTTGGCCACCTGGTCGGCGAACACGCCTCCCTCGGCCACCACAGCCAGATCAAACCGTTCGGCGACACCTGCATCGAGCTCCACCTTGTCGCCGATCGTCTTGAGCCCGGCCACCGGCGTACCGAAGCGCGCGGCCAGGCGCTCGGGCTCCCGCGCGCAGGCTTCGAGCCACGCCTGCTGGAGCGGTGCCACGATGTCGCCGTAGCTCAGTACCGCACCCAGCATGGGCACGGCCTCGTCGAGGGCACGGATGCGCACCTCCGGCTCGCCCATCCATCCGGCCAGCGGCCCGGGCAGCGAAGGTGGCTGCTGGGACACGTGCACTTCCATGATCCGCTGCGTCGCATCGGCGTTCCAGGCCTCCAGGCGCTGCAGCAACTGCACGCTGCCCAGCGACAGGGCCAGCGTGCGAGGGTCGTGCGAGACATCGACCTCAGCAGGGCGCGCATCGAAAAGGCTCACCTTCACACGGGGCAGCGAGCGCGCCGCATGCAAGGCCAATGTGAGTCCTACCGGGCCGGCGCCGACCACGGCGAGGCTCCATCCGGAATCGGTCGTCATGTGCCGCACCTCACAGATCCATGTGCGGACTATCGTAAGCCGGCTGCGGGCCGCTTTCGAGAAACCGTCCGCCGTTCACGAGCGCATGAGCGCCTCGATCTCGGCCACCTCCACCGGAACGCCGCGCGAGATCAGCTCGCAACCGTCAGGGGTGATCACCGCGTCGTCCTCGATGCGAATGCCGATGTGCCAATACTTCTGCGGCACGTCGTCGGCCGGCCGCACATACAGCCCGGGCTCCACCGTCACCACCATGCCGGGCTGAAGGATGCGCGAGGGCGGCCGGACCATGATGCCGCCTTTGCCGTCGGGCTGCTCGATGGGCGCCTCGGCGAGCGACAGGTACTCGCCCACGTCGTGCACGTCGCGTCCGATCCAGTGGCCGGTCCCGTGCATGAAGAAGCGCCGATAGGCCGCGGTGCAAATCACCGTGTCGAGGTCGCCGACCCGGTCTTGTGAGAGCAGACCGCAGTCCAGCATGCCCTGTGCCAGCACGAGCACCGCGGCGTCGTGCGCATCGCGGTGGCGTGCGCCGGGACGAGTGGCTGCGATCGCAGCCTTCTGCGCCGCCAATACGACTTCGTAGAGCTCGCGCTGCGGCGTCGTGAAGCGGCCCGCGGCGGGGAAGGTGCGCGTGATGTCGCTGGCGTAGCCGTCGAGCTCGCACCCGGCGTCGATCAGACACATGTGGCCGGGCAGCAGCGGTGCGTCGCCCGTGGCATGGTGCAGCACGCAGGCATTGGAGCCCGCCGCCACGATGCTGGGGTAGGCCGGGCTTTGCGAACCGTGCCGGCGGAATTCGTGCAGCAACTCGGCCTCGATCTCGTACTCGCGCACGCTGGCTGCGCCGGCGTGAAATCGCTCGGCGCAGTAGCGCATGGCGCGCACGTGGGCGCCGGCCGAGATGGCCGCCGCCCGACGCATGATGGTCAGCTCGCCGTCGTCCTTGAAGAGCCGCATGTCGTCGAGCGCCGGAGTGAGATCGCGCAGCGCCGGGGGGCAGACCAGGCCGTCACGCGCGCGTCGGCGCACTGCGGCCATCCAGCCTTCGAGCATGGCCGGCAGTGCAGGGTGGCGGCCGAAGCAGAACCACACTGCGGGCTGGTTGGCGATGAGCTGCGGCAGCATGGCATCGAGCTCCGCCAGCGGATAAGCCTCTTGCACGCCGAGCACCGCAGGCGCCGCCTCGGGCCCCAGGCGCACGCCGTCCCAGATCTCGAGCTCGGGGTCGCGCGGCCGGCAGAACAGGATGCTGCGGCCTTCGCTCGTCACGACCAGCCAGGCCTGCGGCTCGGCGAAGCCCGTGAGGTAGTGGAAGTGGCTGTCGTAACGGTACGGGAATTCGCTGTCGGCGTTGCGCGACTGCTCGGCCGCGGTGGGCAGGATGGCGATGCCTCCACCTACGCGAGCCATCGCCTCGGCGATGCGAGCTCGGCGCCG
The DNA here is from genome assembly GCA_965653625.1 of uncultured Burkholderiaceae bacterium. Classification (GTDB taxonomy): domain Bacteria; phylum Pseudomonadota; class Gammaproteobacteria; order Burkholderiales; family Burkholderiaceae_C; genus Albitalea. The sequence continues at coordinate 47,317 of CBFHAS010000016.1, read as the reverse complement.
CACCCACGCCGGTTCAGTGTTGGGCTCGGGATCGGACACCAGGGCATTCATGAGTGAATTGTCCCATTCACTCATGAATGCCCCGCATCCCGGGAGCCGATGATCGACGCAGGGCTGCGCACGTCACCGTGCGTCTTTCGCCGCCCTTCGGCATCAACGCGACGAAGGCTGCGGCGATGCTGCGCGACGGAGCCGGCGCAATGCGCGCCGCAGCTCGGCATCCTCAGGGAGGCCTTGAGGCGGAGCCGATGGACCGCCGGCCTGCGGCGAGTGGCGCGAGGTCTTGCGTTCGCGCAGCTGCGCGAGCCCCATGCGCAGTTGGTTCGCCACCGCCTCCACGGCTTCCAGGCCGCGGTAAGCATCCGTCTTGGCCAGCGCGACCACGCGCCTGTCTTTCATGCGTACCGAAAGGCGCACGAGGCGGTTGCAACGGCCGTGGCGCAAGGTGAACAGTCGAGACTGGCTTTCATGCACCGCCACGTCGCGGATGTTCTCCAGCGCGACCTGCCGTACCGTGCTGCGAAAGCCGCGCTGGAACCAGAGGTTGTTGGCACTGACGGCAACACGCTCCCAGCGCAGCACATCGAGCAGCACCGCGCCTGCGAGCACCAGGGCGGCGCCCCCCCACAGCCACTGCGATCCGGTGCCCAGGGCGAGCCAAGCCACCACACCGGCGGCAGCCGCCACCGTCACCACTTCGAGCATGGCGCGGTCGGCCGTGTCATGGACCATGCGCTCGTAGCTCGCCACCTCGGGCTCGCCGGTGGCCAGCGGCTGCCACGCCCACAGCACCGTCTTCACGACACGCGACACCAGCGCGTGCGCGGCCACGCCGAAGGCAACGAGAAAGGGCAGCAGCAACACGAGTTCGAAGGTCTTCACCACCACACGATAGCCCAGGCGCCCCGCACATGGAAAGCCTTGCCCTCCAGCCTTTGTCCACGCACGGATTCGCGGTCTGTGCAAGCGGTTCGGTCAGGCGGCTGAACCGTCTTCAGCGTGTGGATAAGATGACCGAGCCGCGCGCCCCTTGGGCGCATGCGCGCATCCGGGCACAGAACACGAAAGGTCAGCCCCATGATGAACTACCGCAGACTGGGCCGCAGCGGCCTGAAGGTGAGCGAGCTGTCGCTCGGCTCGTGGATCACCTATCACAACCAGCTCGACGAAGCCGGCGTGCGCGAGATGATGGCTGCTGCCTACGACGCAGGCATCAACTTCTTCGACAACGCCGAGGCCTATGCAGGCGGCAGGAGCGAGGAGCTGATGGGTGAGGCCCTGCGCGCGCTTCAGTGGCCGCGGCTGCACTACGTGGTGTCGACCAAGTTCTGGTGGGGTCTTGACCGGGAGGGCGCTGCCCCCAACCGCAAGGAGACGCTCAACCGCAAGTACCTTCTGCATGCGATCGACGGCTCGCTCAGGCGCTTGGGGCTGGATCACGTGGACCTGGCGTACTGCCACCGCCCCGACCCGCACACGCCCATCGAGGAAACGGTGTGGGCCATGAGCGACATCATCACCCGGGGCAAGGCGCTGTACTGGGGCACGAGCGAATGGCCGGCGGCCAGCATCCGCGCGGCCTGGGACATCGCCGACCGACATCACCTGCACAAGCCGATCGTGGAGCAGCCGGAGTACCACCTGTTCCATCGCCGTCGCGTGGAGCAGGAGTACGCCCCGCTGTACGACGAGATCGGCTTGGGGCTCACCACGTGGAGCCCACTGGCCGGCGGCTTGCTGACCGGCAAGTACCAATCGGGCATCCCGGCCGACAGCCGCGGCGCGATGAAGGGCATGGTCCCCTTCCAGAAGACGTTCACCGATCCCGAGAAGAACGCCGCGGTGAGGCAGTTGGAAGAACTGGCCGCGCAGCTGCATTGCAGCATGCCGCAGCTGGCCATCGCCTGGGTGGCGAAGAACCCCCGCGTGAGCAGCGTCATCACCGGTGCATCTCGGCTCTCCCAGCTCCAGCACAACCTCGGCGCAATCGAGGTGTTGCCGCGGCTCACGCCGGAGGTGATGGCGCGCATCGACGAGATCACGCTGCCGCTGGCGCACTGAGAACGGGCACCCTCGATGGGCTCACAAGTCCTGAGTGCGACATCACTGGACGTGCGCGTCCTCACCCCCGCCGATGCGCCGGCGTTCCAGGTGCTGCGACTTCAGGCTCTGATCGAGGATCCAGTGGCTTTCGCCTCCAGCTACGACGACGAACGCGACACGCCGCTGTCGTTGATTGCCGAGCGGCTGGCGCCGGCCCCGGACCGCGCCATCGTGGGCGCGTTCGACGCCGACGTCCTGGTCGGACTGGCGGCGTGGCACCGCGAGGAGATGGACATGCTCTGGCACAAAGGCTTCGTGTGGGGCGTGTTCGTGGCGCCGTCCTACCGAGGCCGCGGTTTGGCGCGCCGGCTGATGCAACTGGTGATCGCGCTTGCGCGCCGCGCCCAGGGTATCCGCGAACTATGCCTCACGGCCTATGCCGATAACCACCGCGCCCGGGTGCTGTACGAATCCCTCGGCTTCGAGATCCATGACCGGGAAACGGTCACGATCCGCACGGACGGAAGGCGGCACGGCGACCTGCACATGCGCCTTCGCTTGTAGTCCAATGGTCCTGTCCACCGGATGGCAATGCCTGCATGCGATCCGGCACAGCGTCCTCGTTTGGGAGCCAGCTCAATGGAATCCGACCTCGCCGGCGTGCCCGGTGCCAAGCACATCCGCCTGACCTCGCATCCGGGTCAGGGGCCCAGCGCGGCGCCCGCCATTCGCTGGGGCGCCATGAGCGCCGCCGAGCGCGGGCCGGTGATCGGCACCACCACGCACCGCGGCCATCGCAATGTGATCGGGACCCACTCGGGTTCCTACGGCGTGTACCGCGCGCTCGCCGTGGCGGCGGGCAACCTGCCTCGCGGCCATCGCGCCGACCTCACGAACACGGCCCCCACCGATCTCATCGGCCCCTACCTGCCATGGAGCGACGCCGAGCGCATCGTGTCGCTCGATCCCTGGGGCGCCTCGGTGGCCGACGTGTTCTCCGAGCACATGTCGCAGGGTTTCGACGTGCGCCCCAGCATCGCCGTGACCCAGGCACGCATACACCTGCCCGAGGTTCGCCAGGCCATCGCCTTCCAGCGCCTGGCGGTGGACGGCGAAGTTTTGCTGGAAGATGGTTCGGCCGCAGTGACGAAAGTCGCCATCGAGCCCGTGTGGTGGCTGCCCGGCGTGGCGCGGCGCTTCAAGGTGAGCGAGGCCGAACTGCGCCGCGCCCTCTTCGAGGAGACAGGCGGCATGTACCCGGAGCTGGTCACGCGCAGCGACCTGGAGGTATTCCTGCCGCCCATCGGCGGGCAGACGCTCTACATCTTCGGCCGCCCACGCGACCTGACCGATTCCAGCGTGACGCTCACCGCGCGCGTGCACGACGAATGCAATGGCTCCGACGTGTTCGGCTCCGACATCTGCACTTGCCGCCCCTACCTCACGCATGCGATCGAGGAATGCATCAAAGGCACGCAGGCCGGCGGCGTGGGGCTCATCGCCTACAGCCGCAAGGAGGGCCGCGCGCTGGGCGAAGTGACCAAGTTCCTGGTCTACAACGCGCGCAAGCGGCAGGTGGGCGGTGACAGCGCCGACAAGTACTTTCTGCGTACCGAGTGCGTGGCCGGCGTGCAGGACATGCGCTTCCAGGAGCTGATGCCCGACGTGCTGCACTGGCTGGGCGTGCGCAAGATCCACCGGCTGGTCTCGATGAGCAACGACAAGTTCGACGCCATCACCGCCAGTGGCATCGAAGTGGGCGAGCGGGTCAAGATCCCCGATGCGCTCGTGCCCGCCGATGCGCGCGTGGAGATCGAAGCGAAGATCGCCGCCGGCTACTTCACCGATGGCCTCGTGCCCGACGGATTGCAGCTGGCCGCCGTGAAGGGACGCAGCCTTGAGTGACACCGCGCAAGAAGAGGCCGCACTGCACGAAGCGGTGCGCGTGCTGCGCTCGCCGGCCACCATCCGCGAGCGCTGCGCGGCCATCACGGCCATGGTGGCGGCCGGGCGCTCGGAGCATTTCCGTTTGGCGCGCAGCGCGTTACCGGCCGTGGCCGAGCGCGTGGCGCGGCTCACCCTAGCGCGCTACCCCGACCTGAAGGTGCCTGTCCACAGCCGCTGGCGACATTTCTCGGCTGGGGGCGTGGAGCGCGCGGCCGAGCTGGATGCAAGGCTCAGCGGGCACAGCAGCATCGCCGCGGCGCGCGCCATGGTGGACTTGACGCTGGTGAGCGTGCTGCTCGATGCCGGTGCCGGGCCGGCGTGGTCTTACCGCGAGCGCGAGAGCGGGCTCGCCTTCCAGCGATCCGAGGGGTTGGCGGTGGCGAGCTTTCGCGCCTTCATGGCCGGCCGCTTCTCGTCGGACCCCGGCGATCCGTGCCGGGTTGACGCTGGCGCGTTGATGCGCCTCGACGAAGCCGCACTGGCGGAGATGTTCCAGGCTGGTGAAGACAACCCGCTCGTCGGGCTCGACGGCCGCGCGGCGCTCATGAATCGGCTGGGCGTGGCGCTGCGCGACCAGCCGGAGCTTTTCACCTCCATCGGCCAGCCGGGGCATCTGCTGGACGCACTCACCTACCACGCGCATGCGCCGCGGCTGCGTCACCACCGCCCGGCGCCGGCCTCGCAGCGCCATCGTCAAGTGAACGCCGGCCGCATCCTCGGTGCAGTGCTGGACGCCTTCAGCGGCATCTGGCCGCAGGGCAGTGCGATCGGCGACGTGCCGGTGGGCGACGTGTGGCGCCACCCGGCCGCGGGCGGGCAAGGCCCGAGCGCTGGCTATGTGCCCTTCCACAAGCTGTCGCAATGGCTCTCGTATTCGCTGATCGAGCCATTCGAGCGCGGCGGCGTCGCGGTGAACGGGCTGGACGAGCTGACCGCGCTGCCTGAGTACCGCAACGGCGGCCTGCTCCTAGACGCCGGCGTGATCGTGCCGCGCGAACCGCTCCATGCGCGACAACGCTTGCTGCCACAGGACACTTGGGTGGTGGAATGGCGCGCGCTCACGGTGAGCCTCATCGACGAGATCGTCCCGCTGGTGCGCGAGTCGCTCGGCCTCGACGCCGAGCAGTTGCCGCTCGCGGCGGTGCTCGAAGGCGGCACATGGGCGGCCGGCCGGCAGATTGCCGCCGAGCTGCGCGAGGGCGGTGCACCGCCCGTGCTGCTGGCCAGCGATGGGACGGTGTTCTGACAACATGACGGCGTTCGAACAGGGCAAGGCATTCTTTCTCGATGGCGTGCAATGCTTTGAAGCCGGTCGCTTCCGCGACGCTGAGACCCGCTTCCGGCAAGCACTGGCCCTGGTGCCGGGACGCCCCTCCACGCTGGCCAACCTGGCCGCCACTTGCGTGCGGCTGGGCCGCCCGCAGGAAGCTCTGGAGCTGCTGGGGCCGGTGCTGGCCGAGTCGCCCCGCGACCGCGATGCCTGGGCTCACCACGCCGCGGCACTCGGTGCGCTGGGCCGCCATGAGGATGCGCTGTCCAGCCACCACCGCGCGCTCGCCATCGACGGGGGCCACGCACCCAGTCTCTTTCACTGCGGCGTGACGCTGCAGCGTTTGCGCCGGCACGACGAAGCGCTCACGACGTTCGACATACTGCTGCACCTCGCGCCCAAGCATGCCGACGCATGGTTCCACCATGGCGTGTCGCTGCAGCACCTGGAGCGGCATGACGAGGCGCTGCACTCCTACGAGCGAGCGCTGGCCATTGATCCTGCGCTCGCGCAGGCTTGGAGCCACCGCGGCGGCATCCTGAAGGACGTGGGCCGGCGCGACGAGGCCGCGCATTGCTTCGAGCAGGCCATCGCACACGGCGCCGACCCCGAGATCAACGGCTACTTCCTGGCTTCGCTGCGCGGCGCAGGCACGCCACAAGCCGCGCCGCGCGAGTATGTGCAGCAGCTCTTCGACGACTACGCCGACAGCTTCGACGAGCACCTGGTGGGCGTGCTGCACTACCGTGCGCACGAGTCGCTGGTCGACACGCTGAAAGCGCTCGGCCTCGGGCCCTTGCGCCGAGCGCTCGACCTGGGTTGCGGAACGGGCCTGTGCGGACCGCTGCTGCAGCCTCTGGTGGACGCAGTAGATGGCGTGGACCTGGCCGCGCGCATGCTGGACAAAACCCGCGCTCGCCGCGTGTACGACCAACTCACGCAGGCCGACATCGCCGAGCACCTGCACACCACCCCGCGCCATTACGACCTCGTGATCGCAGCCGACGTGTTCATCTATATCGGCGCGCTGGAGCGCGTGTTCGAAGGTGCGCGGCGCGTCATCCATCCGGGTGGCGTGTTCTGCTTCTCGGTGGAAGTCGCCACCGGCGAGGTCGACTTCGAGCTGCGCCCCAGCCAACGCTACGCACATTCGGAGCGCTACCTGCGCGCCCTTGCGGCCGGTCACGGCTTCGAGCTCGCCTCATTCAAGCGCCAGCCCGTGCGCGAAGACCAGCGCCAGCCGATCGACGGCTACTGCGTCCACCTCATAGCCGCCTGACCGGAGAAGCGATGACACCCCAAGTGCACCCCATCACCCACCCGCTGGTGCAGCACAAGCTCACGCTGATGCGCGAGAAGGATCGCAGCACCAACAGCTTCCGCCGGCTGCTGGGCGAGATCGGCATGCTGATGGCCTACGAGGTCACGCGCGACATGCCTACGCAGCTCATCGACATCGAGACGCCGCTCGAACGCATGCAGGCCCCGGTGATCGACGGCAAGAAGACGGTCTTCGTAAGCGTCATGCGCGCCGGCGCAGGCTTCCTCGACGGCATGCTCAACGTGATCCCCGGCGCGCGCGTCGGGCACATCGGCTTGTACCGAGACCCCAGGACGCTGGTGGCCGTGGAGTACTACTTCAAGATGCCTGCCGACATGCACGAGCGCGACGCCATCGTGCTCGACCCCATGCTGGCCACCGGCAACTCGGCCGTGGCAGCCGTCGACCGCCTGAAGGAAACGCGGCCCCGCTCCATCCGCTTCGTATGCTTGCTGGCCGCGCCTGAAGGGCTGGCCCACTTCCACGCCAACCACCCTGATGTGCCGGTCTACGTGGCGGCCATCGACCGCCAGCTCAACGAGCAGGGCTACATCGTCCCGGGGCTGGGGGATGCGGGGGACCGGATCTTCGGGACGAAATGACTTCAGATGTCGGTGAGGGTGTCGGGACCCTCGGGCTGACCCGCAAAGAGCGCGACGTCACGCACGTTCACCTCGGAGGTCATGCCATGCCCGCGAAAGGCGCCCCATGGGTTCGCTGCTGATCCGCAACGCCGCGCTGCCCGACGGCCGCACCGGGCAGGACGTGCTCGCGCAAGACGGCCGGATCGCCGCCATCGGCCCCGGGTTGCCGCACCCCGCAGGCGCGGAGCTGATCGAGGCGAACGGGATGCTTCTCACGCCCCCCTTCGTCGATGCGCACTTCCACATGGACGCCACGCTGTCCTACGGCCTGCCGCGCGTGAACGCCAGCGGCACTCTGCTCGAAGGCATCGCGCTGTGGGGCGAGCTCAAGCCCGAGCTCACCCAGGAGGCCATCGCCGAGCGCGCGCTGCGCTATTGCGACTGGGCGGTGGCCAAGGGACTCCTGGCCATTCGCACCCACGTGGACGTCTGCGATGACCGGCTGCTGGCGGTGCAAGCCCTGCTCGAAGTCAAGCGCCGCGTCGCGCCCTGGCTCGACATGCAGCTCGTCGCCTTCCCGCAGGACGGCCTGCTGCGCTCGCACCACGCGCTCACCAACCTGAAGCGCGCCCTCGCCCTGGGCGTGGACGTGGTGGGCGGCATCCCGCACTTCGAGCGCACCATGGCCGAAGGCGCGGAGTCGGTGCGTCTCTTATGCGAGCTGGCGGCCGAGCAAGGCCGCCCGGTCGACATGCACTGCGACGAGAGCGATGACCCGCTGTCGCGCCACATCGAGACGCTGGCCTTCCACACCCAGCGGCTGGGCCTGCAGGGCCGCGTGACGGGCTCGCACCTCACGTCCATGCACTCCATGGACAACTACTACGTCTCCAAGCTCATCCCGCTCATGGCTGAAGCACAGGTGCATGCCGTGGCCAATCCGCTTATCAACATCACGCTGCAGGGCCGGCACGACAGCTATCCCAAGCGGCGGGGCATGACCCGCGTGCCCGAGCTGCTGGCCGCCGGCGTCAACGTCGCCTTCGGCCATGACTGCGTGATGGACCCCTGGTACTCGCTGGGCTCGGGCGACATGCTGGAGGTGGCGCACATGGGCCTGCATGTCGCGCAAATGACTTCGCAGGACGCCATGCGCACCTGCTTCGACGCCGTGACGGTGAACGCCGCGCGCGTCCTCGGGCTTGCCGACTACGGCCTCGAAGTCGGCCGCTCGGCCGATATGGTGCTGCTGCAGGCGCGCACCCCGCAGGAGGCGATCCGCCTGCGCGCCACGCGGCTGGCCGTGGTGCGGCGAGGCCAGGTCATCGCGCGCACGCCGGCCGCCGTGTCGACGCTCACGCTGCCGGGGCGTACGGCGACGGTGGACTGGATGCTGAGGCGCTGACTTACCGGCTGCCTCGGCGCCTCAGTCCTTCCGCCTCAGTCCTTCTGATAGTGAGGCGATCGCGGCCCGTAGAGTACGCCGTTGAGAACGGGCGCCCCCAGCAAGCGCTGATTCGCAATGCCCGCGTAATTGAAGCTTGCATCGCTCAGCGTGCCCACGATCTGGCTGACCACCGCCTTGACCAGAAGGCCGACCAGTCCGCCCTGGTTGCTGCTTTCCGATTCCTGTGAGGACGCTGTCGCCTTGCCTTCCCAAATGACAGCCCCATTGCGCAGGTCGACGATCCTCCCGTCGACGCTCACTCGCGACTCGCTTCCCACCACGTAGTACTTCGTGCCGTACTCCCTCACGCGGATGTATACCGCCGCATCGGCTCCGAAGATCTCGTGCAGCTTGGCGGCGGATACATCCTGGATGTCATTGGGCGTCGTGGGAGTCATTCACCGGCGGCAGCACGAGCATCGACGCGGGCCGGCTCTGCCGAAACACGGTGTAGTCATAGGGCGCCCGGGTTGCGCAACCGCCAAAGAGCAGCGCAAGTGCGACGGGCAGCGCAAGGCGCGAGAAACGTATCAGCACAGGCGCTCCGGCCTGTTGTGCCGTGGCCTCGCTTGGCATGCACCACCCCTGAAGCGCCCCCTGCGCGTGCGCGCGCTCACCTCGCCGCTTCGCGAAAGAACCGGATCCGCTCTTCGTCTGCCGGGTGCGAAGCGATTGCGATCCCGAGCCATGACGCGCGCGTCTTCTCATCGGCAGCCGGCTTGCCATCCTCGCCGCGGCGCACCGCCTCGAAGAACTCGACCATCGCCAGCGGCGAATGGCCGGCCGCCTTCAGCACCTGTACCGCTTCAGCGTCGGCTTCGCGCTCGGCATCGCGCGAGTAGGCCGCCTGCCCCAGCCATACCGGCACGCCGGCCAGCAGGCTGCTGAAATCGCCAAGCACCAGGCCCGCCGCCGCGCCCAGGGCACTCACCTGGGCCAGCGCGCGCATGCCGTGGCGATGCCGCACATGACCCAGCTCGTGGCCCAGCACACCGACGAGGATGCGTTCGTCCCCGCGCACGCGCAGCACCAGCTCATCGGTCATGACGATGGTGCCGCCGGGCAGCGCGAAGGCGTTGGGGCCGATGTCGCCCTTGCGGAACTCGACACGCCAAGCCGGTACGCCACCGGCCGGCAGCGCCGCGACCGCGCGCTCGAACGCCGCCACGATCCGCTGCCTTTCGGGCGCAGGCAATTGGCTTGGATCGAGAAGGTACTCGTCCAGCGATTCCAACGCCGCCTCGCCCACCGCCGCATCCGCGTGGGGCGGCACCAAAGCGACACCGGCGCGAGCGGCCGAGGGCACGCCCCAGACAAACCCGGCCACCACCACGGCCGCGAGCAAGAAGACGCTCATGAGCGTCATGCGCCAGCTCTGCTGCGCCCGCACCACCAGCGAATCGCCGCGACCATGGGCGAGCAGCCACGCATCCCAGGCGGCGCGGTCGGCGCAGTGAAGCGCTGCGCCGCCAGGCAGATGCGCCACACGCGGGCCGTGGCGTGTTCGCTCGGGCCACTTCACCTGGCCACTCGGCACGCTGACCGAGATGCCGGGGCCCCGCACATGCAGGCAGCCGGCCGAGAGCTCGGCGCGCACCGCATGCGCGCGGGCTCGGGTGCCATCGAAGTACTCGGCCGCGATGTCGTGGGCCCCGGGGCTGTCCATCTCTTGCCGAGGTTCAGAAGCCGATGTCGAGCCCGAACAGGTCGCCCGCCGCATCACCGGCCGCTTCAGCACCGGCACGACGCGCCCCGTCGACGAGTTCGTCCGGATCGGTGCGGGTCGCGATGGAGACTGCCTCCACCCGCATGCGCTGAGTGGCGATGGCGGCGAATGGCCAGTACAGGCCCAGCGTGAGCAACATGAGGAACCAGTTCTTCGCCGTCAGCCCGACGAGCGGCCGGAAGCCCAGCTCGCTGTTGAACTGCACGGCCCTGCTACCCGTGCACGACCACAGCAGATTCTGCATGCGAGATGTGAAATAGGGCCGGGGCACGAGTTGCAGCGCGAACATCGCTGTGATTGCGATGAGCACACCCAGCACGATGGCCGCCACGGTGCCTGCGCCTCCGCGCGACAGCGCGCCCAACCCTGCTGTGGCCACCATGCAAAGCGCCAGCACGACAAGCATCGCGGCGACTACGCCGAAAGTTTTGAGGAACACCACGTAGAACGATCCGCGCGACGCGCTCAGCTCGGTCTGCCATTGACCGAGCGCGTAGTGATCGTGCTGGTACTTCTTGAGGTTCCACCACAGCCACGGGCCAACCGCGATCATGGCCCCCACGACCGCCAGCACCCATGCGACGTACCAGGCCGGCAGGGCACGGGGATCGTCGATGGCCGTCGCCGCCGCAAGCATGGCCACGGCGGGCACGAAGATCGGCAGGAGCGCGCGGTACGCACCGCCCAGGCTGCCCTTGAATCGAAAGCGCAGCCCGCGCCAGCTCGTGTTGGCCAAGCGAAATCGCATCGACGACTTGAGCAGCGCCGGCCAGATCGCCGCCACGATGAGAAAGGCCACCAGCCCCGCCGTGGGCGACACCTGCCCGGCAAGCGAGTACACGAGCACCATCGCGCCGACGAGCAGGTAGCCGCGCAGCATCTTCATCGGCTCGCCGTGGAAGTCGAGCGGATGGCCGTCGACCAGCGTGTTGCCGTAGAAGTAGCGCAGCCGACGCACCTTGGCCCATGGGTAGTAGAGGCCCAGCGTCACCAGCGTAAGCAGCAGGTTCACGATCCAGATGCGGAAATACTCGCTGCCCGACCCGGTGAATCGAATCTCCATCTGGCGCCCGACCTTGTGGGCCACGGGCTCGCTGGGAACGGTGTCCTGAAACTGCGGCCCGTTGCGAACCGTCATACCGATGGTGCTCATGTCGTTTGATGTCCCGCGGTGCGATGCGCGGGCTCCCTCCCTCGGCGCACTCTACACCGGCGAGCAGGGCGTCGCGACAGGCCGCTTGGCTAGAATGAATCGAACAGGAATGACAAAGCATGAAACTTATCGGCTCGCTCACCAGCCCTTTCGTGCGCAAGGTGCGCATCGTGCTGGCGGAGAAAAGGCTGGACTATCAGTTTGAGCTCGAAGACGTATGGGCCAGCGATCGCATCTTGCAGTCCAATCCTCTCGGGAAGGTGCCCTGCCTGGTGATGGAAGGCGGCGAGGCGGTGTTCGACTCGCGGGTGATCGTGGAGTACGTCGACACACTCTCGCCAGTGGGCAAGCTGATCCCTGAGCGCGGTCGCGAGCGCGCCGAGGTACGTACCTGGGAAGCGCTCGCCGACGGCGTGCTGGAAGCGCTGGTCCTCGCCCGGCTGGAAGACACCTGGAGCGGTCGCCGCGAGGGCGAGCACTGCCGTGCCTGGGTCGAGCGTCAGCTGGGCAAGGTGCATGCCTCGCTCGGGGCCATGAGCAAGGGCTTGGGCGACAAGCCCTTCTGCTCGGGCATTCACTTCTCCCTGTCCGACATTGCGGTCGGGTGCGCGCTCGGCTACCTTGATTTCCGCTTCCCCGACATCGACTGGCGCGCCAAACATGCCAGCTTGGCACGGCTGGCGGAAAAGCTGGCGCAGCGCCCCAGCTTCATCGACACCCTGCCGCCGGCCGCCTAGTCCACTGCGCGATTCAGGCCGCCGGCAACGCGCGGGCCGCGGCGTGCGGCTCGCCCTGCAACAACCTGTAGATGTGGCGGATGCGCAGGCCGACGCCATGCGCCGAAAGCTGAAGCGCCCGAGCCACCTCGCCGGTGAGAAAGCCTTCTGCCGTCCACTGGAGAAGCCGCCAGTCGGTGTCGGTGAGTGCGACGTCTCGAGACGTGTACTGCGCAAGCGAAGTGAAATGCGATCTCACCTCTCGCGCGATCTGCGGCGTCATCGCCGACTCTCCACGCAGCACCTGCTCTATGGCCTCGATCAGCGAAGGCGAAGCCGGCCCGTGCGCAAAGTAGCCGTCCGCACCCTGCTTCAGGGCCTCCATCACGCGCGGGTCGTCGGCGGAGAGCGACAGCACCAGCACCTGCGGGCGACGGTGCCTGCCGGGGCGGCACAGCTCGCGCAGCAGGGCAGTCACATGCCGCGCCGGCAGCATCAGGTCGATGAGCAGCAGATCCGGCAACTCCTGCGCCAGGAGTTCACGCAGCGCCGGAAGGGTGCGGGCGATGCCCCGCACCGCCAGCCCCGGGACGGTCGAGATGCGCGCAGCCAATGGCCGTGCGACCTCGAGGTCGCTGTGCAGGAGGGCGACGGTGTTCATCCGGGCGATCAGCGGGAAAGTGTGAAAAGTTCCGCATTCTTCCAGTGCGATCTCACCGGCACACCCCCGCAAGTGCGGTCCGGGTTCACCCGGAGCTCGTGGCTCAGTCGAGCGTGCGGCGGTAGCGCGCAAGTGCCAGCGTGCCTGCCGCCAAAAGAAGGCAAGCATCGGCCACAGCTCGGGCAGTAACTGCTCGGCGCCGTTGCCCTCGAGCATGATGCCGCGCACGATGCGCAGGAAATGAGTGAGCGGCAGCGCCTCGCCCAGCCACTGGGCCCAGCGCGGCATGCCCCGGAAGGGAAACACGAACCCCGACAGCAGGATGGATGGCAGAAAGAAGAAGAAGGTCATCTGCATGGCCTGAAGCTGGTTGTGGGCCAGCGTGGAGAAGGTAAAGCCCACGCTCAGATTGGCCAGCATGAAGACCCCGATCATCACCATCAGGAGCAGAAGCTGCCCGCCATGGGCACTTCGAACAGCAGCCATGCGGCCAAAAGGATCACACCCACTGCACGTACCCGATGACGATGTAGGACAGGATCTTGCCGAGCATCACCTCCACCGGCCGCACCGGCGTGGCCAGCAGGTTTTCCATGGTTCCCCGCTCGCGCTCGCGGGTCATGGCCAAAGCCTGTGAGCATCACCATCGTCATGGCGAGAATTGTGCCGATGAGACCCGGCACGATGTTGTAGCGCGACAGGCCCTCGGGGTTGTAGCGGCGGTGCACACGAATCTCGAAGGGATCCGGGCCCGGCTGCAGTGCCAGCAGGGGCCCGGTCAGTTCGGTTCGAAGTGCCAGCCCGGCCACCTCGGCCAGCGCCGCGATGGCGTTGCTGGACGCCGAAGGGTCGGTGGCGTCCACGGTGGCCACCACCGCGTCGGCAGGCGCACGCTGCGCCTTCTGCTGCGCGCGCCATTCGGCTTGCCGCAGCGCCTGCCGGGCCGCCTGCGCCTGCGCCTCGGCGGCGGAACGCGTGTCTTCGCGCGCCGGCAACCGCGCCACGCGCACCGCGGCTTCGAGCTCGGCCACGCGCTGGCGCGATTGCTGCCTCGCGCTGCGTGCAGCGTCGACCCGCGCCTGCGACACGAAGCCCTGCGCCCGCAGCTCCTCCTGCCGCGTGTACTCGGCGATCGCAAAGCGCGCCTGCGCCAGCTGTGCCTGCGTCACGGCCAGTTCGGCGGGGCGTCGCCCTTGGCAGCATCCTCAGCCTGTGCCTGGGCCGCGGCCATGAGGGCAGCGGCTTCGTCACGCGCGGCACGCTCGCTCTCGGATTCCAGCGTGAAGAGTTGGCGCCCCTGCTTGCACCGACTGCCCGCGATGCACGGCGAGCTGCTGCAGGCTGCCGCCGAGCGGCGAGGCGACATAGATGTAGTCCCCTCGACATGGCCAGACCACGCGGGCGGCGGGGCGGGTGTGCAGGCCGCGACCAGCAAACCGGACGCACAGCACCACAGACCAGTCCTCACGACACCTCCTTGCGGCGCACACGGCCCACGCTGCCGCGTGCGCGCGGCGCGGCGGGTCGCCCGCAACGCCCGCAGCACGAGGTCCACGCATGCATTAGTCGATCGACTAGTTCTATTCAAGCCGAGCTGACGCGGCCAGGAGGGCGCCGCTGGCTATACTCGCCGCTCAGCGCTGATTTGTTCCGGCTTGCGGGCGCTCAATAAATGCAGCTAAAGATGGACACGGACCCGGTGTCCCGCTTTGGCGGCGCCGGGTCTTTTGCTTTGATCTGAACCATGCCATCGGTAGGTGACGTCACGCCGCAATCGCGGCATTTCGCCGAACCGCTGTCGCTGCAAAGCGGCGCGGTGCTGCGCGACTACACACTGGTCTACGAGACCTACGGCGCGCTGAACGCCGAGCGCAGCAACGCCGTGCTCGTGTGCCACGCGCTCAATGCCTCGCACCACGTGGCCGGCACCTACGCCGGCCAGCCGCGCAGCGAGGGGTGGTGGGACAACCTCGTCGGGCCCGGCAAGCCGCTGGACACGAACCGCTTCTTCGTCATCGGCGTGAACAACCCGGGCTCGTGCTTCGGCTCCACCGGGCCCATGCATACCAACCCCGACACCGGGCGGCCCTATGGCGCCGACTTCCCGGTAGTGACGGTGGAGGACTGGGTCGACGCGCAGGCCCGCCTGCTCGATGCGATGGGCATCCGGCAACTCGCGGCGGTGCTCGGGGGCAGCCTGGGCGGCATGCAGGCGCTATCTTGGTCTTTGCGCTACCCCGAGCGGCTGCGTCACTGCATCGCGGTAGCCACGGCGCCCAACCTCTCGGCACAGAACATCGCGTTCAACGAGGTGGCACGCCGCGCGATCGTCACCGACCCCGATTTCCACGGCGGCCATTACTACGCGCACGGCGTGGTGCCCAAGCGCGGCCTGCGGGTGGCCCGCATGATCGGCCACATCACCTACCTCAGCGACGACGTGATGGCCAGCAAGTTCGGACGCCTGATCCGCAACGGCAACGGCCACGCCACGCGCTATGCCTACAGCACGCAAGACATCGAGTTCGAGATCGAGAGCTATCTACGCCACCAGGGCGACAAGTTCAGCGACTACTTCGATGCCAACACCTACTTGCTGATCACGCGCGCGCTCGACTACTTCGACCCGGCGCGCCAGCACGGCGGTGATCTCACCACTGCGTTCGCAAATGCCACCTGCCAGTTCCAGCTGGTCAGCTTCACCACCGACTGGCGCTTCTCGCCGGCACGCTCGCGCGAGATCGTCAAGGCGCTGCTCGACAACAACCGCCGTGTGAGCTACGCCGAGATCGAGGCCCCGCACGGGCACGATGCCTTCCTGCTGGACGACCCGCGCTATCACTCGCTGCTACGGGCCTGCTTCGAGAACATCGCACACGAACGCGCCGCACCCTCGATCTCCGATTCAGCGCAAGGGCCTAGCTTGGAGCCTGCGCCATCCAGCCCCTCCGTCGAGGCTCCACATGTCTGAGCGGCGCGACATGGAGCTGATCGCCCAGCTGGTGCCGGCCGGCTCGCGCGTGCTCGACCTGGGCTGCGGCAGCGGCGAACTGCTTGCGCTGCTTCGCGACCGGCGAGGCTGCACAGGCTACGGCGTGGAGATCGCCGACGACAACGTGCTGGCCTGCGCGCGGCGCGGCGTGGACGTGATCCAGCTGAACCTCGAAGACGGCCTTGCGATGTTCGAGGACCAGAGCTTCGACGTGGTGCTGCAACTCGACACCATGCAGCACCTGCGCAACACCGAGCGCATGCTGCGCGAGACGGCGCGCGTGGGCCGCATCGGCATCGTGAGCTTCCCGAACTTCGCGCACTGGCCCAACCGGCTGCGCATCGTGACCGGCCGCATGCCGGTGACCAAGGCGCTGCCTTTCGAGTGGTATGACACGCCCAACATACGCGTGGGCACCTACACCGACTTCGAGGTGCTGGCGCGCAAGGACGGCCTGCGCGTGCTCGATTCGTTCGGCATCCAGAGCGGCCGCGTGGTGCGGCGCTTTCCCAACCTCATGGCCAGCGTGGCGGTGTTCAAGTTCCAGCGCGCGGGCTGAAGACCTCCACCTCGCCGACTTCAGCGCGCGCGCCGCGAAACGCTCCGAGTTCGCGGCACTCCCGCCGCGTCGACCGGCTTCAGCACCCACAGGCCAGCCAGGTAGGCGTCGAGCACGCGCCGGCCGGTCTTCACCAGATCGAACGCCTGCGGGTCGAGCATCCAGTTCTGGATCAGCCCGTCGATGAGCGCGTGCAGGCCCAATGCGGCGGCGCGCGCCGGCACGGCGAGCGTGGTGCCGGCCTGGCGCGCCGCCTGGCGCAGCGACCGCTCGCCGTGGTCCAGCCAGGTTTCGCGCCATGCGAGGCGGCGTTCGCGCACCGCCTCCAACTCATCGACGTACTCCACCTTCTGGCTGGCGATCTCGAACACTCGGCGCACCTGCGGATCGGACACGGTCTTGCGCAACGCCGTGGCAACGTTGCGGCGCAGCGCCTCGATCGGATCTTCCGGCGCGGCGCCGTGCAACGCCTGCTGCTCCAGCGGCAGCAAAACACGTTGCATCATGGCGTCGAAGAGCTCAGCCTTGTCGCGGAAATGCCAGTAGATCGCCCCGCGCGTCACCCCGGCGGCCTCAGCCACTTGCTGCAAAGTGGTGCGCGAAACGCCGCGCCGATGGAAAACCACCTCGGCGGTGTCCAGAATGCGCTTGCGGGTAGCCTGCGCCTCTTCCTTGGTGCGTCGGACCATGAGGGTTGCCTTTGCCGGGTACGGTAGGGGGCAGCAAATATACATTCACGACTGTATGTATATACTGCCCGGCCATTCGGCGCGCCGCGACCGCATCCCGTTTGAAACGCCCACTCCACTCGCGCAGCGCCTCGCCGGCGCCATTTCTTGAAGGGTCTTGCATGTCTGCCTCGCCCCACGTTGCAGCGCCCCCCGTGATCTCGCGTGTTGCCCGTGCCGCCACCATCGTGCTGCTGATGTCGCTGCTCGCAGCCTGCGACCGTCAGGAAACACCAGCGGCCGCCGGCGCGGGCGGGGGAACTCCTCCGCCGCCGGAAGTGGGCGTGGTCACCGTGAGACCGCAGCCGGTCGGCCTGGTCAACGAGCTGCCGGGTCGCCTGGAAGCGTCGCGGGTGGCGCAGGTGCGCGCCCGCGCCGCCGGCATCCTGCAGGAGCGGCTGTTCCGCGAAGGCAGTGAGGTGCGCGCCGGTCAGCCGCTGTTTCGCATCGATGCGGGTCCGTACCGCGCCGCCTTGCAGTCAGCCGAGGCCACACTGGCGCGCGCACAGGCTCAGCTGGGGCAGGCCAGTGCGCTGGTGGAACGCTTCAAGCCACTGGTGGAGGCCAACGCAATCAGCCGGCAGGAGTACGTGAATGCGGTGGCGGCGCACCAGCAGGCTCAGGCCGATGTGGCCGCCGGCCGCGCCGCCGTGGCCACGGCGCGCATCAACATGGGTTATGCCAGCGTCACGTCTCCCATTGCCGGGCGCATCGGCCGCGCGCTCGTCACCGAAGGGGCGCTGGTCGGACAGGGCGAGGCCACGCCGCTGGCGGTAGTGCAGCAGATCCATCCGATGTACGTGAACTTCACGCAGCCGGCCAGCGAGGTGCTGCGGCTTCGGCGCGCGCTGGCCGAAGGCCGGCTGCGCCGAGCATCGGGCCCGGAGGCGGCGAGCGTGCAGGTGCTGCTGGACGATGGCAGCGCCTACCGCCATGCGGGCCGGCTGCTGTTCTCCGACCTGAGCGTCGACACGACATCCGGCCAGATCACGCTGCGTGCCGAATTGCCCAACCCCGAGGGGCTGCTGCTGCCTGGGCTGTACGTGCGCGTACGGTTGGAACAGGCAGAGGCCGAGCAGGCCATGCTGCTGCCCCAGCAGGCGGTGCAGCGTTCGACGCAGGGCGACAGCGTGATGGTGGTCGGCACCGACGGCAAGGTCGCGCCGCGCCCCGTGAAAGTGGGCAGCGCGCGGGGCGGCCAGTGGGTGGTGCTCGACGGACTCAAGCCCGGCGAGCAGGTGATGGTCGACGGCTTCCAGAAGCTGCACGGACCCGGGCCGGTGAAGCCGGTGCCGTGGACGAGCGCGGCGTCGGCGCCGCCCGCATCGCCATCGTCGGCGGCTTCCTCCGATGCGCCGGAGGAGAACGGCACGGTGGCGCACGCGGCCACCCGTCCGCCGGCGCCGGCCGCTTCACGCTGAAGGGAAGGCCCTCACCATGGCCCGCTTTTTCATCGACCGGCCCATCTTCGCGTGGGTGATCGCGCTGTTCATCATCGTGATGGGCAGCGTGGCCGTGACCCAGTTGCCCATCTCGCAGTACCCGCCGGTGGCCCCGCCGTCCATCGTCATCAACGCAATCTACCCAGGCGCCTCTGCGAAGACGCTCGAAGAGAGCGTGATGAGCGTGATCGAGCAGGAGATGAACGGTTCGCCGGGGCTCATCTACATGGAATCGGTGAGCCAAGCCAACGGCACCGGCTCCATCACGCTCAGCTTCGAGCCGGGCACCCACCCCGACCTCGCCCAGGTAGACGTGCAAAACCGCCTGAGCCGCGCATCACCGCGCCTGCCGCAGGCGGTGACGCAACAGGGCGTGCGCGTGGACAAGGCGCGACCGAACTTCCTGATGTTCGCGATCCTCTCGTCGGAAAACGGCGAGTTCGATCCGATCGCGTTGGGCGACTACGCCTCGCGCAACGTGGTGCCCGAACTTCAGCGCGTGCCGGGTGTGGGGCAGGCGCAGCTGTTCGGCACCGAGCGGGCCATGCGCGTGTGGATCGACCCTGCCAAGCTCACTGGCTTCAACCTCGCCCCTTCCGAGGTGGCGGCCGCCATCCGCGCGCAGAACGCGCAGGTCTCTTCGGGCACCATCGGCGACCTGCCCAACGTGCCCGGCCAACCGATCTTCGCCACGGTGGTGGTGAACGGCCAACTGGCCGGCGTGGAGCAGTTCGGCAACATCGTCTTGCGCGCCAACCCCGATGGCTCCAGCGTGAGGTTGCGCGACGTGGCACGGGTGGAACTCGGCGCCCAGAACTACACCACCTCGGCACGGCTGAATGGCCGGCCGTCCACCGGCATCGGCATCCAGTTGTCGCCCACCGGGAACGCCCTGGCCACGGCCACCGCGGTGCGCGAGCGCATGGACCAGCTCGCGCGCTACTTCCCCGCGGGCATGACCTACAGCATCCCCTACGACAGCTCTCGCTTCGTGCGCATCTCCATCACGCAGGTGGTGGAAACGCTGGCCGAGGCGGTGCTTCTGGTGTTCCTGGTGATGTTCCTGTTCCTGCAAAACTGGCGCTACACCGTCATCCCGACCATCGTGGTGCCGATCTCGCTGCTGGGCACCTTCGGCGTGCTGCTGGCGCTGGGCTTCTCGATCAACGTGCTCACGCTTTTCGGCATGGTGCTGGTGATCGGCATCGTGGTCGACGACGCCATCGTGGTGGTCGAGAACGTCGAGCGCATCATGAGCGAGGAGGGGCTACCGCCGCGCGCGGCCACGCGCAAAGCCATGGGGCAGATCTCCGGGGCGATCATCGGCGTGACGGTGGTGCTGGTGTCGGTGTTCGTGCCACTGGCGTTCTTCACCGGCTCGGTGGGCAACATCTACCGGCAGTTCGCAGCGGTGATGGTGTCATCCATCACGCTGTCGGCCTTCATGGCGCTGTCTCTCACGCCCGCCTTGTGTGCCACGCTGCTCAAGCCGGTAGAGGCTGGGCACCACCACGCCAAGACGGGTTTCTTCGGCTGGTTCAACCGCGGTTTCTCACGCACGGCGCGCGGCTACGAGGGCTGGGTGGCGCGGTTGCTCAAGCGCACCGGGCGCATGGCCATCGTGTACGCGGCCATCATCGGCGCCACCGTTCTTTTTCTCACGCGGCTGCCCGGCTCTTTCCTGCCCGCCGAGGACCAGGGCTACATGATCGTCAATGTGCAGCTGCCGCCGGGCGCCACCAGCCAGCGCACGCTGTCGGTGATGGAGCAGGTGGAAAGCTTCATGCTCAAGCAGCCCGAGGTGCGCAGCATGGTGGCCGTGCTGGGCTTCAGCTTCTCAGGCCAGGGACAAAACGCCGGCCTTGCGTTCGTCACGCTCAAGGATTGGGCCGAGCGCGAAGGCGCGGAGCACACCGCACAGTCCGTGGCGGGGCGCGCGTTCGGGGCGTTGATGGGCGTGCGCGACGCCTTCATCTTCCCCCTGAGCCCGCCGCCCATTCCCGAGTTGGGCACCGCCTCCGGCTTCAACTTCCGCCTGCAGGACCGCGGCGGCAACGGCCATGAAGCGCTGGTCGCCGCACGCAATCAACTGCTGGGCATGGCCGCACAGAGCAAGGTGCTCACCGGCGTGCGGCCCGACGGCCTGGAAGACGCTTCGCAGTTGCAGCTCGAGGTCGACCGCGACAAGGCCAGCGCGCTGGGCGTGGGCTTTGACGCTGTCAACGCAACCATCTCGGCCGCGCTCGGTTCGGTATACGTGAACGACTTCCCCAGCGCGGGCCGGCTGCAACGGGTGATCGTGCAGGCCGACGCCCCCGCGCGAATGCAGCCGGACGATCTGCTTCAGCTCAACACGGTGAACAGCCGCGGGCAGCCGGTGCCGCTCGCCGCCTTCGCCAATACCCGATGGGTGACCGGCCCGATGCAGACGATTCGCTACAACGGCTACCCGAGCATGCGCATCGGTGGTGAAGCCGCGCCCGGCTACAGCACCGGCGAGGCGATGGCCGAAATGGAACGGCTGGCCGCGCAACTGCCGGCCGGCTTCGCGTACGAGTGGACCGGCCAGTCGCGCGAAGAACGGCTGGCTGGCGCCACGGCCTTCATCCTGTTCGGCTTCTCGCTGCTCGCGGTGTTCCTGTGCCTTGCCGCGCTGTACGAGAGCTGGTCCATTCCGCTGTCGGTCGTCCTCGTCGTGCCGCTGGGCGTGCTGGGCGTGGTGCTGGCCGCGTCGATGCGGGGGCTGTCCAACGACATCTACTTCAAGGTCGGCCTGATCACGGTGATCGGCCTGTCGGCCAAGAACGCGGTGCTGATCATCGAATTCGCCAAGGATCTTCATGCGCAGGGCAAGAGCGTGGTCGAGTCGGTGCTGACCGCCGCGCACCTGCGCTTTCGGCCCATCATCATGACGTCGATGGCGTTCATCCTGGGCGTGCTGCCGCTGGCCATCGCCTCCGGCGCGGGCTCGGCCAGCCAACGCGCGATCGGCACCGGCGTGATCGGCGGCATGCTGACCGCCACCGTGCTCGCGGTGTTCTTCGTGCCGGCCTTCTTCGTGGTCGTGCGGCGTTTCTTCAAGGGCAGTGAGCGACAGCGCCGCATGTACGCGCATGAGCTGGAGGCCGAGGGCGCGGAGCCGCCGCGCGGCGGGCCCGGTGGTCCGGGCACGGCCGCCACGGGAGCTGCGCATGAGTAGGCGCCACCTTCTTTGCGGCGCGGTGTTGGTCGCCGCTGCCGCCACACTCGCCGGCTGCGGTTCGCTCGCGCCGCGATACGAGCGGCCCGCTGCGCCGGTGCCGGCAGCTTTCGCCGGCGGCGACATCACCGGCCCTTCCACCGCGTCGCCCGCCGACGAGATCGCCTGGCCGCAGTTCTTTGGCGACGAGCGGCTCAAGCGGCTCGTCGAGATCGCGCTTGCCAACAACCGCGACCTGCGCGTGGCCGTGCTGCAGATCGAGCAGGCGCGCGCGCAACTGCAGCTGCGCCGCGCCGACCTGCTGCCCACGGTCAACCTGGGGGCCAACGCCACGCGCCAGCCTTCCACCACCCGCGAAGGCGAGATCTCCAGCCTGTACAGCGTGGGCCTGGGCATCACTGCCTACGAGCTCGATCTGTTCGGCCGCGTGCGCCAGCTCAGCGAGTCAGCCGCTGCCCAGCTGCTGGGCACCGAGGAAGCACGCAAGACGGTGCAGCTGAGCCTCGTGGCCGGGGTGGCCAACGCCTACCTCAGCTTGCTGGCCGACGACGAGCTGCTGCGCGTCACCCGCGAAGCGCTCACCACCCGCGAAGAGTCGCTGCGCCTCACGCGCCTCAAGTTCGAGAACGGTGCGTCTTCCGAGATCGACTTCCGCCAAGCTGAGTCACTGCTCGAGAGCGCTCGCGCCACGTTGGCACAGCTCACGCGCCAGCGCATGCAGGATGAGAACGCGCTGGTGCTGCTGCTGGGCCAGCCGCTGCCGGCCGACCTGCCTGCCGGTCTGGGCGTGACCGACCAGCGCATGGTGGCCGACCTGCCGGCCGGCGTGCCCTCTGAGGTGCTGGTGCGGCGGCCCGACGTGCGCGCGGCCGAGCAGCAGCTGATCGCGGCGCATGCCGACATC
Organism: uncultured Burkholderiaceae bacterium; assembly: GCA_965653625.1. Taxonomy (GTDB): domain Bacteria; phylum Pseudomonadota; class Gammaproteobacteria; order Burkholderiales; family Burkholderiaceae_C; genus Albitalea. Next base: position 24,625 of record CBFHAS010000016.1, on the reverse strand, counting down.
GGCGCGGCCCGCGCGGCCTTCTTCCCGCGCATCACGCTCACCGCGAGCGCGGGCACCGCCAGTTCGGAGCTGTCCGGCCTCTTCAAGGGCGGCTCGCTGGCCTGGACCTTCGCACCGCAACTGCTGTTGCCCATCTTCGACGCCGGCCGCAATCAGGCCAACCTCGAGTTCGCCACCGCCGGCCGCGACATCGCGCTGGCCCGCTACGAGAAATCGCTGCAGACCGCATTCCGCGAAGTGTCTGATGCGCTGGCCGGCCGCGCGACCCTCTCGGACCAGCTACGCGCACAGCTGGCGCAGGCGCAGGCCGAGGCCGTGCGCACGCGTCTCGCACAGCTGCGCTACGACAACGGCGTGGCGAGCTACCTCGACGTGCTCGATGCCCAGCGCTCGCTCTTCGCCGCCCAGCAGTCGGTGGTGCAGGTGCAGGCGCTTCAGGCGCAGAGCCTGGTGAATCTGTACAAGGTGCTGGGAGGCGGCTGGCGCTGACACGATCCGCAAGAGCCTACGGCGCCCTGGGGACAGCAGTGCCGCTGCCACCTGCCTCCACGACGTCTCCATGAAGCCGGGCAGGGCGCGATCTTCGCCACGCTTGTGCGATGGCCCGCATCGCCTGTCGACATCCCCGCCGCCTAAACTCGTCGCTGCCCACGAAGGAGCACGCCATGAATGCACGCGACCCGCTGCTGCCCGTGCAGCCCGACGAAGCCGCGGCGCTCGCCGCCTTCGCCGAGCGCCGTTGGGACGAAACCATCGTGCCGGCCCTCACCGAGTACATCAGCATCCCGGCCAAGAGCCCGATGTTCGATGCCGACTGGCAGCAGCACGGCTACATCGAGCGTGTGGTGCGAGACGCTGCCGCCTGGGTGGAACGGCAGCAGCTCCAGGGCCTGGTGCTGGAAGTGGTCCACCTGGAGGGCCGCACGCCGGTCATCTTCTTCGAAGCACCGGCCACACGCCCGGACAGCACCGCCACCGTGTGCCTGTACGGCCACCTCGACAAGCAGCCCGAGTTCAACGGCTGGCGCAGCGACCTCGGCCCCTGGACGCCCAAGTACGAGGACGGTCTGCTCTACGGCCGCGGAGGGGCCGACGACGGCTACGCCATCTACGCTGCAATCACCGCCATCGCAGCGCTCGACCGCCAGGGCATCGCGCGACCGCGCTGCGTGGGCCTCATCGAGACCTGCGAAGAAAGCGGCTCGCAGGATCTGCCGGCCTACATCGACGTGCTGCATCCGCGCCTTGGCGACGTCGGGCTGGTCGTCTGTCTGGACAGTGGCGCCGGCAACTACGACCAACTGTGGCTCACCACCAGCCTGCGCGGCAACGTAACCGGCACGCTGAAGGTCGAAATCCTCACCGAGGGCGTGCATTCCGGCGACGCTAGCGGGCTCGTGCCATCGAGCTTTCGCATCCTGCGCCAGGTGCTCGACCGCCTGGAGGACGCCACGACCGGTGATCTCCTTCCTCGAAGCTTTCATTGCGAGATCCCCTTCGAGCGCGTCGAGCAAGCGCGCGCCACGGCAGCCATCCTGGGCGACGAGGTCTGGAAGCGCTTCCCTTGGGCGTGCGGCGCCGACGGCCAACCGGCCTTGCCCACCACCACCGATCCGGCGCAGGCCCTGATCAACCGCACGTGGAGGCCCACGCTGTCCATCACCGGCGTCGACGGCATGCCTGATCTGCGCAATGCCGGCAACGTGCTTCGCCCCTACACCGCCTTCAAGCTGTCGCTGCGCCTGCCTCCGCTCGTCGACGGGAATCGCGCCGCGCAGGAGCTCAAGGCGCTGCTGGAAGACAACGCGCCCTACAACGCCCGCGTCACCTTCCACCCTGACGGCCGCGTGGGCGCCCAGGGCGCCACCGGCTGGAACGCGCCCTCGCTCGCTCCGTGGCTTCAGGGCGCGCTCGACGCCGCCTCGCAAGCGCACTTCGGCGCACCTTGCGGTTACATCGGCCAGGGCGGCACCATCCCGCTCATGAGCATGCTGCAAGCGGGCTTCCCCAAGGCGCAGATGATGGTCTGCGGCGTGCTGGGCCCCAAGAGCAACGCGCATGGCCCCAACGAGTTCCTGCACGTGCCGTACGGCAAGAAACTCACGGCGGCGGTGGCGCAGGTCATCGCAGCCTGCCCCTGACGCATGGCGTCGTCCTCCGGACACAAGGGCACCGACAGCCGGCGCGCGCTGCTCATCGTGCTCGGGATCGCCGCGGTGATCGCCGTGCCCGCCGGCATCGCAGGCGGCATGCAGTGGCTCGATCTGCCAGCCCTGTGGAGCAAGGAGGGCCGGCCGACACCGCAATGGACGAGCATCGGTCAGGTCCGCGCCACCACCCAGGACGGCACGCTCGTGAAGGTTCGCGTCGCCCTGGACGCCGGCAACAGCGACACACGCCGCGCGGTGGAGCGGCGACTCCGCGAGGTTCAGCTCCTGCTGGAGGTCAGCGTGAACACGCAGCGCACGCAAGACTTGGCCGGCGCGCACGGCATTGAGCAAATGTCGGCCGAGATGCGACGGCGCATCGACGAGTACCTTGCCACCGAAGGTGCGGGGCCGCTGAAGTCGCTGTTGATTCAGGACCTTTGGTACACCCGCGCGCCATAGCGCGCGGCATCACACAGGCGCGGTGATCTCCATGCCGAGCATCGAACGCGCCACGGCTTCAGCGGCCTCGATGCCATCGACCCCCGCCGACATGATGCCGCCCGCATAGCCGGCGCCTTCGCCCGCGGGGTACAGGCCGCGCACGTTCAGGCTCTGCCCATCCTTGCCGCGCGTGATGCGTAGCGGCGATGAGGTGCGGGTTTCCACGCCGGTCAGCACGGCGTCGTTCATTGCGAAGCCCTTGATGTGTTGCTCGAATGCCGGCAGCGCTTCGCGGATCGCCTCGATCACATAGGACGGCAGGCTGGGAGACAGGTCCGTGAGGTGCACGCCGGGCTGGTACGACGGCAGCACGCTGCCCAACTCGGTGGACGGCCGGCCGCGAAGGAAGTCGCCCACCAGTTGCCCCGGCGCGTTGTAGTTGCTGCCGCCCAACTCGAAGGCCAGCGACTCCCACTGACGCTGGAAAGCGATGCCGTCCAGCGGATTCACGGGCTCGGCAGCCTCGCGGTCGACCACGTAGTCGCGCGGCGTGATGCCCACCACGATGCCGGCATTCGCGTTGCGCTCGTTACGCGAATATTGGCTCATGCCGTTCGTCACCACGCGATGCGGCTCAGAAGCGGCCGCCACCACCGTGCCGCCCGGGCACATGCAAAAGCTGTAGACCGACCGGCTGTTGCTCGCGTGATGCACGAGCTTGTAGTCGGCCGCCCCCAGCAGCGGATGGCCGGCTGTCGGCCCGAATCGCGCCCGGTCGATGAGCGACTGCGGATGCTCGATGCGAAACCCCACCGAAAACGGCTTGGCCTCCATGAACACGCCCCGGGCGTGCAGCATCACAAAGGTGTCGCGCGCGCTGTGGCCCAGCGCGAGCACCACATGGTCCGCTCGCAGCGTTTCGCCGGAGGCGAGCACCACGCCGCACACCTGGTCCGACTCGATCAGCAGGTCAGTCGCCCGCTGCTGGAAACGGATCTCGCCGCCCAGCGATTCGATCTCGGCGCGCATCTTCTCCACCATGCTCACCAGACGGAAGGTGCCGATGTGCGGCTTGCCCACGTAGAGGATTTCTTCGGGTGCCCCCGCCTTCACGAACTCGGTGAGCACCTTGCGAGTCAGGTGGCGCGCGTCGCTGATCTGGCTGTAGAGCTTGCCGTCGGAGAAGGTGCCGGCGCCGCCCTCGCCGAACTGCACGTTCGACTCCGGATCCAGCACCCGCTTGCGCCACAGCCCCCAGGTGTCGCGGGTGCGCTCGCGCACCGGCTTGCCCCGCTCCAGCACGATGGGGCACAGACCCATCTGCGCGAGGATCATGGCCGCGAAGATGCCGCACGGGCCAAAGCCCACGACGATCGGCCGTGGCCGCCCCCCGGCGAAGAAGCCGGCCGGCACCTGCGAGATGAATCGATAGCGCGTGTCAGGCGCGGGGCCCACGTGCCGGTCGCCCTCCAGACGGACACGCACGCCCGCCTCGTCGGCCAGCTCGCAATCGATGGTGTAGATGAACACCACCGCGTGCTTCTTGCGCGCGTCGTGGCTGCGCTTGAACACCGTGAAGCTCTTCAGCTCGGTGTCGCGGATACCCAGCCGCTGCGCGACGGCCGCGCGCAGCGCCGCTTCGGGATGGTCGAGCGGCAGTCGCAGTTCGGTGATTCGAAGCATGGGCGCGATTGTCCTGCCTGTATGCCGCGAAGCTATGGGCAGCCGCAGCTTTGCGGCCTGCCTCTGCAAGCAACGACCGGGTCAGAAGAACACGTCGGTCCGCGTTTCGCCCATCAGCGGCTCCAGCAGCCGCGCCAGCGGGCCCAAGCCGTGGTAGCGCGAGGCGACGTGGTGTGCGTAGCGGAAGAAACGCGGCAGGTCCTCGCTGTAGCGCGGCTTGCCATCGCGATGCTTGAGGCGGCAGAAGATGCCCAGCACCTTCAGATGGCGCTGCAGGCCCATCCATTCGAGTTGGCGCCAGAACTCGCCGAAGTCATCGGCCACGGGCAGCTGCGCCTTGCGGGCCTGCTCCCAGTAGCGCGCAGCCCAGTCGATCTCCTGCTCCTCTTCCCAGCTGATGAACGCATCACGCAGCAGCGACGCCACGTCGTACGTGATCGGCCCGCGCACGGCATCCTGGAAGTCGAGGATGCCGGGGTTGCCGGCGGCGCAGGCCATGAGGTTGCGCGGCATGTAGTCGCGATGCACCGCAACCGTGGGCTGCGCCAGCGCGCTGCGCACGAGCAGCTGGGTCGCGGCCTGCCATTGCTCGTGTTGCGCATCGGTCCACGTCTGGCCGTATTCGCGCTCGACGCACCAGTCGGGAAAGAGCTGCATCTCCCGCCGCAAAAGCGCCTCATCGTAGGGCGGCAAGCTGGACGCGTCGACCAGGCGCTGCCAGGTCACGAGCGCCACCATGGCATCGCGTATCAGCCGCCGCACCGTCGCATCGTCGCCCGCGGCCACTGCCGACTGCAGCTCGGCCAGATACAGCCGCGTGCCCAGATCGCCGAGCAGCAGGAACCCGTCGTCGACATCCTGCTCCAGCACCGGGGGCGCGTTCAGCCCGGCGCCGCGAATGAGCGAGGCCACATGCACGAAAGGCCGCACGTCCTCGTGCGCGGGCGGCGCATCCATCACGATGTAGGAGCCGGCATCGCCGGAGATGCGCAGATAGCGCCGGAAGCTGGCATCGGCCGAGGCCGGCTCGAGTGTCTCGACCCGCAGCCCGTGGCGTGGGCCCACGGTGGAAAGCCAAGCTTCGAACCGAATCCTGCGGGCATCGTCGGCCCACTGAACCGCAGTGGTGGAAGGGGAAACGGGGGTTGTTGTCATCGCCTCTTTGCGTGCCGGACCACGTTGCAGGAGACGGCGGCAAAACTCGCCCGGCCGGCACCCTCATGGATAATCCATTCTACAAACCAGCCCCCGCGACCTCTGCGGCCCCATCCACATGGCGGCCCCGCTTCGCCGCCATGCGCGGGCCCCTCACCTGCCCATCTGCCGCCCCGCCTTGCCGAGTCGCACTCGCCACGTTCCACGCCGATCGCCCGCACGCCTTGCGCCCATCGCGGCTGCATGCGCGCTTGCGGCCTCGTGCGCGGCGGCGCAGGAGCCTGTCGATACGGGCATCGCACTGCAGATGTCGCCGCGCGTGCAAGCGCCACCCAGTGGCGACGCCGCTCGGCAGCTGCCCATTGTTCTGCTGGCGCGGGAGGTGCGCGGTCGGCCCGACCTCGAGACCGTGGCCGAAGGAGATGCGGAGTTGCGCCGCGGTGGCTTGGTGCTGCGCGCCGACTGGCTGAGCTACGACCATCCCGAGGATCTCGCCATTGCGCGGGGCCGTGTGCGCATCAGCCACCAGGGCAACGTGTACAGCGGCCGGGAGCTGCAGCTGCGCGTGCGCCGTTTCGAAGGCTTCTTCCTCGAGCCCACCTACTTCTTCAGCCGCACCGGCGCGGGCGGCTCGGCGCGCCGCATCGACTTCATCGATGACCAGCGCGCGGTAGCCACCGGCGCCACTTACACCAGCTGCCCGGCCGACGGCAGCGGCGATCCCGCGTGGCTCTTGTCGACACGCCGCGTAAAGATGGACCTGGAGGCCAACGAAGGCATCGCCGAGGGTGCCGTGCTGCGCTTCATGGGTGTGCCGATCCTGGGCGCGCCGGTGCTGAGCTTTCCACTCACCGATGCGCGCAAGTCCGGCTGGCTGCCGCCCGACATCAATATCGACAGCCGCGGCGGCTTCCAGCTGGCGGTGCCGTACTACTGGAACATCGCACCCAACCGCGACGCGACCTTCACGCCAGGAATGAGCACGAAGCGCGGCATGTCGATGGGCAGCGAGTTCCGCTACCTCGCGCCCCACTATCACGGCACCGCGAACCTCGATCTGCTCCCGCACGACGACCTGTTCGGCAGGTCGCGCCATTCGCTGTCGCTGCAGCACCATTCCGCGCTGCCGAGCGACGCGCGGCTCGATCTTCGCGTGCTTCGCGTATCAGATGACGACTACTGGAAGGACTTCCCTCGCCAGCTGCCCACGCTCACACCGCGGCTGCTTTTGTCCGATCTGCAGGCCGTACGGCCCTTCAACGGCTGGACCACCTACGCGCGGGCCATGCGCTGGCAGATCCTGCAAAACGCCGAGAGCCCCATCGACCCAGCGCTGCCCGCCGCCCAGACCGATCCGCCGCCGCTCGTCACCCACCTGTACGAACGCCTCCCCCAACTCGGCGCACGCACGCTTCGGCACGTCGGCGGCTTCGAGTTGGGTGTCGAAGGCGAGCTGAACCGCTTCGCCAAGCCACCCGAGGTTGACGATCCCGATCGGCCCGAGGGCACCCGACTGCATCTGTTCGCCACGCTGAGTTGGCCCTGGGTGACGCCCGGCTGGAGCCTGACGCCGCGGCTCGCCCTCAACGCCGCGTCCTATTGGCTGGCCCGTCCGACGCTTCAGGGCGGGCGCCACGCCAGCCGGGTCATCCCCTCGTTCAGCCTGGACAGCGCCTGGGTGCTCGAGCGCGACGCGCAGTGGTTTGGCAGCCAGGTGCGGCAGACACTGGAACCGCGCCTCTTGTATGTGAACACGCCGTTTCGCGACCAGTCGCGGCTGCCCAACTTTGATTCCGCACCCAAGGACTTCAACTTCGAGTCCATCTACACGGACAACGAGTTCTCCGGCATTGACCGCGTGTCGGACGCGCATCAGCTCACCGCCGGTCTCACCACCCGACTGCTGAACCCGCACACCGGTGCCGAAGCGGCGAGGCTGGGCGTCGTGCAGCGCTACCTGTTCCGCGACCAGCGCACGCCCCCCCTGACCCAGCGCTTCTCCGATGTGTTGCTCGCCGGCTCCAGCATGCTCGTGCCTCACTGGATCTTGGACGCTTCCATGCAGTACAACCCGGACATCGGCCGGGTGATGCGCTCCATTTACAGCATGCGCTATTCGCCGGGGCCATTTCGAACGGTCAACCTCACTTACCGTTTGGCGCGCAGCCTGAGTGAGCAGGTGGAGAGCGAGCAATTGGAACTGGGCTGGCAGTGGCCGGTCCATGGTCCGGCGCAAGCCTTATCCAAGCCTGAACACCGGAAGTCATCGTGCGCCGGCACCTTGTACGGCGTGGGCCGCGTCAACTACAGCATGCGCGATAGCCGCATCACCGATTCCATCGTCGGCTTCGAGTACGACGCTGGGTGCTGGATCGGCCGGGTGGTGGCCGAGCGCCTGTCCACCGGCCGCAGCGAGGCGACCACCCGGCTTCTGTTGCAGTTGGAGCTCGTCGGACTCTCCAGACTGGGTTCCAATCCTCTCGGGGTGTTGAAAGACAATATCCCGGGCTACCGGCTCCTGCGCGACAGCCAACCCGCTCCTGCGACGACACCTTTCTATGACTAACCTCCACGCCAAGCCCCGCCGCAGCCGATGCGCGCCGTACCGGTTTCGCATGGCGATCGCGCTGGCCGCCTCACTGTGCGCCCTGCAGCCTCCAGCGCTCGCCCAAGCCGCACCAGCGGCGAGCAGCACGCCGCGCACGGCCGACTACATCGTGGCCGTCGTCAACCAAGAGGTCGTTACGGCAAGCGAGCTGGAGCAGCGTGTGGTCCGGGTGAGGCAGAACGCAGAGCGCGCCGGCGCGCGCCTGCCGGCCGAATCTGACCTGCGGCGGCAAGTGCTGGACGCGCTCATTGATGAGCGAGTGATCATCACGCACGCCCGCGACAGCGGCCAGCGCGTGGACGAAAACGAACTCGACCGCGCCGTGGCCAACGTCGCTCAGCAGAACCAGGTGACGATGGCGCAGCTGCGCGAACGGCTGGCCGCCGAGGGCATTGACTACGCGCGCTTTCGCAGCAACCTGCGCGACCAGATCCTCATCGAGCGCGTGCGCGAGCGCGAGGTGCAAAGCCGCATCCGCGTGACGGACGCGGAGGTCGACGCCCTGCTCGACAAGCAACGCGCCCGGGCCGGCTCGGCCGTGCAGTACAACATCGCGCAGATCCTCGTGGGCGTGCCGGAAGGCGCGAGTGATGCGGAGGTCGCCGATCGCCGTGCGCGGCTCGAAGCGGCACTGACGCGCGCCAGAGCAGGTGAGCCGTTCGAATCAGTGGCACGCGAGGTCTCTGAAGACGCCAACAAGGAGCAGGGTGGCGTCATTGGCCTTCGGCCCTCCGATCGGCTGCCCGACGTATTTGTCGCTGCGGTGCGCTCCCTAAAGCCCGGCGAGGTGTCACCCACGGTGCTGCGCACGGGTGCCGGCTTCCACGCGCTCAAGCTTGTGGAGCGGCAGGACAGCGGCCCCTTCTCCGTCACGCAAACCCATGCCCGGCACATCCTTCTGCGGCCGTCCGCCCAGCTGTCGCAGGACGCCGCGATGCGCCGGCTCGCGGAGATCAAGGGACAGATCGCCACCCGCAGCCGCAGCTTCGAACAACTCGCACGCGAGAACTCTGAGGACGGCAGCGCTGCGCAAGGTGGTGATCTCGGCTGGGCATCGCCGGGCCAGTTCGTGCCCGAGTTCGAGCAAGCCATGGACGCCCTGACCATCGGGGGCATATCCGACCCTGTGGTGTCGCGCTTTGGCGTGCACCTCATTCAGGTGCTGGAACGCCGACAGGTCACACTCGACGCCAAGCAGCAGCGCGAGCAGGCGCGCAACGTGCTGCGAGAGCAGAAGTTCGATGAGGCCTACGTAGACTGGCTGCGAGACCTTCGCGCGCGCGCCTACGTCGAGATGCGCGAGCCTCCGACCTGACATGGCCCTTTGCTCAGTGGCGCGGATGCGCCGGCCATGAAGCACGTCGCGCGCAAGCGTTTCGGCCAGCATTTCCTGGCCGACGTGGCCATCATCGATGCCATCGTGCGCGCCATCGCGCCGCGCCCGGGTGATGCATTGGTGGAGATCGGCCCCGGCCTGGGCGCACTCACGAACCCGCTGGCCCAGCTCAGCGGTCGACTGACTGTTGTCGAGCTCGACCGCGACCTGGCTGCCCGGCTGCGTCGCCGGCCCGAACTCGACGTGGTGGAGGCCGACGTGCTCAAGGTCGACTTCGCCGCACTGGCCGAGCGTATCGGCCGGCCACTGCGTGTGGTGGGCAACCTGCCGTACAACATCTCCACGCCTGTGCTCTTCCACCTGCTGGAGATTGCCGACCACGTCGCCGACCAGCACTTCATGCTACAGAAGGAAGTGGTGACCCGCATGGCCGCGGGCCCCGGTGGCAAGGACTATGGGCGGCTTTCTGTCATGCTGCAATGGCGCTACGACATCGAAACGCTGCTCGATGTGCCGCCCGAAGCGTTCGAGCCGCCGCCGCGGGTCGATTCAGCGGTCGTGCGCATGGTGCCGCTGGCCGAAGTACCGCCCCTGGACGCTGCCGTGCTCGGCGAAATCGTGGCCGTCGCGTTCTCGCAGCGTCGCAAGCTGCTTCGTCACAGCCTGGGTCGCTGGCTGGAGTCGCGCGGCTTTGCAGGCAGCTTCGACCTGCAGCGGCGGGCCGAGGAAGTCCCCGTGGCGGAGTTCCTTCAGCTGGCGCAGGAACTTGCGCCGTGAGGAAGCGCCATGCCGAGCATGAGCTGGTCCTGAGTCCTTAGCGTCGCTGTAAGGCAGCAGATCACACGGCGCTCCAATTCAGCTTCGCCATGCGACCACGCGATCGAGCGGTTCTATGAGACTTCACGAACCCGAGCACCCCGGCGCGCTCACCGACAGCACACGCACACAAAAAAGGCGACCCGGGGGTCGCCTTTTTCTCATTCCGGTTGCCCGGTCGATACATCAGGCTGCGTTCAGCCACATCGCGGTATCGAACGCACTGCTCATGAGCGGCATGTTCATGCCGAAGCTTGCATTCGCGGCGTTCTTCGAAGCCTTGGCCGGCTTGTCCGCGACGTTCTGGGCCACTTCCGTCGCCCGCTCCCATTGCCCTTGTTCCTGGGAGCGGGCTACTGAAAAGAATAAAAACATCTGAATGGTATTTTTCGCTCCGCCCAGAAATCAGCAGCGTCACGAAACACGTCGAGTAATTGCTCGCGCGCCTCGCGGTCGAAGCGTGGGTTGTCGGGCAGCTGCTCCAGTACCACCACGAAGCCAGGCTGCTGTCCGGCCTTGTGGACCAGATCCGTCATGCAGTCATACAGCGTATCCAGGTTCTTGCCACAGCTCACTGGGAACAGGAACGACTCGGCAATGCTGTCGAGTACCTCCTGCTTGGACTGCACCGCAGTCAGGTTCGCGTAGAGAAAATGCTGGCCGACGTCTTGCGCTGCCTGTTGCAGATCCTCGGCGCGATAGGCGCGGATCGATTGGACAATGTTCGGACGGACGGTCTGCAAGAGCATGGTCTCGTTCCTCCTTGGTTACACAAACCTGTTCACCTTCGACTGTCTGAGCGTCGCCCTCCGGCGAGGCCAGACAATCGCGGGTGTGAATCAGCTTCTTCGGGTAGGGAGTGCACCATCCGCGCGTACGAAGCCGCGGGCCGGTCTACGCGTCCACCGGCGGTTCGGCAACCTGCCGCGCCGCCGCTCTCCAGAACTGGTGCTGATCCCGCCGCTCGTCAGCGGAGAATCGTCCGCAGCCAGTGACAAGGGTCGCAAGTCCCACCTCCGAGGAGGAGTGCCATGCCTTCGCCTGGCCGGAAAGAGACACGGGTTTTCCCTAAAACCTGAAGGCGAGATGGTACAGAATCAGACTGCAAACCTCAAGCCTCTGCCTCAATATTGTGCAGATGGAGAGGTATGCGAGTGAATACATACACTCGAACTCCGCGCGTCGGGACGGGTGCTACGAGAGCGTCGTTCGGTTCCGATCTCCAGAAAACGTCCGGGAAGAAGCGTGAAAAATACCCGCGGTACCGCACTTATGCTGGAGCAGCTCAGCGGGCAGCGTTCGCGTCAGCCACCGTGAGGGCTGTCATGTTGACGATACGGCGAACCGTGGCCGAAGGGGTGAGGATGTGCACCGGCTTTGCCGCACCTAGAAGCATGGGGCCGATGGCGATGCCGCCACCGGCTGCCGTCTTCAGAAGGTTGTAGGCAATGTTGGCCGCATCGATGCTCGGCATCACGAGCAGATTGGCTTCGCCGGTCAGCGTGCTCATGGGCAGCAACTCCTGTCGGTAGCGCGCGTCCAGCGCAGCATCGCCATGCATCTCGCCATCGACCTCCAGCCATGGTGCGGTGCGGTGCAGGATTGCCAGTGCCTCGCGCATCTTCACGGCCGACGGCTGGTTGGACGAGCCGAAGTTGCTGTGCGACAGCAAGGCTGCCTTGGGCTGCAAGCCGAAGCGCATCATTTCTTCAGCGGCCATCACCGTGATTTCGGCCAGCTGCTCGGCCGTCGGGTCATAGTTGACGTGGGTGTCAACCAACTGCACCTGCCGGTTGGGCAGGATGAGGCCGTTCATGCACGCATAGGTCTTGGCGCCTTCGCGAAGACCGATCACCTGGTCGATATAGTGGAGATGCAGGCCGGTAGTGCCCCAGGTGCCGCAGAGCATGCCGTCGACCTCGCCCTTGTGCAGCATCATTGCTGCAATGAGCGTGAGGCGGCGTCGCATCTCTATCTTCGCTAGCTGCGCGGTGACGCCCTTGCGCGCCGTCATGCGATGGTAGGTCTGCCAGTAGTCGCGGTAGCGCCCGTCATGCTCCGTGTTGACCAGATCGTAGTCCACGCCCGCGCGCAAGCGAAGGCCGAACTTCTCGCAGCGCTGGGCGATCACGTCCGGGCGGCCGATCAGCGCCGGGCGCGCCAAGCCCTCGTCCACCACAACCTGCACTGCGCGCAGCACCCTCTCCTCCTCGCCTTCGGCATAGGCGATGCGCTTGTGCTCGGCCCGCTTGGCCAGCGCGAAGATGGGCTTCATCGTCGTGCCGGAGGCGTAGACGAAGCTTTGCAGCCTCTCACGGTAAGCGTCCATGTCCTCGATAGGACGCAGCGCAACGCCGGAGTCGGCGGCCGCCTTGGCGACCGCGGGCGCAATCTTCATCATCAGCCGGGGGTCGAACGGCTTGGGAATGAGGTACTCCGGGCCGAAGCTGAGCGTCGCCCCGGCGTACGCAGCCGCCACGACCTCGCTTTGTTCGGCCTGCGCCAACTCCGCAATCGCGTGCACCGCGGCGATCTCCATCTCCACCGTGATGGTGGTGGCTCCGGAATCCAGCGCGCCACGGAAGATGTACGGGAAACACAGGACGTTGTTGACCTGGTTCGGGTAATCGGTGCGGCCGGTGGCGATGAGAGCATCGGGGCGCACCGACTTCACTTCTTCAGGCAGGATCTCCGGCGTGGGATTGGCCAGGGCGAAGACGATCGGGCCGGCTTTCATCTTCGCGACCATGTCCGGCTTGAGCACGCCGCCCGCCGACAGCCCAAGGAAGATATCGGCGCCATCCATCACCTCGGCGAGCGTGCGCAGCGAAGTCTTCTGGGCGAACACGGCCTTGTCTTCGTCCATCAGTTCAGCGCGGCCCTCGTAGACCACGCCGGCCAGATCGGTGACCCAGATGTTTTCGCGCGGCATGCCCACTTTGACCAGCAGGTTCAGGCACGCCAGCGCCGCAGCGCCTGCACCCGAGGTCACGAGCTTTACCTTGGTGATGTCCTTGCCAACCACCTTCAGGGCGTTGAGCATGGCGGCGCCCACCACGATGGCAGTGCCATGCTGGTCGTCGTGGAAGACCGGAATCTTCATGCGCTCGCGCAGCCGCCGTTCGACGTAGAAGCAATCGGGCGCCTTGATGTCCTCCAAGTTCACACCGCCGAAAGTCGGCTCCAGCGCGGCGATGATGTCGACGAGCTTGTCGAGGTTTCGCTCCTGAAGCTCGATGTCGAAGACGTCGATGCCGGCGAACTTTTTGAACAGCACGGCCTTGCCTTCCATCACCGGCTTGGCAGCCAGCGGACCGATGTCGCCTAGGCCCAGCACGGCAGTGCCGTTGGTGATTACCGCGACCAGGTTGCCGCGCGAGGTGTAGCGGAAGGCGTTGACCGGATCGGCGACGATCTCTTCGCAGGCCGCGGCCACGCCGGGCGAATACGCGAGCGCGAGGTCACGCTGGTTAATGAGCTGTTTGGTGGAGGCGATCGCCACCTTGCCGGGCATCGGAAACTCGTGGTACTCGAGGGCCGCGCGGCGCAGCTCGGCACGTTTCTGCTCTTGGTTGTCAGGCATGGCGGTGTCTCGCTTCGGGTGGCCGTTGCAGCGTGCAGCGGCGCGTGCGGGCATTGTAGGAGCGTGCACGCAGCGACTCCCCATGCGGGAAGCAGCGTGTGCGCCTGGGGCGGCCGCGATCCGCAATACTGAGCGCCATGGACGCGTCGGCTGCTCCGCATTTCACCATTCCCGTCACGCGCCTCAAGCGCACCCTTCTTTGGGGCGCGCTGGTGACCCTGCTCGTGGTGGCTCAATCCGCGTTGGTGTGGCTCACCATCAAGGACGAGCATGCACGCGCACAGGAGCAGGTCGAGGCGGTATCGATGGCGGTGGCGGCAGACGTCCGGCACTTGCTGTCGCGGCAATTGCAGAACCTGCAGGGGCTGCTGTGGAAACAGCCTTCACCGGAACAGTGGCGCGCAGACGCTGGTGATCTGCTACGACGCGGGCGCGAGCTGATTCGCATCGAACTGCGCGACCCCCAGCACCGCATCACCGAGGCAGTGGATTCACCATTCCATCCCAGTCTTTTCTCGCGCATCCCGCGCATGGACATCGACGCCGACACCGAGGTAGCTTGCAGCGCCGCGCTGCGGCAGGTCGCCCCGGCGTACTCGCGCAGCTATTTCGTTCCAATCGCCAGCGGCATCGGTGTAGAGGTGATGGACGTGTGCCTGCCCATCACGAAGGCCGGACAGGTGCGCGGCTTCATGGCGGCCACCCTGACGTTGAGCGGGGCGCTGGCCGAGGCGGTCGGCAACGATGTGATGCGTCACCACGAGCTGTCGTTCGTCGAGGGCGACGGCACCCGCCTGGCACGTTTTGGACTGATCCGCGGCGCCGGCGTATACGTATCGGAGCGACTGATCGATCTGCCGGGCATGACGCTCCAGTTGCGCGTGGACAGCGCCGCCACCCGCCCGAGCCTCATCCCCAACCTGATTGTCGCGCTGGTGCTGGGGTTGTCTTTCGCGCTGTTCGGCGTCGTGATGCTGCTCGTGCGGGACGTGCGCAAGCGGGCAAGCGCCGAGCATGCGTTGGCGGAGTCGCTCGCGTTCCGCAAGGCGATGGAAGACTCGCTGGTCACCGGCTTGCGGGCACGGGATCTGGAAGGCCGGGTCAGTTACGTCAACCCGGCGTTTTGCCACATGGTGGGCTTCGCGGCCGAGGAGATGATCGGCAAGATCACGCCACCATACTGGCCGCCCGAGCTTGCTCCTGACTACGCACGGCGACAGGTGTTGCGCCTGGGCGGTGAAACCTCCAGCGAGCAGGCACGACAGACCGCCCGCGAGGGCTTCGAGACCACGTTCCAGCGCAAGACCGGCGAGCGCTTCCCCGTATTGATCTTCGAGGCACCGCTCGTGGACGGCAGCGGCAGCCATACCGGTTGGATGAGCGCCGTGCTCGACGTGAGCTATCAACGCCACGTGGAGGAGATCGCGCGCCAGCAGCAAGAGCGGCTTCAGGCCACTGCACGACTGGCCACCGTGGGAGAAATGGCCTCGCTCCTGAGCCATGAGCTGAACCAGCCGCTGGCGGCCATCGCCAGCTACGCCGCCGGCTCCATCAATCTTATGCAATCGGGGACACAGGACGCGCAGACCTCGGCTTCGCTGCGCCAAGCCGCCGAGCGCATCGCCGAGCAGGCCGAGCGGGCCGGCCGCGTCATCAAGAGCGTCCATGACTTCGTCCGCCGGCGTGAGCAGGTGCTCGAGCCGGTGCGCTGCGACGTACTGGTGGACGCGGTGCTGCCACTGGTGCGCCTGCAGGCGCGCAAGAGCGGCACGCGAGTGGAGGTGGACATGCCAACGCCCGCGCCGCATGTGGTGTGCGACCGCACCATGGTCGAGCAGGTGTTGCTCAATCTCACACGCAACGGCATCCAGGCCATGGAGAGCACCACGCCACACCCAAAGCGCGAGCTGACCATACGCGTGCACCAAACGCACCCGCACTGGATCACGATGAGCGTCGTCGACCACGGTCCCGGCGTACCGCCGGAGGTGGCACGCAGGCTGTTCACGCCGTTCTTCACCACGCGCAAGGAAGGCATGGGGCTGGGCCTGAGCCTGTGTCGCACGGTCATAGAGCAGCATGGCGGAGCACTGGACTTCGATCATTTGTCCTCGGCCGACGGAGCTGGCACGCAAACCGTGTTTCGGTTTACGCTTCCGGCCGACAGTGCGGAACGCCGACCTACAACGCCGCAGATGGAACCGCGCGACGTCGAACCGACCACGCCATGACGCTGCGTCCCGACCCCCGGCTGGGCCTGCCCACCGTCTATCTCGTCGATGATGAAGCCGTGGTGCGAGAGGCTTTGGCGTGGCTGCTGCGCTCACGCCGCCTGCTGTCCGAGGGCTTCTCGAACGCCGAGGACTTCGAGGCCATGCTGGACGGGCATGTTGCCGGCTGGCCGAGCTCGCCGAGCTGCCTGTTGCTAGACATGCGCATGCCGGGCACCAGCGGGCTGGTGCTGTTCGAGCGGCTGATCGAGCGCAAGCTGCTCGATGTGCTGCCGGTGATGTTCTTGACCGGCCACGGCGACGTGCCGACTGCAGTGGCCGCCGTCAAGCGCGGCGCCTTCGATGTCGTCGAGAAACCATTCGCCGACAACGCGCTGGTCGACCGTATCGAGCAAGCCTTGTTGTGCAGCGCCGAAGCGATCCAGAAGCGGCGCGAAGCGCAGTCGGTGGCTCGGCGGCTGGCCGACCTCACCGACCGGGAGCGCGACGTGATGCGTCTGGTGGTCGAAGGCCGGCCCAACAAGCTCATCGCCGACGAACTCGATATCAGCGTGCGCACGGTGGAAGTCCACCGCGCAAGAGTGTTCGACAAGATGGAAGTGCGCTCGGCCGTCGAACTGGCCAACGCGCTGCGTGGGCAGGATTACTGAGCAAGCGGCGCCAAGTGCGCCGGCTCTCCAGTGAGTTCACGCGATACGACCATGGTCAGCGCTTCTCTGGGCGCGACCCCACCGAGGGCAGCCACATCGGGCGACAATGAAACCATGTCGCTGGGCGAGTTCGATCTCATCAAGACCTACTTCACCCGCCCGGGGCGGCACGTCGTCCTTGGTGTCGGGGATGACTGCGCGCTTCTCGCGCCGCGCCGCGGAATGCACCTGAGCGTGACTAGCGACATGCTGGTCGAGGGGCGACATTTCCTGTCCACTGTTGCACCGGAGCGCCTCGGGCACAAGGCCCTGGCTGTCAGCCTCAGCGACTTGGCAGCGTGCGGCGCGCAGCCCCTCGCATTCACGCTGGCACTGGCACTGCCGCGGGTGGAAGAACCTTTCCTGGAAAGCTTCTCCCGAGGGCTGCTGGCGCTGGCGGACGCGCACGGCTGCGAGCTCATCGGAGGCGACACGACGCAAGGGCCGCTCAACATGTGCATCACCGCGTTCGGCGAGGTACCGGCCGGTGCGGCGCTGCTGCGCTCGGGTGCGCAGGCTGGCGATGACATTTTCGTCAGCGGCACCGTAGGCGATGCCCGACTGGCGCTTGAGGTGTTCCGCGGGAGCATGGCGCTGGACGCCGCGGCGTTCGAGCAGGCGCGGCTCGCCATGGAATACCCCTCGCCACGGGTGGCACTCGGCATCGCGCTGCGTGGCGTGGCCCATAGCGCGATCGATGTGTCGGACGGGCTGCTGGGCGATCTTTCACACATCCTCGATCGCTCCGGCGTGGGCGCCACGGTCGATATTGACGCCGTGCCGTGCAGCGCTGTGCTCGCGGCACAGCCTCTATCGCTGAAGAGACTCTGTACGCTGGCCGGCGGCGACGATTACGAGCTACTGTTCACCGCGCCGGCCGAACACACCCGCGAAGTGAACGAGGCGGCGGCCCGCGCAGGCGTGGCCGTCACGCGGATCGGGCGAATAGAGGCCGCGGGCGGACTGCGCCTGACAGACCAGCACGGCCATGCGGTGGAGAACCGCTTCGCGTCGTTCGACCACTTCCGCTCATGAGTCCGGACGCGCTGCACCCAGCCGCTGCGCCACGCCGCCCGACGGTGCGCTTTCTTCTCGGCCACCCCGCGCACTTGGTGGCCTTGGGTTTCGGCAGCGGCCTGTCGCCGGTGGCGCCCGGCACCGTGGGCACGATGTGGGCTTGGCTCACCTTCCTCGCATTGCAGCCTTGGATGACGACACTCGGTTGGCTGATCTTTTTGACCATCGGGATGTTGGCAGGCTGGTGGGCCTGCACCCTCACTGCCCGCCACTTGGCCGTGGCCGACCCCGGCGCCATCGTGTGGGACGAGATCCTGGCCTTTTGGATCGTGTTGTGGATCGTGATGCCAGCCGGCCTGGGCACGCAACTGGCCGCATTCCTGCTGTTTCGCGCCTTCGATGCCGCCAAGCCGGGGCCGGTGGCATGGGCCGACCGTCTTTTCAAGCCGCGCATCGGCCACGCGCCGGACTGGCCACAGGGGTTCGGCATCCTGCTGGATGACCTGGTGGCCGCACTGTGCACGCTGCTGGTGATCGCGATGTGGAGGTGGTGGTGAACGAGCTGGACGACGAAACCGCGCATAGCGTGGGCACGCTGGCCGCCGCGCTCAAGGCGCGCGGCTGGACGATGAGCACCGCCGAGTCGTGCACCGGTGGGTTAATCGCCGCGGCATGCACCTCGACAGCAGGCTCCAGCGACTGGTTCGAGCGTGGCTTCGTCACCTATTCCAACGCCGCCAAGACCGAGTCGCTCGGGGTGCCTGGCTCGCTGATCGAGCGCGACGGCGCGGTAAGCGAAGCCGTGGTTTGCGCGATGGCCGTGGGCGCGCTGGTACACGGCAGAGCCGACGCCGCGGTTGCCGTGACGGGCATCGCAGGCCCCACCGGCGCCACGCCGGGCAAGTCGGTGGGCACAGTGTGGATTGCCACCGCCACCCGCGTGCAGGGCGCGATCGCCACGCGCTTCCAGTTCGACGGCGACCGTGCCGGCGTGCGCCGCGCCAGCGTGCAGCAAGCCCTGCGGCTGCTGCGCGAGGCCGTGCAGGGCTGAAGCGCGATCAGCGCGAGACCAGTTCGCGAGTCGCCCGCACACCGCTGCCCGTAGCATCCACCCGCACCCAGTAGAGGTTGGGCGCGAGGTAATAGGTCTCAACCAACCCGGTCTCGTAGTTGAAGCGCACCTTGCACGTGTCGAACATTCCGGCCGGCGTGGTGACCTTGGCGTAACCCTCGAACGTGAAGCTGTCGTTGCTCGAACTCGACCCTCCGTTGGCGGGCACCGTGACGGTGAATGTCTCCGTGAAGTGGGTGGTGGATAGAACCGGGGTCGTGCGCAAATCCGGCCTGCCCGAGCGCACGATCCGGGTCACCAGGACGTCGTTCGTGCTGCCGTAGAGCTCATTGCCCATGTAGCGCAGGAAGCCGACCGAGGGATCGAAATAGTCCACCCTCGAGCGCGCAACGCTGGCCGCATTGCGCCAGACCACGGCAAGCGCCGACCCGCCGTTGAACGTGGAACTGGTGATTGCTCCCAAGGCGGTATTCGCTTCAATCGTGCCGGATGCGCTGACCACCAGGTTCTGGCCTGACGACAGCTGGCTGCATTGCGCCAGGGTGGGTGCCTCATCGGCGGTCGGGGCGGCAAACGAAAGGCTGGCGCTAGTGGACAGCAGCTCGGTGAGGTAGGTCTGGTTGCGGTCGCTGAAGCTGGACAGCGTCGGCGTGTAGTAGCTCTTCACGACGCCCAGGCCGGGAAAGAAGTGCAGGGTCTCTACCGACTCCTGCCCCTGCGGCGTACCGGAGAGACGCTCGGTCGTCGCCCGCACCTTGCAGGTGTTGACCCGCCCACCCGGCAGATTGATAACCTCATTGCCCTGGTTGAGCAGGGTGACGCGACGGCTCTGGTCGGCTTGGCCGGCGGGCAACAGTGTGCGGACGGTGTAGTTCACCACTTCGGTAAGCCCCTCGGCGAGTCCGGTGGAGTGGGACCAGCCTTCGTACTGCTCACGGCGAACCACGGCGCCGCTGCCATCCAGCTCCTCGTATCCCACCGTCGCCACCGTGCCCGCCGCCGTGTCGAAGCGGTAGTACCAGACGCGCGACGGCTTGCCGGCACTTGCGCTGGCAAACTCCTGACGAGCTGTCACCTGGACGCCAAGGAAGTCTGCGCCGCGCCATTCCTGCCGGGGACGCGGCGAGTTGAGATACGTGTGGTTCGCGCCGGTAGGGTCGCGCATGCAGTCGGCATACGCCACTGAGGCCAAAGGCGCAGCAGAAGGCCCCACGCCGGGCGTGTCTGACCCATCGCCTCCGCCTCCACCGCCACAGGCGCTCAAAGCAGAGGCGGCTGAAAAGACGACGAGCAGGCGCGAACGTAAACGCAATGCGAACGGCTGGGACACGGCGGGCTCCTTGGTGCCTTTTGTGTCTCCCGACTAAATCCCCCGGACGCGGTCGAGTCTAGTGACAGATACGTTTGTTAACGGCCGGATAAGCTGCCGTTCGACGGGTGATGATGTCCTACAAACACCTGGGCCACCGCGCGACCCATTGCGCGCATGGAGCTGTTTCCGCTTACTGAAACGAAGCCAAACGCACCGGACGACCACGCTCAGTTGCTCCAGCGGTCGTGGTGGACTCCAGCATCAAGAGCGCGAGGCGCTTCAAGGCTTCCCATGGCTCAAGCGGCCACTGCGGATGTTTCAGCCCCTTCACCAAGCCGTCGCACACCTGCGCGGCCTGAAGCAACTCGGTCAGCGCCGGCTCCGTGAACAGCGGCAGCGCCCGCTCGAACAAGCGCTCCTTGGCGCCCCACACGCGAGCCTCACGCAGCGCGATGGGCAGCGCTCGACCGGCACCCAGCGCATCCTTCGCGCGCTTAAGCGCGCGGACGTCCTCGGCGAGCGTCCAGTGCACGAGCACGGCCGCTTCGCCTTCGGCCTGCAGGCCCTCGAGCATGCGCAGAGCGCGCCCGACTTGCCCGGCAAGCACGGCCTCGCCGAGCTTGAACACGTCGTAGCGGGCCACGTCGAGCACCGCCTGCTCGACTTGCTCGAAACTCAGTGGGCCCGCGGGGTAGAGCAGTGCGAGCTTCTGGATCTCCTGGTGTGCGGCCAGCAGGTTGCCTTCCACCCGGTCCGCGAAGAAAGCGAGCAGCCGCTGCCCTTCCTCGCCCGCCGGCACGCGCTGGCCCTGGGCCGCCAGGCGCTGCGCGATCCACTGCGGCAGCACCTTGCGATCGATGGGGTCCACGCGGATCGCGACGCCCGCGGCATCGAGCGCGGTGAACCATGCGCTGGCCTGCTGCTGGCGATCAAGCCGCGGCAGGTGGATGAGTGTGACCACGTCGTCGGACATCGATCGGCAATAGCGCTGCAGCGCCTCGGCACCGTCCTTGCCCGGCTTGCCCGACGGGATACGAATCTCGATCAGTTGCCGGTCGGCGAAAAGACTCATCTCCTGCGCGGCACCTAGCAGACCGCTCCAGTTGAAATGAGCACCGCTGACGTGGTGGACTTGGCGCTCGGTGTAGCCAGCCACGCGGGCCGCAGCGCGTATCGCATCGGCCGCCTCCTGCGCCAGCAGCGGCTCGTCGCCCCACAGTATGTACAGCGGTCGCAACCCCTTCTGCAGGTGCGTCGAGAGCTGATCCAGGCGCAGTTGCATCAGAGCGCACGCACCGCAGCCAAGCGGCGCATGACCTGGGACACGATGTCGCTCTGCATGATGCGGAACAGCTGCGCCTCCTCCTGCTCCTTCGCGAGTGCGAGGCTTTCGCTGTAGCTCATGTCGCGGCTGCGCACGATCTCGGTCGGCGCGATGAGCTCGCGGCCGGCCGCACTGCGCAGACGGAACTGCAGCCGCGCACGCAACTGCAGTTCGCGCACCTCCCCGGTGGCCGTGCTCGCCACAACACTGCGTTCGCGCGTGTCGGCAAGCGCCTCCATCACCACCTGGGCTTGCGAAGCCGCTTCCGCCACGGTGGTCGTCTGGCTCGCGTTCAGCTGCATGCGAAGCGCCTCGGCCAGCGGCGAATAGGACTCGAAGCCAGTCAGAGCGATGGTGCGAAATGCCAGCTCTGGCGCACGCCGCAACTCGAAGCCGCACCCCGCCAAAACAGCGGCGCTGGCGACCAGCATGCAGCGGCGGGCAAAGGCAGGCATGACCCTCAGACCACCACGTTGATGAGTTGCCGGCCGGGCGGCATCACGATCTTCTTGGCTGGCTTTCCTTCGGAGAAGCGCGCGAACTCAGGGCTGGCCAGAGCAGCCGCCTCGATGGCCACCTTGTCGGTGCCCGCCGCGACTTTCACCGAGCCACGCAGCTTGCCGTTGATCTGCAGCACGTACTCGATCTCGTCCTGCACCAGCGCAGCGTCGTCGACCTGAGGCCAGGGCGCATCCAGCAAGTCGCCCAGCGCGCGGTCGAAGCTCAGCTCGTGCCACAGCACATGAGCGATGTGCGGCGCGGCGGGGTACAGCGCGCGCAGCAGCACGCCCGTCCCTTCGCGCAGCGCGGCATCGTCGGCCGGCATGGCGGCCAGCGTCGCCGCTTCCAGTGCATTGAGCAGCTTCATCGCTCCCGATACCACGGTGTTGTACTGAAGCCGCTCGTAGTCATGGCTGACCTGGCGCAGCAGTTGGTGCACCTCGCGGCGCAAGTCGCGCGCGCGACCGCTGGCGCCCTCATGCGACTCGCCTGCCGCGCGGATACGCTCGGCATGGCGCACCGCGAAATTCCACACCCTGCGCAGGTAGCGATAGGCGCCCTCGGCGCCGGTGTCCGACCACGCCGCGCTCTGGTCCGGCGGGCCCGCAAACATGGTAAACAGCCGGGCCGTGTCCGCACCGAAGCGGGCGATGATGTCGCGCGGCTCCACCACGTTGTTCTTCGATTTGGACATCTTCTCGATGCCGCCCAGCATCACCGGCTGGCCGTCCTGCCGTGCTGTTGCACCGACCGGGTGGCCCTTGTCGTCGTACCGAACGTCGACCTCGCTCGGGTAGAACCAGCGCTTCTTGCCTGTCTCCTCCTCGCGGTAGAACGACTCGTTCAGGAGCATGCCCTGGGTGAACAAGCGCGTGAAAGGCTCGTCGAACTTCACCAGACCAATGTCGCGCATGGCCTTCGTCCAGAAGCGCGCATACAGGAGGTGCAGCACCGCGTGCTCGATGCCGCCGATGTACTGGTCCATCGGCATCCAGTAGTCGTTGCGCTCGTCCACCATGGCGCCGTCGTTGTCCGGGCAGCAGTAGCGCATGTAGTACCACGCCGAGTCGACGAAGGTATCCATGGTGTCGGTCTCGCGCCGCGCGGCCCCCCCGCAGCGGGGGCAGTCGACATGCAAGAACTTCTCGCTCTTGTTGAGCGGGTTGCCGGTGCCATCGGGAATGAGATCCTCGGGCAGCAGCACCGGAAGGTCCTTCTCGGGCACCGGGACGTCGCCGCACGACGGGCAGTGAATGATGGGGATCGGCGTCCCCCAATAGCGCTGCCGGCTGATGCCCCAGTCGCGCAGCCGCCAAGTGGTCTTCTTGCCGCCCAGCCCCTTTGCGGCCAAAGCCTTGGCGATGGCGTTCACGGCCACCGGGTAGCTCATGCCGCTGAACAGGTCGGAGTTGATCGTGACGCCGCGCTCCTTGTCGGCGTACCAGTCCTGCCAGTGGTCGTAGCTGAACTCCTGCTCGCCGTCGACATGGATGACCTGAAGGATGTCGATACCGTACTTCTTGGCGAAGGCGAAGTCGCGCTCGTCGTGCGCCGGCACGCCCATCACCGCGCCGTCGCCGTAGCTCATCAGCACGTAGTTGCCCACCCAGACCTCGACTTTCTGGCCCGTGAGCGGATGCGTGACGAACTGGCCCGTGGGCATGCCTTCCTTCTCGCGCAGCGCGAGTTCCGCCTCGCTGGTCCCGCCCTTTCGGCATTGCTCGATGAAGGCGGCGAGTTCAGCGCTATGGCGCGCGGCCTGCGCGGCCAAAGGATGCTCGGGCGCGACGGCGCAGAACGTGACGCCCATGATGGTGTCGGCGCGCGTGGTGAAGACCCACATGTGGCCGTCCTGGATGAGCCGGCCCTCGTCGTCCCGGATGTCGTGCTCGAACGCGAAGCGAACGCCTTCGCTGCGGCCGATCCAGTGCTCCTGCATCAGGCGCACGCGCTCGGGCCAGCCACCGAGGAAGTTGGGATTTGCCGCGTCGGTCACATTGGCCAGCAGTTCCTCGGCGTAGTGTGTGATGGCCAGGTAGTAGCCCGGGATCTCGCGCCGTTCCACCGGCGCGCCGCTGCGCCACCCCTTCCCGTCGACCACCTGCTCGTTGGCGAGTACCGTCTGATCCACCGGGTCCCAGTTGACGACCTGGGTCTTCTTGTAGGCCAAGCCCTTTTCCAGCATCTTCAGGAAGAACCATTGGTTCCACTTGTAGTAGCCGGGGTCGCAGGTGGCAATCTCGCGCGACCAGTCGAAGGCCAGCCCCAGCGGCCGCATCTGCGACTTCATGTCGTCGATGTTGTCGCGCGTCCACTGCCCGGGCGGCACGCCCTTGTCGATGGCCGCGTTCTCCGCCGGCAGGCCGAAGGCGTCCCACCCCATGGGCATGAGGACGTTGAAACCCTTCATGCGCAGGTAGCGGGCCATCATGTCGTTGATGGTGTAGTTGCGCACATGCCCCATGTGCAGTTTGCCGCTCGGATACGGCAGCATCGAGCAGGCATAGAACTTGGGCTTGCTCGCATCCTCGCCCACGCGGTAGGCGTCGCGCGCATTCCATGCGGCCTGCGCGGCACGCTCGATCTCGTCGGGTCTGAAGTCTGGGTTCATGGGGAAAAGGCCGTCGCGCCGCGCCTCGAAAAAGTCCGCGCGATTATAGGAATGGGGCCCTCGGCCGCCGGTGACGGCTCGTAGCGCAGCGCGGGC
>CBFHAS010000015.1:0-52582 GCA_965653625.1 uncultured Burkholderiaceae bacterium | reverse complement strand
TCATCCCCGTTTCGGCCCGTCGAAATGCCACGTATTTCCAACTCACGACACTAGCGGAGATGCTGGACTTGCGGTGCCGCGTCGAATCCCCCGAAGCCGCTGCGTGGCATGCGGGTCGGAAAGTGCCGGTTCAGACGCTGCACCCGGGCGATCGCGACGCCCTGGCCGCACTGCCGCGACACCAGGTTGAACACTTCCGTGCGAAGGTGCCACAGTGCTCGCAGCGACCGCGCCTCCTGGATGCGCTGTACCAAGTCCGTGTAATGGGCTGCCGGGACATCGTCCAGTGCGGCGAGGAACTCCTCTTGCACGGCATCCAGGGGCACCATGCCGGCAGGCACCGGGCCGTGGTCCTCGGCGTCATCGGCGGTCGGCTCCTCCGGCCAGCTGCCCGCCAGCCAATCCAGCAGGCGCTCCCGCCAGCGGGGGCGGGGGCGGCGCAGCGCGGGTGGGCAGATCTCCACGCGCGGCTGCGACAAGAGGCCTGTTTTCGTAATGCTTGGTGACATAGGCATTCGAACCAGAAGACCACACCACATGACAACTTCCCTGAGAACCCGTTGTGAAGCTGGGGTTTGAATCGATTGTGTTATCGCGCAGCTGTCAGGAACCGCTGAAAAGCGCCCCGCGTGTGGCGCAGTTCCGGCTTGCGCCGGATATTTGTATCGGTGCTGACAGGTGTGTCGGCGCTCATTGCCGCAGGGCGTCCGCCGGATGAGGTGGGCGCGCCGCGTCGGCCTCGTGCTGGCATTGGTCGCAGCATTGGCCGGCGCCGCCATGGCGGTGTACGTCGCGCGCGTTTTGCCGCTGACGCAGGGCCGTCTCGAACTGGACGGGCACGACGCCGAAGTGCGCATTGATCGCGACACCGAAGGCATACCCACCATCCGCGCCGCAACGCTGCAAGACGCCGCCTTCGGCCTGGGTTTCGTGCATGCGCAGGATCGACTGTGGCAGTTGGAGACTCACAAGCGCATCGCGTCCGGCCGCCTGGCGCAGGCGTTCGGAGAATCTGCGCTCGACACCGACCGTTTCCTGCGGATGCTGGGGGTCCGCCGCGCAGCTGCCGCCCAGTGGGCACGCACAGGGGCCCTGGCCCGGTCGGTGGTGCTGGCCTACACCGCAGGGATCAACGCCTGGGTGGCCCACGGTATGAAAGCGAGGCCACCCGAGTTCGTATTGCTGGGACTGCATCCCGAACCCTGGACACCCGAGGACACCTTGGCCTGGGCCGTCATGATGGCGTGGGACCTGGGCGGCAACTGGAGCAATGAACTGCTGCGCATGCGCCTATCGCTCAAGCTGCCGGTGGCGCGCATCAATGAACTGATGCCGCCGTACCCCGGTGAACAGCCTCTCGCGACCGCGGACTACGCCTCGCTCTTCAAGGCATTGCGCGTGGACGGGCGCCTGGGTCAGCAAGCTTTGGCAGCGGCGCCACCGTCGGGAATCGAAGGCGTGGGCTCGAACAATTGGGTGCTTGCCGGCTCGCGCACCGTGACCGGCCGGCCCCTGCTGGGCAACGACCCGCACCTCAAGTTGAGCACCCCGGCGCTCTGGTACTTGGCGCGCATCGAAGTGCCCGGCCGGAAAATGGCCGGTGCGACCATGCCGGGGCTGCCCGGGGTTGTACTGGGCCAGAACCAGGACATTGCATGGGGCTTCACCAACACCGGGCCCGATGTGCAGGACCTGTACCTGGAGCGCATCAAGCCGGACGATCCCACGCAGTACCAGACACCTGAGGGCTGGGCCCGCTTCGAGAGCTTCGCGGAAGTGATCAAGGTGCGGGGTGGTCGAGATGTCGCCATGACCGTGCGGGCGACGCGGCACGGCCCGGTCATCTCGGATGCGGGCATGGCCACCGAAGGATTGACCGGCGGCGCGGCGCGGCCGACCTACGCGATCGCCATGCGCTGGACCGCGCTGGACCCGGATCCCGGCGCCATAGAAGCACCCGTGCGCTTCAACATGGCGAGTTCGGTGCAGGAGTTCATCGCCGCATCGGCGGCGTACGGCACGCCAATGCAGAACATGGTCGTGGCCGACCGCGAAGGGCATATCGGGTTCGTGGCCGCCGGACGAGTGCCGCTGCGCAAGCCCGAGAACGATCTCAAGGGCCTGGTGCCCGCACCCGGGTGGGAAGCGAGATACGACTGGGCCGGCACGCTCGACGCTTCGCTCACGCCGCGGCAGATCGACCCGCCACGCGGCTGGATTGCCACGGCGAACCAGCGCATCCACGAGCCCGGCTATCCGTATCACATCACCAGTGAATGGGCTGCGCCGTATCGGCAGCACCGCATCGAGCAGATGATTGCCGCGACGCCACGGCACGACATGGGCAGCTTGCGGGCCATGCAGGCCGATGAACTGTCGCTTGCCACGCTGCGTTTGTTGCCTGCGCTGAAGGAGGCGCGCTCTGCACATCCGCTCGCGGCTGCGGCGCATCAGGAGCTGGACCGCTTCGACGGCACCATGTCGGCTGAGCGCGCCGCTCCACTGATCTTCTGGGCATGGACCCGGCAGCTCACCGAGGCCTTGTTCACAGACGATGTGGGTGATGCCTTGTGGGCGGGCTCCGCGGCGCGCAACTTTCGGGATGCACTGGAAAACGTCATCGAGCGACAGGACGCCTGGTGGTGCGACGACAGGCGGACCACCGCATCGGAGAGCTGCGCGCAGCAAGTGGACGCTGCCTTCACCCGCGCGCTGGAGGAGTTGGAGGCCGCGTATGGGCCGGATGTCACTTCATGGCACTGGGGCCGCGCGCACCTGGCGCGCGCCGAGCATCGCCCCTTCAGCCGCGTGAAGCTGCTGGGGCCCTGGTTCGAGTTGCGCACGCCAGTGGGCGGCGACACTTACACGTTGAACGTGTCGCGCGTCAGCCTGCGGCCGGACCGGACCACCGGCGAGCTGTACCTCAATGAGCACGGCCCGTCACTGAGGGCGCTCTACGATCTGGCTGACCCGGCCCACTCACAAGTGATGCATTCGAGTGGGCAGAGCGGCATCGTGTTCTCCCCGCACTACCGCAGCTTTTTGGATCGCTGGGCGAAGGTGCAATACGTGCCGCTATGGAATGCACAGGCGGATACGACACTGGTGCTTGCGCCACGCTGAGCGCGGCAACCGATGGGGACACCGGCAACCGCGGGACGCAGCGGGGCGTTCAATGCCGCAGCAGCTTCTCACATCAGCACGGTGTTGCGGATGAGCCCCACTGCGATGCCCTCCAGCTGAAAGTCAACGTCCCCGAAGGGCACCACGATGGTTTTGAAGTCGGGGTTCTCGGCGATCAGTTCGATGCTGGTGCGGGTGCGCTTGAAACGCTTCACGGTGACGTCATCGCCCAGGCGTGCCACCACGATCTGCCCGTTCTTCGCGTCGGTGGTCTTTTGCACGGCGAGCAAATCGCCATCCATGATGCCGGCGTCGCGCATGCTCATTCCGCGCACCTTCAGCAGGTAGTCGGGCCGTCGCTGAAAAAGCGAGGCTTCCATGAGGAACGTTTGATCGATGTGCTCCTGGGCAAGGATGGGGCTGCCGGCTGCCACCCGGCCGACGAGCGGAAGGGACAGCTGCGCCAGGCTTGGAAGCGGCAGGCTGTACTGTTTCCCGCGGCTTTCGTTCAGCGCGCGCAAGGTGTCGGACTTTAGGCGGATGCCGCGCGAGGTACCGCCGACGAGATCGATCACTCCCTTGCGGGCGAGCGCTTGAAGATGTTCCTCCGCGGCATTGGCTGAGCGAAACCCGAGTTCGGTGGCAATCTCGGCTCGCGTGGGCGGCGCTCCGGTGCGCTCGATGGCGCTCTGGATCAGGTCGAGAATCTGCTGCTGACGGTCGGTGAGCTTTGGGGCGTCTTGCACGGGCTCCTCACGGGTGGTGGCGCTGGGCTGTTGATCCATCCAGCCACTGTATTTTTATCCAGCTTGGTACTAAATGCAAAACCAATCCGCTACGGTCGTGGTGCTCGGTACCGGGGGCACCATTGCAGGCACTACAGCGAATGCCCCGAAGAACATGGGCTATGCACCTGCCCAACTTGCCGTGCAGCGGTTGGTGCAAGGCGTGCCATCCCTTGCGATCGCTCCGATCGAATGCGAGCAGGTGGCACAAGTCGACAGCAAGGACATGGACCACGCGACTTGGCGCGAACTGGCCTTGCGCTGTGCGTTTCATCTGGCGCGTGCCGAGGTGTCTGGTTTGGTGGTGACCCACGGGACGGACACGCTTGAGGAGACGGCGTGGTTCCTGCAGCGTGTGCTGGCGCCCGCCAAGCCCGTGGTGCTGACGGCCGCCATGCGTCCGGTTGACGCCCTCGAAAGCGACGGGCCGCAGAACTTGGCCGATGCTGTAGCCGTGGCGCGCGCGCCCCAGGCGCGCGGCGTGGTGGCGGTGATGGCGGGGCACATCCACGGCGCACGCGAGGTTCGCAAGATGCATCCCTACCGCATTGATGCGTTCAGCTCCGGGGACGCCGGGCCGCTGGGCTTCGTGGAGGAAGGCGGGCTGCGCTGCCTGCGAGCGTGGCCCGAGGGCGAGGCGACGGGGGTGCATCGCTTGCCGGCTGCGCCCCAGGCCTGGCCTTGGGTGGAGATCATCACCAGTCATGCCGGCGCGCGCGCAGCGACGGTGCGGGTGTTGTGCGATGCCGGTGTCCAGGGAATCGTCGTCGCCGCCACCGGCAACGGCACGCTGCACCGCGAGCTGGCATCGGCCCTGCACGATGCACAAACTCGCGGCGTGAAGGTGCTGCGCAGCACCCGCTGCCGTGACGGCCGGGTGGTCGACCCGCCGGGGCAGCCTTTCGACTCGGCGGGCGACCTCACTCCAGAGAAGGCGCGGGTGGAACTGCTCCTGCGGCTGCTGTGAAGCGCGTGACCCGCGCTCCGGAGGTCGTCAGACCAAGTTCAGATCGACTTCGATGTTGCCGCGGGTGGCGTTCGAGTACGGGCACACCTCGTGAGCAGCATCGATCAGCCGCTGAGCGGTGGCGCGGTCCAGGCCGGGCATGGAGATGTTCAGCGCGACCTGGATGTTGAATCCGGTGGGAATGGGGCCGATGGACACGTCGGCCGCAATGGAGGTGTCGGCGGGCAGGTTTGTGCGCTGCATGACGGCCACCGCCCTCAGCGCGCCGATGAAGCAGGCCGAATAGCCGGCCGCAAAGAGCTGCTCGGGATTGGTCCCGGGGCCGCCTGCGCCGCCCAGCTCCTTGGGCGTGGACAGCCGGAGCTGGAGCGCGCCATCGGACGAGCGCGACAAGCCTTCTCGGCCGCCGGTGGAGATGGCGTGGGCGGTGTACAGGACTTTTTCGAGAGCCATGAAGTTCCTCAAGATGAAGGAGTGAAAAAACCGGGCGGCCGGTCAATCGAGATCGGCGTCCGCAAGCGACTGTATCTGGCTGCGTAACTGGTGCAGCCGGTGCGTGAGGGCGTTGACTTCTTCCTGGCTGCAGGCCGCTGCGCTGGCCACCTGGGGCGGCACCTTGGCCGCGCGCGAGCGCAGTGCCCGCCCGGCGGGTGTGAGCTGCAAGCGCACGCGCCGCTCGTCCGCTTGGTCGCGCTGGCGCTCGACCAGGCCGGCGCCCTCAAGGCGCTTGAGCAGCGGTGTGAGAGTGCCGGAGTCGAGGTGCAGCCGATGGCCCAGCTCCGACACGGTGATGGCGTCGCCCTCCCAGAGCACCAGCATGGCGAGGTACTGCGGGTAGGTCAGGCCCAGCGGGTCGAGCAGCGGCTTGTAGAGTTTGGTCATTGCCAGCGACGTGGAGTACAGCGCGAAGCAAAGCTGGTGGTCCAACCTCAGCAACTGAGAGGAAGGCAGCTTCGACAACGACGTGGTGCTGGGCATGGCAAAAGTATATGGCGCGCAATTGAAACGGTCGCAATAGATCGGGCACCTGACCCCGGGGGTGCCGAGGGTGCACGGTGCCGCCGGCCGGGGATGCCGATGGGTATGCGGATTGCCACGGTCGCCGACATGAACGCTCCTGCCATTTCGGCCGAGCTCGGCCATTCGCTGCGCGAGACTTTCGGCATCGCCCGACTGCACGAAGGCCAGCACCAGGTGATCGCCCGTGTGATGGCCGGCAAGGACACGCTGGCCATCATGCCCACGGGTGCGGGCAAATCGCTGTGCTATCAGCTGCCCGCCCTTCACATCAGTGGAACCACGGTGGTGGTGTCGCCGCTCATCTCGCTCATGAAGGATCAGGCCGACAAGCTGCAGAAGGCCGGCGTCGCGGCCGAGCAGCTCAACAGCGCGCAGCCGCGGCGCGAGCAGGAGGCCTCGCTCGGGCGCATCGCCGAGTCCGACGGCGCCATCGTGTTTGCAACGCCCGAGCGGCTGACCGATGCGCAGTTCATCGATACGCTGAAGCGGCAGCACGTCGCGCTGTTCGTGGTTGACGAGGCCCACTGCATCTCACAGTGGGGCCACGACTTCCGCCCGGCCTTTCTGGAGGTCGGCCAGGCGCTGCGGCAACTGGGGGATCCGCCCGTGCTGGCGCTCACCGCCACGGCCATTGCGGACGTGGTGCACGACATTCGCCAGCAACTCGGCCGCCCTCGTATGCACGTGGTGAACACGGGTGTCTTCCGGCCCAACCTGCGCTTCCAGGTGGTGCAGGCGACGCGCGAAGAGCAGAAGTTCGACCTCCTGCGCGAGGCACTGGGCAATGCGCGCGGTGATGGCATCGTCTACACCGCCACGGTGAAAGCGTGCGAGGAAGTACACGATCGGCTGCGCGCCGCCGGCGAATCGGTCACGCGCTACCACGGCCGCATGCCGGCCGCCGAGCGACACGCGAGCCAGGACACCTTCATGACCGGGGCCGCGCGTGTGATGGTGGCGACCAACGCCTTCGGCATGGGCATCGACAAGCCCGACGTGCGCTTCGTCATCCACTACCAGATGCCGGGAAATCTGGAGGCCTACTACCAGGAGGCCGGACGCGCAGGGCGTGATGGAGAGCCGGCGGACTGCGTGTTGCTGTTCTATCGCAAGGACAAGCAGGTGCAGCAGTTTTTCCTCGCGAGGCGCTACCCGACGGCCGATGACCTGCAGGCGGTGCACACAGTGCTGCGCGCGGCGGGCCGGCCCGTGAGCGTCGAAGATGTTGCCGGGACGCTGAAGGCGGTGCCGCGCAACCGCATCAGCGTTGCCCTCAAGCTGCTGCGCGATGGCGGCCTGACGGTGGCCAACCGCGCGCGCGCTTGGTCGCTGCGAAAGGGCGACGCAGGCATGGAACGCCTGGAGCAGCTTGCCTCCGCGTACGAAGACAAATCCCGGCGCGATCAGGAGGCGCTGGAGCGCATGGTGTTCTATGCGCAGACGGGCTTTTGCCGGTGGCGCGTGCTGCTCGAGTACTTCGATGAGTCCATGGTGCTCGGTGACCGCTGCGGCTGCTGCGACAACTGCCTGCGTCCGGCGGCGCGCGACGAGCCGGGGCAGGATGACGAGGCAGTGCTGTCCATTGCGGCGCCGTCGCTCTTTGCCATGGGCGACTTCGTCTGTGTGCCGCGCTATGGCGCCGGCGAGGTGCGCAAAGCTGCCGGCGAGGAAGTCACGGTGGTGTTTCCCGATGGTGCCACGCGCACCTTCGTGGCCGATTACGTTCGCGCAGCCTGAAGGGGGTAGGTCAGGCTGACAGCTCGTCGATGCGCGTGCTCAGATCGAGCCAACGCGCTTCGAGTTGCTCGATCTCGTCGCTCACGGTTTTCAGCCGCTTGCCTTCATCGGCCATGGCTGGCGGCGCCAGCGTGCCTTCGGCGAAAAGGGCTTCGATACGGTCGCGCTCTCCGAACAGCACGCCGAGCCGGTTGTCCACCAGGTTGAGCTCCCGGCGCAGCGGCTTGATCTGATCGGCACGCTGCTGGCGCGCGAGCGCCGCGGCCTTGCGGTCCTCGCGACGGCTGGATAAAGCGGCCTCGGTTGGCAGCGAGGCAGACGCTGCATCGCGCAGCGCGCGTGCCTGCTCGCGGGCGGTGTCGAGCAACCACCGCTGGTAGTCGTCGAGGTCGCCGTCAAACGGCCGCACGCCGCCGGCAGTGACGAGCCAGAACTCGTCGCACACCTCGCGCAGCAAGGCACGGTCGTGGCTCACCAGCATGACGCTGCCTTCGAACTCGTTGAGCGCCATGGACAGCGCCTCGCGCGTGTCGAGATCGAGGTGATTGGTGGGTTCGTCGAGCAGCAGGAGGTTGGGGCGCTGCCACACCAGCATGGCGAGGACCAGCCGGGCCTTCTCGCCGCCGCTCAAGGTGCCGACCGCCTGGTTGACCATGTCGCCCTCGAAGCGGAACTGGCCCAGGAAGTTGCGCAGCTCTTGCTCACGCGCCTGCGGGCTCACCTCGCGCGCCAGCCGAACCATGTGCGCCAGCGGCGAGTCGGCCGGGCGCAGCACATCCATCTCCTGCTGCGCGAAGTAGCCGATGGCGAGCCCCTTGCCTTCGGTCAGCGTGCCGCCCAGCGGGGGCAGGGTGCGCGCGATGGTCTTGACCAGCGTGGACTTGCCCTGGCCGTTGGCACCTAGGATGCCGATGCGCTGGCCGGCCAGCACCGAGCGGTCGACGCCGCGCACGATGACGCGGTCTGCGTACCCGCACGCCACATCGCGCATGACAAGCATGGGGTTGGGCAGGCTGGCCGGCTCGCGGAACTCGAAGGAGAAGTCAGCGGCGGCGAGCACCGGCGCCAGCTTTTCCATGCGCGCCAGCGCCTTCACGCGGCTCTGGGCCTGGCGCGCCTTGGTGGCCTTGGCCTTGAAGCGGTCGATGAACTTTTGCAGGTGGGCGATGCGGTCCTGCTGGCGTTCGAAGTTCGCCTGCTGCTGGGTCAGCCGCTCGGCGCGCATTTCCTCGAAGGTGGTGTAGTTGCCGCCGTAGCGGGCGAGCTTGGCGCCTTCCAGGTGCAGGGTCACGCCGGTGATGGCGTCGAGGAACTCGCGGTCGTGACTGATGACGATCAGTGTTCCTTCGTACCGCTGCAGCCACGCTTCGAGCCACACCAGCGCATCGAGGTCCAGGTGGTTGGTGGGCTCGTCGAGCAGCATCAGGTCGGCCGGGCACATCAGCGCGCGGGCGAGCTGCAGCCGCATGCGCCAGCCACCGGAAAAGCTGTTCACGGGGGCATCGAGCTGCACCGGCAGAAAGCCCAGCCCCAGCAGCATGGCTTGCGCGCGGGCCCGTGCGTCGAAGCCGCCCGCATCGCTGATCGCCTGGTGCGCCTCGGCGATGGCATGTCCGTCGTCATCGTGCTCGGCCTGGGCCAGCCGGGCCTGCGCTTCCATGAGGCGGGTGTCGCCCTGGAGCACGAAATCGGTGGCGCCCTCGTCCGTTTCCGGCATGTTCTGTGCCACTTCCGCCAGGCGCCAGCGCGCAGGCATGCCGACGTCGCCACCGTCGGCATGCAATCGGTTTGTGAGCAGGGCGAAAAGCGACGACTTGCCGGCGCCATTGCGCCCCACCAAGCCGATCTTCTCGCCGGGTTGCAGGGTGACCGTGGCGCCTTTGAGTACCACCTTGGCACCCCGGCGCAGCGTGACCTCGCGCAGCGTGATCACCGGCGACTCCAGCGCGTCAGCGCATCGCGGGTCACGAGCAGCACCTGGTCGTCGCCGGCACTCGTCTCCAGCCAAGCCACTTCGAGCCGGCGGAAGGCGTGCGCGAAGTGCCGCCGTTCATGACCGATCTCCAGCACGAGCACGGCGTCGGGAGACATCTTCGCGGGGGCGTCGTGGACGATGCGCCGTACGAGATCCATACCGTCTTCGCCGCCGGCCAGCGCCAGCGACGGCTCATGGCGGTACTCCTGCGGCAGCTGCCCCATGCTTTGCGCGTTGACGTAGGGCGGGTTGCACACAATGAGGTCGTAGGGCCCGCGCACGTCGTTCAGCAGGTCTGACTGCATCAGCGTGATGCGCTGGCCCAGGCCGTGCCGCTCGACGTTGATGCGCGCCACTTCCAGCGCATCGGCCGAGATGTCGGCCGCGTCCACCGCCATGTCGGGGTAAGCCATGGCCGTAATGACGGCAAGGCTGCCGTTGCCCGTGCACAGGTCGAGCACCCGGTGCGTGCGCTCGGACAGCCATGCATCGAGGATGCCGGTCGCCTCGCCGTCGGCCAGCAGTTCGGCGATGAAGGACCGCGGCACGATGGTGCGCTCGTCCACGTAGAACGGCACGTTCTGCAGCCAGGCCTCATGCGTGAGGTACGCAGCAGGGCGCCGGGTGGAAATGCGCTCGCCCACCAGGGCTTCGGCTTTGGCCGCCTCGGACGGCGAGACCTCACGCTTCGCATGCTGTTCCAGCGCGGCCAGGTCCATGCCCAGCGACCACAGCACCAGCCAGGCGGCCTCATCGAAAGCGTTCGTCGTGCCGTGCCCAAACGAAACGCCCGCCTGTTTGAGGCGGGCGGCTTGAGCGGAGATGAATTCGTACAGAGTCATGCGAGGAGATTCTCCATCGTTCGCAGGTAGATGTTCTTCAGCGGCTCGATGTCCGCCACGGCGATGTGCTCGTCGATCTTGTGGATGGTGGCGTTGACGGGCCCGAACTCGACGACCTGCGGGCAGATCTTGGCAATGAACCGGCCGTCGGATGTGCCGCCGGTGGTCGACAGCTCCGGCGTCAGCCCGGTTTCCGCGCGGATGGCGTTCGCCAGCGCCTCGCTCAGCGGCCCCGCGGGCGTGAGGAAAGGCTCCCCGCCCAGTGTCCAGTTGAGCTGCCACTCGAGGCCGTGCCGGTCAAGTACTTCGTGCACCCGCGCCTTCAGCGACTCGGGGGTGGACTCGGTGGAGAAGCGGAAGTTGAAGTCGATCACCAACTCGCCGGGGATCACATTGCCGGCGCCCGTGCCGGCGTGGATGTTCGACACCTGCCAGGACGTGGGCGGGAAGTAGGCATTGCCACGGTCCCATTCGATGCCGACCAATTCGGCCAAGGCGGGGGCCGCAAGATGGATGGGGTTGCGAGCCAGTTGCGGATACGCGATGTGCCCTTGCACGCCGCGCACCGTGAGCCGCCCCGACAGGCTGCCGCGCCGGCCGTTCTTGACCATGTCGCCCACCCGGTTCACGGAGGTGGGTTCGCCGACGATGCAGCAGTCAAGCCGCTCGCCACGTTCGCGCAGCTGCTGAACCACCTTCACGGTGCCGTCCAAGGCGGGCCCTTCCTCGTCGCTGGTGAGCAGCAAAGCGATCGAGCCGGCATGCCGCGGATGCGCGGCGACGAATTCCTCGATCGCGACCACCATGGCGGCCAGCGAGCTTTTCATGTCGGCCGCGCCACGCCCATAGAGCCGGCCCTCGCGATGCGTGGGCACGAAGGGATCGCTGCGCCACTGCGCGAGTGGCCCCGTGGGGACCACGTCGGTGTGGCCGGCAAAGGCGAGCAGCGTGCCCTGGGTGCCTGCGACCCCGCGACGCACCGCCCAGAGGTTGGTGACGCGGAAATCGTCTGGCCCGAAGGTGAGCGTCTCGCATTCGAACCCCATCGCCGCGAGTCGGGCGGCGATGATGGGTTGGCAGCCGCCATCGTCCGGCGTGACGGAACGGCAGGCGATCAGTTGCTCAGCCAGCTGCAGCGTGCGCGACATGGCCTCAGCGGTCCGAGAGCGGCGCGCTGCGCGTGTCGCGCTCATCGCGCACGTCCAGCGTGATCTCGGTGAAAGTGGGGTTGTCGTCCAGCTCCTCGGGCTTTTTCTCGATGCGCGTAACGGGGCCCATGTCGTTTTGCAGGCGCCACATCAGGTTGGTGGGCGAGTCGGCGAAGGCCAGGCCCTCGTCGCGCGTGATGGTGCCCTGTGTGATCAGGCGGGCAAGCTCCTGCTCGAAGGTCTGCGATCCCTCGGCCATGGACTTTTCCATGGCCTCCTTGACGCCGTTGAAGTCGCCCTGCTCGATGAGCTCGGACACGAGCTTGGTGTTGAGCATGACCTCCACCGCCGGCACGCGCCCGCCCGCGACGGCGCGCACCAGGCGCTGCGAGACGATGGCGCGCAGGCCCGAAGCCAGGTCGGCCAGCAGGGCGGGGCGCGACTCCGGCGTGTAGAACGACAGGATGCGCCCCAGTGCGTGGTAGCTGTTGTTGCCGTGGAGGGTGGCCAGCACGAGGTGGCCCGACAGCGAGTAGGAGATGGCGGCGGTCATCGTCTCGCGGTCGCGAATTTCGCCGATGAGAATGCAGTCGGGCGCCTGGCGCAGCGCGTTCTTCAGCCCGATCTGCAGAGAATGGGTGTCGCGCCCCACCTCGCGCTGGTTGACCACCGACTTCTTGTTGCTGAACAGGAACTCGATGGGGTCCTCGATGGTGAGGATGTGGCCGGCCAACTGCTGGTTGCGCTGCTCCAGCATGGACGCCAGGGTGGTGGTCTTGCCGGTGCCGGTGGCGCCCACCATGAGGATGAGCCCGCGCTTTTCCAGCACCAGCGTGCTCAGCAGCGGCGGCAGGCCGAGCGTTTCGAGCGCCGGGATGCGGTGCGGGATGCAGCGCAGCACGGCGGCCACCGTGCCGCGCTGCTTGAAGCCCGAAAGCCGAAAGCTGCCCACCCCCGTGATGCCCACGCCCACGTTCAGTTCGCCGGTGTCGTCGAGCTCCTCCAGCTGCGACGGCGTGAGCAGTTCAGCCAGCAGCTGCCGGGGCTGCGCGTGGCTCAGCGGCTGGTCCGACAGCTGCAGGATCTGGCCGTTGATCTTGATGAGGATGGGCGTATTGGCCGAAAGGTAGACGTCGGAGGCGCCCTTTTCGGCCATGAGCCGCAGCACCCGCTCCATGTTTCCGCTCATCGGATCCTTTCGCGCTCACGCTGTTGAAGAGTTTTCCGTGCGCTGGCCGCGGCTGCCGGCCAGCGCGATTACATCCGCAGGAGGTCGTTCACCGAGGTCTTGGCGCGGGTTTGCGCATCGACCTTTTTCACGATCACCGCGCAATACAGGCTGTACTTGCCGTCGGCGCTAGGCAGGTTTCCGCTCACCACGACCGAGCCCGCCGGCACGCGGCCATAGTGCACCTCGCCGGTGGCGCGGTCGTAGATCTTGGTGCTTTGCCCGATGAACACGCCCATCGAAATCACCGAGTTCTCTTCGACGATCACGCCTTCAACGATTTCGGAGCGGGCGCCGATGAAGCAGTTGTCTTCGATGATGGTGGGGCTCGCCTGCATGGGTTCGAGCACGCCGCCGATGCCCACCCCGCCGGACAGGTGCACGTTCTTCCCGATCTGCGCGCACGAGCCCACGGTGACCCAGGTGTCGACCATGGTGCCTTCGTCGACGTAAGCGCCGATGTTCACGAAGCTGGGCATGAGGATCACGTTGTGGCCGATGTACGAACCGCGCCGCGCGATGGCGCCGGGCACCACCCGCACGCCGGATTCGCGCAGCTGATCCTCGGTGAGATGCGAGAACTTGGTCGGCACCTTGTCGTAGAAGGCCAGGTCGCCCGCACGTACGACCTGGTTGTCTTGCAGGCGAAACGACAGCAGCACCGCCTTCTTCACCCACTGGTTGACGGTCCACTTGCCCACGCCTTGCTGCTCGGCCACGCGGATGCGGCCCTTGTTCAGATCGGCCATCACCTGTTCCACGGCATCGCGTACTTCAGGATGGGTAGCTGCCGAGACCGATGCGCGGTTTTCCCAGGCGAGTTCGATCGTCGATTGAAGGTGATGCGTCATGGGGTACTGACTGAGGAAGAGATTAGGGAGCGGGCGTAGGCGGCGATGCGCCCGGCGGCTTCCAGGCATTCGCCCGTCTCTGCGACGAGCGCCATGCGGATGCGGCCGGCACCCGGGTTCACGCCCTGCGACTCGCGCGCCAGAAGGCTGCCCGGCAGGACCGCAACATTGTATTGAGCGAGCAACCCCCGCGCGAACGCGACGTCGCTGCCATCGGGCACCAAGCGCGACACGTCGGCCCACAAGTAGAAGCCGGCATCGGGCAGGGCCACGTCCATCACCTCGGCCAGCATCGGCGTCACCCGCTCGAACTTGCGGCGATAGCGCTCGCGGTTGTCTAGCACGTGGCTCTCGTCGCGCCATGCGGCGATGCTGGCCTGCTGAACGACAGGGCTCATCGCGCTGCCGTGGTAAGTGCGATACAGCAGGAACGACTTGAGGATGGCCGCATCCCCGGCCACGAAGCCCGAGCGCATGCCCGGGACGTTGGAGCGCTTCGACAGGCTGGTGAGGGCGATCAGCCGGCGGAAGTCCTTGCGGCCCAGTTCCTGCGCGGCTTCCAGCGAGCCCAGCGGCGGCGTGTGGCGGAAGTAGATCTCGGAATAGCACTCGTCGGACGCGATCACGAAGCCGTGCCGGTCCGACAGCTCGAACAGCTTCTTCCACTCCGACAAGGGCATCACCGCGCCGGTGGGATTGCCGGGCGAGCATACGTACACGAGCTGCGTGCGGGCCCAGGTCTCTTCAGGAATCGCATCCCAGTCGGCCGCGAAGTTGCGCGCCGGGTCGCTGTTGGCGAACACCGTGTCAGCACCCGCCAGCAGCGCCGCGCC
The DNA here is from genome assembly GCA_965653625.1 of uncultured Burkholderiaceae bacterium. GTDB lineage: Bacteria > Pseudomonadota > Gammaproteobacteria > Burkholderiales > Burkholderiaceae_C > Albitalea. Next base: position 38,073 of record CBFHAS010000015.1, on the reverse strand, counting down.
CTCATAGATTTGATAGAAGGGATTCGGGCAGAGCACCGTGGCCTGCGGTTGCGTGTCGTCGACCACGGTCTGCGCGATGGCGAACAGCGCCTCGCGCGAGCCGTTCACCGGCAGAACCTGCGAGGCGGGGTCGAGTGTCACGCCGTAGCGGCGCGCGATCCAATTGGTAATCGCCTGGCGCAGCTCAGGGTCGCCGATCGTGGGCGGGTAGCTCGCCAGGCCCTTGAGGTTGTCGATCAGCGCCTGCTTGATCAGCTCGGGCGTGGGATGACGCGGCTCGCCGATGCCCAGGCTGATGGGCGCATACGCCGGGTTCGGCACGATGTCGCGTGTGAGGGCGCGCAGCCGTTCGAAGGGATAGGGTTGGAGGCGTTCGAGCCGCGGATTCATCTGGGGGATTATCGGGTGGCGCCAAGCGGCCCCCGGGGCTTGGGTTCGCGATGCAGCCCCGCGCGTGACAGGCACCTCACGCCGGCCGGCGCTGCCATGCTGCACGCGGCGTGCGCGTGGCACGTTGGAAGCCACCGGCCCGCTCGCGCACGGCACGAGCCTGCCAGCCCGGCGGCCACGCGGGCTCACCGTGGGGCCCCATCGCACTGACCATCCCGAGCTTGCGCATCAGCATGGCGGCATCGTAGGGCGCGTGGACCTTCACGTCGTTGTCGAAGTAGCAATAGACATCGCGTTGCGCACGACGCGGTGCGGCGCGAGAAGAGGCGAGCCGCGCGTCGGGCACCTGGGCGCCTTCGCTCCAGCGGCGCATGCGCTCGGCCCAGCGCGCCAGCGCCTCATCGCTGTAGCCGCTGGCGTACAACTCCTTGTCGCCATGCAGCCGCACGTAGACGAAATCGGCGGTCAGATCTTCGATCAGCGGCCACTTGCCTGCCGTGTCGGCCACGACCAGCGCGATGCGGTGGCGGCGCAGCAGTGCCACGAACGCCGGGTCGATGAAGCTTGGGTGGCGGATCTCCACTGCGTGCCGCAGGGTCCGCTTGCGGTCGGGCACGAGGCTCATGCGGCCCGCTACTCGGTGATCGTGCCGCGCGGCCAATTGCGCTGCGGCCTGGGTGTCGCGTGGCAGCTGTGCGAAAAACGCATCGAAGCGCTCGGGCTTGAATGGCAGCTGCGGCGGGAACTGCCACAGGATCGGGCCCAACTTCTCCTTCAGTTCGAACACGCCGTTGGCGAAGAAGTTGGCCAGCGGCGTCTCGATCTCCTTGAGGCGCCGAAGGTGAGTGATGTACTTCGGCCCCTTCACCGCGAAGACAAAGCCTTCGGGAGTATCTGCATACCACTCGGCGTAGTAGCCGGGGCTTTGCAGCGAGTAGAAGGAGCCGTTGATCTCGATGGTAGGCAGCATGCGCGAGGCGTACTTCAGCTCGCTGTGCTGCGGCAGGCCTTTGGGATAGAACAGGCCTCGCCAGGGTTCGTAGCGCCAGCCCGAGATGCCGATGAGGATGCGCCCAGCCATGGGCGTCTGGTCGGCAAGCGGTGTGCCTGCGGGTCGTCAGGTGCCGGGGCTCCAGGAGGATGTAGACCGCCGCGGGGCTTCGTCAGGCTCAGGCCCGAACGAGAGGTATGCAGACCGCCGCGGGACATCGACAAGCTCCGGCCCGAACGACAGGCTCAACCCGAACAGTCGCGAACCGATGAGCCATCCACCTCCCGTTCGCCTTGAGCTTGTCGAAAGGCCGGCACACAGGGGCTTCGACAAGCTTCCGCCCGAACGGGAGGTAGGTAGACCGCCGCGGGGCTTCGTCAGGCTCAGGCCCGAACGGGAGGTATGTAGACCGCCATGGGATATCGACAAACTCCAGCCCGAACGACAGGACGGTCTCTACACCACCCCACCCCCCGCGGCCACCGGCGGCAGGTCCACCGGCAAGGCCGGCTTCCAACCCTTCTTGCGGTGTTCGGCCACCACGTTCGTGTAGATGCCCCCGCGCACGTACCACTTGGCCGTGATGCGCACGAAGCGTGGATCGGTGGCCTTCACGAGGTCGTCGAGGATGGTGTTCGTCACCTTCTCGTGGAACGCGCCCTCGTTGCGGTAGCTCCAGAAGTACATCTTCAGACTCTTCAACTCGACGCACAGTGCGTCCGCGATCATCTCGATGGTGAAGTGCGCGAAATCCGGTTGCCCGGTGAGAGGGCAGTGGCAGGTGAACTCGGGCACCTGGAACTGAATGACGTAGTCGCGCTGCGGCGCCGGATTGGGGAAGACATGCAGTTCCTTGCTCGGCGCGGAAGGCGGCTGGGCAGGCACCTCGCGCTGTTTCGCAAGGGTCGGCGACGAGCGCTTCGGCGCGGCGGTCTTGGCCATGACGGTGTGACGTTTCGAGAGGGTTCCGGGAGGGGCGCGATGGTATCATCCGGCCCGCCAGAGAGCCCGCGTCCGCGCGGGTTTTCTCTTTGAAATCAACGACTTATCGCGCATCGCGCGACTGGCGGCAGTTCAACCATGCGCCTGAACTCGATCAAGCTCTCCGGTTTCAAGTCGTTCGCCGAGCCCACGAATTTCCAGCTGCCGGGCCAGCTGGTCGGGGTGGTGGGGCCCAACGGCTGCGGCAAGTCGAACATCATGGATGCGGTGCGCTGGGTGCTGGGCGAGTCCAAGGCCAGCGAGCTGCGCGGCGAGTCCATGCAGGACGTCATCTTCAACGGCTCGGGCAGCCGCAAGCCCGCCGGCCGCTCCAGCGTGGAGCTGGTGTTCGATAACGCCGACGCCCGCGCCGGCGGCCAGTGGAACCAGTTCACCGAGATCGCCGTCAAGCGCGTGCTCACGCGTGACGGCACCTCCAGCTACTACATCAACAACCAGCCGGTGCGTCGCCGCGACGTGCAGGACGTGTTCCTTGGCACGGGCCTCGGCCCGCGGGCCTACGCCATCATCGGCCAGGGCACCATCAGCCGCATCATCGAGAGCAAGCCCGAGGAGCTGCGCCTGTTCCTGGAAGAGGCGGCCGGCGTGTCCAAGTACAAGGAGCGCCGCCGCGAGACCGAGAACAGGCTGAAAGACACACGAGAGAACCTGACGCGCGTGGAAGACATCCTGCGCGAGCTCACGAGCAACCTCGACAAGCTGGAGAAGCAGGCTGAGGTTGCCAGCCAGTACCGCACGTTGCAGGACCAGGGCACGCTCAAGCTGCACCAGCTGTGGTTCCTCAAGCACCGCGATGCAGCCAGCGAACAGGAGCGGGTCAGAAAAGACGTGCTGGCCGCGACCAACGCGTTGGAAGCGCGGATGGCTGAGCTGCGCCACGGCGAAGCCGAGCTGGAAACCATCCGCCAGGCCCACTACGCCGCGAGCGACGAGCTGCATGCGGCGCAGGGGGCCTTGGCCGAGGCCGCGCTCGAAGTGAGCCGGCTGGAGGAACGCATCCGCTACGTGGTCGAGGGCCGTGAGCGCATCGAGCGCCGCCTGGGCGAACTGAAGGCGCAAAGCGAGCAGTGGAGCCAGCGGCGCGGTGAGGCCGCCGATGAGCTGGAAGAGATTGCCGCGCAGATCGCCATGGCCGACGAGCAAAGCGAGGTGCTTGCCGCGCAGGCCGAGGAGCAGTCGGGCAACCTGCCTGGGTTGGAAGATGCGCTTCGCGCCGCACAGGGACGAAGCAACGAGCAACGCGGCGCGGTGGCCGGCGTGCAGCAGCAGATCCAGGTGCTGGCCGCCGAGAGCCGCAATCTCGATGAGCAGCGCCGTCAGCTCAATGGCCGGCGCGAGCGGCTCGATGCCGAGCGCCGGCAACTCGCCGCCCCCGACATCGCGCGGCTGGAGGAGCTCAAGCGCCAGTTCGCCGTGGCCGAGGAAGCGCATCAGACCACCGACGCCCGGCTGCACGAGCTGACCGAGCAGGTGCCCGGGCTGGACGAGGAGCGCCGCGCCAAGCAGGAGCAGGTCAACGCGGAGGCGGCCAGGCAGGCAGACCTTTCCGCTCGGCTCGATGCGCTGCGTGCGCTGCAGGAGAAGGTGCAGACCGAAGGCAAGCTCAAGCCCTGGCTGGCCAAGCACGGGCTCGACGGCCTGCCTGGCTTGTGGACCAAGATCCATATCGAGCCAGGCTGGGAGACCGCGCTGGAGTCGGCGCTGCGCGAGCGCATCAATGCGCTGGAAGTGGGCCGCGTGGAAACGGTGCGTGCCTTCGCCATGGATGCGCCACCCGCCAAGCTGGCCTTCTACACGCCTCCGCAAGGCGCCATTGCGAACACCCACCAGACGCTGCCGCGGCTGTCGGACCTGCTGCGCCTGGCCGACGCGGGGCTCAAGGCCCTGCTCAACGACTGGCTCGAAGGCGTGTACACCGCATCGAGCATCGACGATGCGCTGGCCGCGCGCGGCCAGCTCACCCACGGCGAAGGTATCATGACGCGCGAGGGCCATGCGGTGAGCCAGTTCGCCGTGGCCTTCTATGCGCCCGATTCCGAGCAGGCCGGCATGCTGGCGCGCGCTCAGGAGATCGAAAACCTGGAGCGCCAGCTGCGCGCACAGTCGCTCATCGCCGAGGACTGCCGCAGCGCCATGGTGCGGGCCGAGGCGGCCTACACCGAAGCTTCGCAGCGCCTGGTGAGCGCGCGCCGCGAGGCCGCCGAGGCGCAGACGCGCGCCCATCAGTTGCAGGTTGAACTCCTGCGCTTGTCGCAGCAGGCCGAGCAGACCACCGCGCGCAAAGGTCAACTCGACTCGGAGTTGGCGGAGATCGACGCGCAGCTGGAAGAGCTCGACGAACGCCGCGTCACTGGCGAGGCGAAGTTCGAGGAGCTCGACATGCAACTCGCCACCACGCAGGAGCGTCATGCCGAGCTGGAAGAGGCGGTGATTGCTGCCGAGCGGGCCCTGGCAGGGGCTCGCGAGCAACTGCGCTCGCTGGAGCGACATGCCCAGGAGGCGCAGTTCTCCTCGCGCTCGCTGGCGGCGCGCCGCGGCGAGCTGCAGCGCGGCATCGAGACCGCCCAGCAGCAGCTCGCGGCCAATGAGCAATCGAATGCGCAGCTGCATGAGGAGCTGGCGCGCCTGACGGATGCGGCCGCGCAGACCGGGTTGCAGGACGCGCTCGCGCTCAAGCTCGAACGCGAAGCCGCGCTGGGCGCCAAGCGCAGCGAGTACGACGACCTCACGCTGCGCCTGCGTCGCGCCGACGAGCAGCGCCTTGCGCACGAGCAAAGCCTGCAGCCCATGCGCGACCGCATCACCAAGCTGCAGCTCGAAGAGCAGGCGGCGCAGCTGGGCGGCGCGCAGTACATGGAGCAGCTGACGGCCGCGGCGGTCGACATGGAGGCGCTGGCGAAGAACGTCGCCGAGAACAACGTCAAGCTCTACGGCCTGCAAGGCGAGATCGACCGCATCAACCGCGAGATCGCGGCGTTGGGCGCGGTGAACCTGGCGGCGTTGGATGAGCTCACCGCCTCGCGCGAACGCAAGACCTTCCTTGATGCGCAATCGGCCGATCTGAACGAGGCGATCACGACCCTCGAGAACGCCATCCACAAGATCGACCTCGAGACCCGCGATCTGCTGGGCTCGACCTTCAACCAGGTCAACGATCATTTCGGCCGCATGTTCCCCAGCCTCTTCGGCGGCGGCAACGCGAAGCTCGTGATGACGGGCGACGAAATCCTTGATGCCGGCGTGCAGGTGATGGCCCAGCCGCCGGGCAAGAAGAACAGCACCATCCATTTGCTGTCGGGTGGCGAGAAGGCGCTGACGGCCATCGCACTGGTGTTCGCGATCTTCCAGCTCAACCCCGCGCCCTTCTGCCTGCTCGACGAGGTGGACGCGCCGCTGGACGACGCCAACACCGAGCGCTACGCCAAGCTGGTGAAGGAGATGTCGTCGGGGACGCAGTTTCTCTTCATCAGCCACAACAAGATCGCGATGGAAATGGCAGAGCAGCTGATTGGCGTGACCATGCAGGAGCAGGGTGTGTCGCGCATCGTCGCGGTCGACATGGAAGCGGCGGTCGGCATGGCCGAGGCCGCCTGAGAGGTTGAGAGGCATTTCGACATGGCCGCTTCTACTCGCCAAACAAGCCCACTCGTCGTTGCAAATGCTCGCCGTAGACCGAGCTACGGCTGTGCTTGTGCGCCTAGATCGGTCCCGTGTGGCGGGCCTGCTCGGCCACGCCGGAATGCCTCTCAACCTCTGAGCGGAAAGGACATCGCATCGTGAACGACCTCACCATCGCGCTCGCCGCGCTCGGCGGGCTTGTGCTCGCAGGGGTAGTGGCGCATGGCGCGTGGCAAGCGCGCAAGGCCGGGCCTCGTCGGCCGGCGGGGGAGCGCGCGGCACCGCGGAGTGCGGCCAGCGAGGTGCGCGAGCCGGTGCTCGACGGCCCCACGGGCGGCGAGCCGGCCGCCCTCCCGGCAGCCGAAGTGCCAGAGCCGTCGGAAGTGCCGGCCGCCGCGCTGGATCCGCGCCCGCCGAAACGGCCGCACCTGCGGCTCGACGCGCTGATCGATGCCATCGCCAGTCTCGCCCTCGAATCGCCGGTGAGCGGCGAAATGGTGCTCACGCACCTTCCGCCTACGCGTCGCGCCGGCAGCAAGCCCTTGCTTGTGGAGGGCCTGAACCAGGCCAGCGGCGAATGGGAGGCGCCCGCGCCCGGCCAACGCTACGGCGAGCTGCAGGCCGGCGTGCAGCTAGCTAACCGCACAGGGGCCCTCAACGAAATCGAGTATTCCGAGTTCGTTCAGAAGGTGCAGGCATTCGCCGAGGCGGTCGGCGCGATGGCCGACTTCCCGGACATGCTCGATGTGGTGGCCCGCGCGCGCGAGCTCGATGCCTTCGCCGGCGACCACGACGCGCAGCTCGCGGTGCATCTGCAAGCGCGCCTGGCCGCCTGGAGCGTGGGCTACCTGCAGCAGCATGCGTCGCGGCACGGCTTCGTGCCCGGTGCCGTGCCCGGTCGGCTGGTGTTGCCGGCCGCGGAGGACGGTGCGCCGCCCATGCTCACGCTCGGCTTCGACCCGCAGGCCGCGTACGACGACGACCCCAACCGCGCCGCGTTGCGCGACGTGACGCTCAGCTTCGATGTGCCGCAGACCGACTCGGCGGCCCAGTCCTTCGCCGCCTGGCAAGCCAGCGCGCAGGCCCTCGCGCTCGGCATGGATGCCGCGATCGTCGACGACCATGGCCGCCCGCTCACTCCCGAGGGCTTCGATGCCATCGCCGCCGAGCTGGAGCAGCTCTACGCCAAGCTCGCAGCGCGCGACCTCGCGGCCGGCTCGCCCGTGGCGCGGCGGCTCTTCAGTTGAGATGAGCGGGAGCGACACCTCCGTCGCCGCGAAGCGCGCGGCGGAGCTGCGTGAGCTGCTGCATCACCACGCCCACCGCTACTACGTGCTCGATGACCCGCAGATCCCTGACGCCGAGTACGACCGGCTGTTCCAGGAGCTGCAGGCGCTGGAATCCGCATACCCGGAACTGCTCACGCCCGATTCGCCGACGCAGCGCATCCTGGGCAAGGTGCTCGAGGGTTTCGTCCCGGTGCGGCATGCGGTGCCGATGCTTTCGATCCGCACCGAGACCGACACCGAACCGAGCGGCGCCGTGGCGTTCGATGCCCGCGTGCGACGCGAGCTGGGCTTGTCGGCCAGCGACCCGCCGGTGGAGTACGCCGTGGAGCTCAAGTTCGACGGCTTGGCCGTGAACCTGCGCTACGAGCACGGTGTACTGGTGCAAGCCGCGACGCGGGGCAACGGTGAAACCGGCGAAGACGTCACGCAGAACCTGCGCACCTTGCAGCAGGTGCCGCTGCGCCTGCGCTGGAAAGGCACGCCCCCCGAGGTGCTCGACGTGCGCGGCGAGGTCTACATCCGCCGCGATGACTTCGAGGCGCTCAACGAACGACAGCGCGAGCTGATCGCGCAGGGTGCGAAGAACGAGAAGACCTTTGTCAATCCGCGCAATGCGGCAGCCGGCGCCGTGCGCCAGCATGACCCGGCCATCGCCGCACGGCGCCCGCTGAAGTTCTTCGCCTACGGCGTGGGGGAGGTGCGCGGCTGGGATCTGCCGCCCACGCACAGCGCCGTGGTTCACCAGCTCGAAGCCGCCGGCCTGCCGGTGAGCAGGGAGCGCGCGGTGGTCCAGGGCGCGGAAGGCCTGGTGTCCTTCCACCGCCGGATCGGCGAGCTGCGCGACCAACTGCCCTTCGACATCGACGGCGTGGTCTACAAGGTCAACGACCGTGCGCTGCAGCTTCGGCTGGGCTTCGTGTCGCGCGAGCCGCGCTGGGCGGTGGCGCACAAGTACCCGGCGCAGGAGCAGATGACCACGCTGCTCGACATCGAGGTGTATGTGGGCCGCACCGGCAAGCTCACGCCGGTGGCCAAGCTCAAGCCTGTGTTCGTGGGCGGCACCACGGTGAGCAACGCCACGCTGCACAACCAGGACGAGATCGACCGCAAGGATGTGCGCGTCGGCGACACGGTGATCGTGCGGCGTGCGGGCGACGTGATCCCCGAAGTGGTAGCCGTGGTCGCCGACAAGCGACCCGCCGAAGCGCCGAAGTTCGATCTCTACGAGCGCCTGCAGGGCAAGTGCCCCGTGTGCGGGGCAGACATCGAGCGTGAGGAAGGAGAGGTCGACTGGCGCTGCAGCGGGGGGCTGTTCTGCGCAGCGCAGCGCAAGCAGGCCATCCTTCACTTCGCGGGCCGGCGTGCGATGGACATCGAGGGCCTGGGCGAGAAGCTGGTCGACCAGCTCGTCGACGGCGGAATCATCCGCACGCTGCCCGAGCTCTACAAGCTGGGCGTGGCCAAGCTCTGCGCGCTGGAGCGCATGGCGGAAAAGAGCGCGACCAATCTCATCCAAAACCTTGATAAGAGCAAGCACACGACGCTGGCGCGCTTCCTCTTTTCGCTCGGCATCCGCCACGTGGGCGAATCCACGGCGCGCGATCTCGCCAAGCACTTCGGTTCACTGGATCGCATCCTCGATGCGAGCGTCGAGCAGCTGCTCGAAGTGTCTGACGTGGGGCCGGTGGTTGCGCAAAGCATTCACACCTTCTTCCAGCAGCCGCACAACCGCGAGGTGGTGGAGCAGCTGCGTGCGGCCGGCATCAGCTGGGAAGAGCACGACGGCACGGCCGACCGCTCGCCTAAGCCGCTGGCCGGCAAGACGCTGGTGCTGACCGGCACGTTGCCCACCCTGACGCGCGATGAGGCCAAGGATCTCGTCGAGGCTGCGGGCGGCAAGGTGGCCGGCTCGGTGTCGAAAAAGACGCACTACGTGGTGGCCGGCGCCGAGGCGGGCAGCAAGCTCGACAAGGCCCAGGAACTCGGCGTGCCCATCCTGGACGAAGCTGGGCTCAAGGTCTTGCTGGAAGGAGGTACACCGTGACCGTGCGCGAGATCCTGAAGATGGGAGACCCGCGGCTGCTGAGCGTGGCCAGGCCGGTGCAGGCGTTTGACACGCCCGAGCTGCACGCGCTGGTCGCTGACCTGTTCGACACCATGCGGGCCGCGCAGGGCGCCGGCCTGGCCGCCCCGCAGATCGGCATCGACCTGCAGGTGGTGATCTTCGGTTTCCGCCGCAACGAGCGTTATCCCGAGGCGCCGCCGGTGCCTGAGACGGTGCTGGTCAACCCCCGCGTCACGCCGCTCGGCGACGAGGAGGAGCTGGGTTGGGAGGGCTGCCTGTCGGTGCCCGGTCTGCGAGGCGTGGTGCCTCGCCATGCTCGCGTTCGCTACACGGGCTTCGATCCGCGCGGCGGCGCGATCGACCGCGAAGTAGAGGGCTTCCATGCCCGCGTGGTGCAGCACGAGTGCGATCACCTCATCGGCAAGCTGTACCCCATGCGCATGCGCGACTTCACCCAGTTTGGGTACACGAGCGTGCTGTTTCCGGAGTTGGATGCCGACGCCGACGATTGATCTGCGTGGGCTGGACCGTCGATTCCGGCTCACGGGGGCCTTTCGGTGCCACACCCCCGCCCGTTCGCCCCTGAGCCCGTCGAAGGGCCGCACAAGCGAACTCTTGCCTCGGGGATCCGCTCGCACGTTTCCGCCATGTAAATCCCCACAGGCCGCGGGCTGATACCGTCGGCGGCAAGCCCCCGGGAGGCGTTTGCCCGGAAGACACGCCTTGACGAGGCATCCCATGAAGCTGACGCACTCCTTCGCGACCCTCTTTCGCCGGCCGGCCTTCCTGGCGCTGGCTTTCCTGCTGTGCGGCGCGGCCGTCGCTTCCGAAGATCCGCCCGGCCGGGTGGGTCGCCTGGGCGATATGAACGGCCAGGTGTGGCTCTACACGCCTGACTCCGGCGAGTGGGTCGACGCCGTGCGCAACCGGCCGCTCACCACGGGCGACCGCCTCTCTACCGACGCTGGTGCGCGCGCCGAGGTCCACATCGGTTCGACCACTGTGCGGCTGGATTCGGGCACCGAGCTGGAAGTCTTGCGCATCGACGACGAACGCATGGCGGTGCAGCTGCACGGCGGCTCCGTGGCTGTGCGCCTGCGCAGCAGCGAGGCTGCGGGTGAATTCGAGATGCGCACTGCGGAAGGCCGGTTCCTCACCCATCGTGCCGGCCGCTACCGCTTTGACCGCCGCGACGAAACCAGCCACGTCACGGTGTGGAACGGCGAGGCGCTCTACGAAGGCCCGGGCAGCGCGCTCACGGTCCACGCCGGCCAGCGCGCCGAGTTCTGGACAGTCAGCGGCGCGGCCCAGTACACGATCACCGAGCCTGAGCGCGACGCCTTCGCGTCCTGGAGCGCCGACCAGGACCGCCGCGACGAGCGCAGCGCCTCATCGCGCTATGTCTCGCCCGAGATGACCGGCGCGGACGATCTCGACCGCTACGGCCGCTGGGAACAGGCGCCCGAGTACGGCGCGGTGTGGATCCCGCGCCATGTGCCCTACGGCTGGGCGCCTTACGGGGCCGGGCACTGGGCCTGGGTCAGCCCCTGGGGCTGGACCTGGGTCGACGACATGCCGTGGGGCTTCGCGCCCTTCCACTATGGCCGCTGGGCGTGGTGGCGCAGCAGCTGGTGCTGGGTGCCGGGCACGTACGTGCGCCGGCCGGTGTATGCGCCGGCCCTGGTGGGGTGGGTCGGCGGGCCGCACCTCAGCGTGTCGATCACCCTGGGCAACCGGCGGGCGCCGGGCGTCGGCTGGTTCCCGCTCGCGCCGCGGGAGGTTTACGTTCCTGCCTACCCGCGCCGCGTGACGCCGCGCTACGTGCAGCAGGTGAACGTCACGCATGTCACCCGCATCACGAACGTGACCACCATCGTCCAGAACCCGAAAGACGCCGTCACGCGCATTGACTACCGCAACCGCCGGCATCCCCATGCGCTGACCGTGGTACCGCAGGAGGTGATGGCCGAGCGCCGGCCCGTGGGGCCGATCGCCGCACGGCTGCGCAACTCGCCGCAGCTGCGGCACTTGGCGGAGCAACCGGTGCAGCGCATCGTGGTGCCCAGCCCGCCGGTGACGGCGCCGGCCGTGCCGCCGGCAGAAGTGCGCCGCATGCGCATCCACCGCGAACCCAACGAGCGCGGCGCAGGCGCATCCGGTCAGCTCGCACCGCGCCCGCCGCAGCGCGACTCGCGTGCGTGGCCGGCCTTCGGGGCCGAGGAGCGAGCCCCGCGAGGGCTGCCGCCGCCGCGCACCGACGAGCGTGAGCGTGTGGTCCCTGGGCTGCTGCAGCCGCCGCGCGAGGAAGAGCAGCGGGCTGTTCCGCGACTGCTGCCGCCGCGCCCTGAGGATCGGGCTGGTTCCCGGTTTATGCCACAGCCGCGCCCCGAAGCGCAGGAGAGCTCGCGTGGTGCGCCGCAGCCGCGCGACGAGGGTTGGGCCATCCCGCAACCCGCATCCCCCGGTGAACGGGACGCACGTTCGCGGCCATGGCCGCGCGGGCAGGACGGCGACGCGGATCGGCGAGGCGGCCGCGACGACGTGCGCATGGCGCCACCGCTGCGCGATGTGCCCGACGTGGTGCGCAACCGGCAGCCGCATGTGGAAGCGCCGCGTCCGGAAACACCGCGTCCAGGCTTCGGGCCATCGCTTGGCGTGCGCAACGCCCCGCCGCCTGCTGCGCCGCCCGTGCCATCGCCGCAGCTTCGTTCGGGTGATGGCGGCCGGCCCGGCTTCGGCGGTCAGCGGCCATCGCCCAGTCCGCCTGCCGCCGCTGTGATGCCTGCGCCCGCGGCCCAGCCTGCCACTCCGCCGACGCCACCCGCCCGCGAGGTCCATCGCTCCGGGCAACGCGCCGACGAGCCGCTCATGCGCCGCTGGGGCGACGCAGCGGGCCGCCACCAGCAGCAATAGAGCCCTCGGCCTTGAAGGCCGGCCGCGCCCGGGCCCGGCTTCATCGCAGCATGGGGGCCAGCACGCTCCAGATGTTTGTCAGGATGATCGGGTGCGCCCCGGCCAGCGGGTGGATCCGGTCAGGCTGGAACATCGACCCCGCCTCGGCCACATCGGCCACGCCCTTCAGCATGAACGGCACCAGCGCTGCACCCTCGATGCGGGCCACCGAGGCGAACACGGCGGCAAATTCGTCGCTGTACTTGCGGCCGTAGTTGGGCGGCAGCTGCATGCCGACGATCAGCACCCGCGCCCCGTTGGCCTTTGCTTCTTGAGCCATGGCGCCCAGGTTGGTCTGTGTCATGGCGAGCGGCAGGCCGCGCAGTGCATCGTTGGCGCCGAGCTCCAGGATGACATGGGTGGGCCGGTGCCGGGTCAGCAGCGCCGGCAGCCGTGAACGCCCGCCCGAGGTCGTGTCGCCGCTCACGCTGGCGTTCACCACGGCGGCGCTCAGCTTCTCTTCGTCGAGGCGTCTCTCGAGCAGCGACACCCAGCCGCTGCCGCGCTGAATGCCGTATTCGGCCGACAGGCTGTCGCCCACCACGAGGATCTTTGCCGTCTTGGCCGCAGTCGCGTGTGCGGCCATCCAAGGCACACCGCTTGCGGCGGCAGCCAGAACGCTACAGTGCGCCAGCCAGCGCCTGCGACAGGCATCCACTCCAGGTTTTTTGTTCATGACACCACCCATCATTTCCGTGGAGCGCGTCACCAAGCAGGTGCAGGACTCCACCGGCACGCTGACCATTCTCGACGACATCGATTTCACCCTGCAGCCCAGGCAGTCTGCCGCCATCGTGGGCGCGTCGGGCTCGGGCAAGAGCACGCTGCTGTCCATCATGGCCGGGCTCGATCGGCCGACCCGCGGGACCGTGCGACTGGCGGGCGCCGACATGTTCGCGCTCGACGAGGACGCACGCGCAGCGGTCCGCGCCGGCAAGGTGGGGTTCGTCTTCCAGAACTTCCAGCTGCTGGGCAACCTCACCGCACTGGAAAACGTCATGCTGCCGCTGGAACTGCAAGGCCGCGGCGATGCCCGGCTGCTGGCCACCGAGATGCTGCGGCGCGTGGGCCTGGGCGAGCGGCTGCGCCACTATCCCAAGGTGCTGTCTGGTGGCGAGCAGCAGCGCGTGGCACTGGCGCGGGCCTTCGTGGTGCGCCCGGCGGTCTTGTTGGCCGACGAGCCGACGGGCAGCCTGGACTTCGCTACCGGCGAGAAGGTGATGGAGCTGATGTTCGAGCTCAACCGCGAGGCCGGCACGACGCTGGTGCTGGTGACGCACGACCGCGTCATCGCCGAGCGGTGCGACCGCCAGCTGCACATCGAAGCGGGGCGCGTGGATGCCGGGCAGGCGACCCTCGCCTGAGCGCTGACAGGCGAGGGTGGTGCACGCGCGACAAGGTGTCCAGGTCATTGCTGCGCCAGGCAATCGATGACACGATGCCGCGGTTCCTAACACGAGGAGAAACCTATGAAAGCCGCCATCGACCAGGAGGCATTGGTCCAGATGTTCGCGAACGCGGGCGCCCAGCAGGGCGAACAACTGCGACGGGCCGTGCACCAGGTGACTCTGGGTGCGCTGCAAGGCCGGGAGCTGAGCCTCAAGAACATCAAGGGTGTGCTGGGCGCCGTGACCAAGGCGGCCAGCACCGGCGCGGCACAAAGCGGGCTGCCGGCAGTCGACCTCGAGAACCTGCTCAACAGCGCGGTGGGGGGCATGGACGACGCGCTGCTCAAGGCGGTGGAGGCCAACCGGGTGGCGCTGCAGCAGTTCGCCTCGCAAGGGGTCGACATGCAGGAGAAGAACCTCAAGAAGGCGCTGTCCGACCTCGAAAAGCTGGAAGACACGCTCATCGGCGCGGTGAAGAAATCTGCCGAGGCGGCCAGCGCCCAGCTGGGTGCGCCTTGGGCGCAGGTGCTGGATAAGCTGCAGGCCGGCGGCACCATGTCGGGCGCGCAGGCGGCCACCACCGCCGAACAGTTCGCGCAGCAGATGCAAACGGCGGTTCGCGACACCCGCGCCGCGGGCCTGAAGGCCGCACAGGCGATGGCCGAGAGTTATCAGGCGCTCGTGAGCGGCGTGCTGATCGGCATGTCTGAGGCCCTGCGGGAGGGCGGATCGGGAACCGGCGCAGGGGCCAAGGGCGGCAGGGCACGCAAGGGGTAGGGCGGCGGAAGGCGGCGCAAGCGTCGCCTTCCGCAGGCGCCGGCCGATCCTGATCCCTTTCGTTCGCACGGAGCCTGTCGAAGGGGTATGTCGTGCAGGCGAACGCCGGCTGATGCCCCGAACGGCCCCGCCAATGAAAAAGCGCCCCGCAGGGTCGCCATCGGCGCCCTTTCTACATGGGCGTGGAGGCGGCTCAGAGCGACGCGCGCTGCTGGCTCTGGGTGCAGCTATCGACCATGCGCTGGCCGATCTTGCTGTTCATCAGCATCGACTTGGTGGGGATCTGCAACCACATCACGCCAGCGCGGTGGTCTTCCAGCCGGACGGCGCCGGTGGTCGTCTCCTGCGGCACCATCGTGTACTTGGCGTTCTTGTAGCCCACGTGGAAGTGGCCCGGCTTGCCGTCCACTGGGAACACGCTTACCTGTTGGTCGAACTCGCATTTCGCGTTGCCTATCATCACGCGGGACGCGATTTCCAACTGCGACGGCGTCAACGCGCTGGCCGCTGCTTCGTGCTGCGGCGAAGCCTTGGCCTGCGCCATGGCGGCACCGGAAACGAAGATCATGGAGACCGCGCTGAGGGCGGCAAGGACGAACGGACGAATCATGAGAGGCTCCTCGTGGACCGGACCCCGCATCGCCGGGGGCCGAGCCAAGTGTTCGGCACGGCCGGGGCAGAACTTGAAACTGATTGCGTGACAAGTCGGACATTCGGCTGATTGCGCGAAAGGTGCGTCTCGGATCGGTTCATCGGGTCTTTGTGGCATCTGCACGTGAATACCGTCACAAAATGCTACGCACCCCAAGACGCCTCCAGTGCGCGGCCCCGTTCGCGCGCCACCAGCAGCGGCGCGCACCACGAACCAATCGATACACTTTTTATCCGGCGGCCCCGTGAGCCGCCACGCGGGTTTACGCGGAGGTTGACTGCGCTTCAGGGAAGAACGCGAGGCGGATGTCCGCCGGCAGAACGTGGCCGGTGCGCTTTGCGCGCTCGATCACCTGCCAGTAGTAGCGATAGCTGGCTCGATCGTGCAGCGTGTCGCGGTGGCGGATAGGGGCCCAGTGCGCGGCCTGCGCGGCCAGCACGATATCGATGGCTACATCCAACTCGGAGGCCGTGGGGGCGAAAGCTTCCACGATGGGCCGGATCTGGTTCGGGTGGATGCTCCACATGCGTGTGTAGCCCAGCTCACGGCACGCCCTCCCGGCGGCCTCGGCGATGGCGTGTGGGTCGTTGAACTCCGTGACCACACAGTGTGACGGCGTCTTACCGTGGGCATGGCAGGCGGCCGCGATCTCGAGCTTGGCGCGCATCACCAGGGGGTGACTGAACTGTCCGTGCAGGCTCATCCCGTGTGCTGGAATCGCGCCGCGGTGGGCGGACACGAAATCCATCAGGCCGAAGGACAGCGACTCCACGCGCGGATAGGTCGCGATTGCATCGACATCACGCAGAGCGCCATGCGTTTCCACAAGAAAGTGCAGGGGGATTCGAAGGCCGTGCCCATGCACGCGGACAAAGTGGTCAACGTCCAGGCAGGCTCGCTCCACGTCTGCCAGGTGCCGCGGCTTGGGCACCATCACATAGGCCAGGCGGCTGCCGGCCCGGCCGATCAGCGTGTCAAGATCGGCCTCGAAGGCGGGATGGCCGACGGGATGCACCCGGGCTCCCACGCGGTTGTGGCGGTTAAGGGCCGAACTGGCCAACTCGGCCACCATCTGCGCGTGTTCCCGCTCGCCGCCGATAGGCGCGCCGTCCTCGCAATCAAGCGTGACGTCGAACACCGGCCCCATGTCGGCCTGCAGTTCGAGGCTCTTGCGCATGCGCGCCTCGACACCGGCGTAGTGGTCGCACACCGGCAACAGCGGCGCCTCGTCACCTGCCTCAAAAAGGGCATCGCGGGGATGAACCCGGGAGGTGGTCATCGACGTTGCGCGGTGTTAACTGGCCTCAGGCCGGAATCGTGCTTCAAGCTGGGGCCCCCTGGGAGGGGGCTGTGCGTTTCAGCTTGCCTTGCGGTGAGCTGGACTGCGGCAGAAGGTCCGCTCACAGCAAGTGCTTCACCCCGTCCTGCTCTTCCTGCAGTTCCTTGAGCGTGATGTTGATGCGCTCCTGGCTGAAGGCGTCGATCTCCAAGCCTTCGATCACCTTGTACTCGCCACGCTCCGTAGTGACCGGAAAGCCGAACATCGTGTCCTTGGGGATGCCGTACCAGCCGTCGGAAGGGATGCCCATGGTGACCCATTTGCCCTGTGTGCCCAGCGCCCAGTCACGCATGTGGTCGATGGCGGCGTTGGCGGCCGACGCGGCAGATGACAAGCCGCGCGCCTCGATGATGGCCGCGCCGCGCTTTCCCACCGTGGGCAGAAAGACGTTGCGGTTCCATTCCTCGTCGTTGATGAGTTGCTTGACCGACTGACCGCCGACGGTGGCGAAGCGGTAGTCCGCGTACATCGTCGGGGAATGGTTTCCCCACACGGTGAGCTTCTCGATGGAAGACACTGGCTTGCCGGTGCGAGCGGCGATCTGGCTCAGCGCGCGGTTGTGGTCCAAACGCAGCATCGCGGTGAAGTTCTTGCGCGGCAGGTCTGGCGCGCTCTTCATTGCGATGTAGGCATTGGTGTTTGCGGGGTTTCCCACTACCAGCACCTTCACGTTGCGCGCCGCTGCGGCGTTGAGTGCCTTGCCCTGCGCGGTGAAGATCTGTGCATTGGCCGACAACAGGTCTTTGCGCTCCATGCCCGGTCCACGAGGGCGCGCGCCCACGAGCAGCGCGTAGTCCGTGCCTTTGAACGCGGTGTTCGGATCGCTGTGCGCTTCCATCCCGACGAGCAGCGGGAAAGCGCAGTCCTCCAATTCCATCATCACGCCCTTCAGCGCCTTCTGCGCCTTCTCGTCGGGGATCTCCAGCAACTGCAGGATCACCGGCTGGTCCTTGCCCAGCATTTCGCCGGATGCGATGCGGAACAGCAGCGCATAGCCAATCTGGCCGGCGGCGCCGGTGATGGCGACACGAACGGGTTGCTTGCTCATGGAAGGCTCCGAAAAGGGGGGTGGCGGATAAGGAAGCCAGAGAGGCGCCGGGAAGGGGGCAAAGGCCTGGCGCCGCGGAGGGCGCAAGTGTAGAACCAGCCGTTCGCTGGCGGCGCAACGAATCTAAGGGTCTACCCCGAATAGGTCAATTCTCTTATGTCTTACATAAGACAACAGTCAACTTTTCGTGGACGCATGCGGCCGTGTTGTGCTGCAATCGCGCCATGGTCTCCCCTCCATCGTCGTCATCGCAGCCGTCCGGACTTCGCGTCGGGGAAATCGATGGCCCGGCCTTCAGCCCGTTGTACCGCCAGATCAAGACCCTGATCACACGCAGCCTGGAGGCCGGCGAGTGGCGCCCCGGAGAAGCCATCCCGAGCGAAACGGAGTTGGCGGCGCGTTTCAAGGTAAGCCAGGGCACCGTCCGCAAGGCAGTCGACGAACTGGCCACCGACAACCTGCTGGTGCGGCGCCAAGGCAAGGGAACCTTCGTCGCCACGCATGCCGAGGAGAAGGTCCAGTTCCGTTTCCTTCGCCTCACGCCCGACGACGGCGAACCCGCAGGCGCCGAGCGTCGCTTCATCGATTGCCGCCGGCTGCGTGCGCCATCGGACATTGCGCGCGCGCTGGACATCAAGTCTGGCGATGCGGCCGTGCAAATCCGCCGCGTGCTGAAGTTCCGTGGGATCTCTGTCGTGCTCGACGACATCTGGCTGCCGGGCCAGCTTTTCAAGGGGCTCACCGCCGAACGCTTGAGCGGCTACAGAGGCCCCATGTACAGCCTCTTCGAAAGCGAGTTCGGCGTGCGCATGATCCGGGCGTCCGAGAAGATCCGCGCCGTGGCGGCCGATCCGGGGTCGTCGGAACTGCTCGCTGTTCCGCTCGGTGCACCCCTGCTCAGCGTAGAGCGCCTTTCCATGACCTATGGGGACAAGCCGGTGGAACTCAGGCGCGGCCTCTACAACACCACTGCGCATCACTATCGCAACGAGTTGAGCTGAGCACGGGCAGCTCTGAGGATGCCCGTACGGCGGCGCCAGCCCGATCAGCTGTTGCGTTGCAATAAAATCGACAGGTTTCGTTTGATTACAAGGCTTGGTATGGCGGCAGAAACGACGAGAGGGCAGCGACCGGGAACCATGCGGCTTGTGGATGCCCTTACCGGCTACCGGTATCCGGCGATGGCGATCGTGTCCATCCTTCATCGCATCAGCGGCATGCTGATGTTCTTTCTGCTCCCCTTCATCGTCTGGCTCTTCGACGCCAGCCTCTCCTCCGAGATTTCCTATGCACGCTTTGCCAGCGTATTCGTCGCAGGTGTCGGCTTCTTGCCAGGCTGGTTCATAAAGCTCGTGGCCCTGGCCTTGATCTGGGCCTATTTGCATCACTTCATCGCGGGTGTGCGGCACTTGTGGATGGACGCCACGCACTCAGTGGGCCTGGAGTTTGGACGCCAGTCAGCCTTCTTCACGCTGGTGGTCAGCCTTTTGCTGACGCTGGTGCTGGGTATCAAGCTCTTCTTTTTCTGATCGGCACCGCATGGCACATACCTATGGCTCCAAGCGCATCGTGGTCGGTGCGCATTACGGCATGCGCGACTGGCTCGCCCAGCGCATTACCGCGGCGGTGATGGGCGTCTTCACGATCGTGCTGCTGGTGATGTACCTGCTGCCGTCCTATGGACCTGGAGCCGGCGGCGAGCGCACCGTCCTCACCGGCTACGACAAGTGGGCCGGGATCTTCGCGCCGCACTGGATGAAGCTTTTCACCTTCGTGGTGATCATCTCGCTGGCCTACCACGCCTGGGTGGGCATGCGAGACGTGTGGATGGACTACGTCAAACCCTTCGGCGTACGGCTGGCTCTGCAGGTGCTCACGCTGATCTGGCTGGTGGCCTGCCTCGGTTGGTCGATTCAAGTACTGTGGAGGTTGTGACCGTGGCGGCTATCCCATCCAACGTCAGCAAGCGCAAGTTCGACGTCGTCATCATCGGCGCGGGCGGTTCGGGCATGCGCGCCTCGCTGCAGCTGGCCCGTGCAGGGCTCAACGTGGCGGTGCTGTCCAAGGTGTTCCCGACCCGTTCCCACACCGTGGCCGCACAAGGTGGCATCGGCGCCTCGCTCGGCAACATGAGCGAGGACAACTGGCACTACCACTTCTTCGACACCGTCAAGGGCAGCGACTGGCTCGGCGACCAGGACGCGATCGAGTACATGTGCCGCGAGGCGCCGAAGGTCGTCTACGAGCTCGAGCACTTCGGCATGCCGTTCGACCGCACCCCCGACGGCACGATCTACCAGCGCCCCTTCGGCGGCCACACCGCCAACTACGGCGAGAAGCCGGTGCAGCGCGCCTGCGCCGCGGCCGACCGCACCGGCCACGCGATGCTGCACACGCTGTACCAGCAGAACGTGAAGGCGCGCACCCAGTTCTTCGTCGAGTGGATGGCGCTCGACCTCATCCGCGATGCCGAAGGCGATGTGGTCGGCGTTACCGCGCTCGAGATGGAAACCGGTGATCTCCACATCTTGCAGGGCAAGACCGTGCTCCTCGCCACGGGCGGCGCCGGGCGCATCTTCGCTGCCTCGACCAATGCCTTCATCAACACCGGCGACGGCCTCGGCATGGCCGCACGGGCAGGCATCCCGCTCGAAGACATGGAGTTCTGGCAGTTCCACCCCACCGGCGTCGCCGGCGCGGGGGTGCTGCTGACCGAGGGCTGCCGCGGCGAGGGTGCAATTCTTCGCAACAGCAAGGGCGAGCGCTTCATGGAGCGCTACGCCCCCACGCTGAAGGATCTCGCGCCGCGCGACTTCGTCTCCCGCTGCATGGATCAAGAGATCAAGGAAGGGCGAGGCTGCGGCCCCAACAAGGACTACGTCGTGCTTGACATGACGCACCTGGGGGGCGACACGATCATGAAGCGGCTGCCCTCGGTCTACGAGATCGGCCACAACTTCGCCAACGTCGATATCACCAAGGAGCCGATTCCGGTCGTGCCGACCATCCACTACCAGATGGGTGGCGTCCCCACGAACATCCATGGTCAGGTGGTGGCGCCGAAGAACGGCAATCCGAACACCGTCATCAACGGTCTGTACGCCGTGGGTGAATGCTCCTGCGTGAGCGTGCACGGAGCCAACCGGCTGGGCACCAACTCCCTGCTCGACCTTCTCGTGTTCGGGCGCGCAGCGGGCAAGCACATCACCGACACGGCGCTGGCCAGCAAATCGCACAAGGATCTGCCGGCCGATGCGGCAGACTACACGCTGTCGCGCCTGGCGAAGTACGCGTCAAGCAGCACCGGCGAGTACGCGCAGGACGTGGCCAATGACATCCGCCGCACCATGCAGCAGCATGCCGGGGTGTTCCGCACACAGGCGTCCATGGACGAAGGCGTAGCCAAGATCAAGGGCGTGGCCGAGCGGGTGAAGAGCATCCACCTCGCCGACAAGTCAAACGTCTTCAACACCGCGCGCGTTGAGGCGCTTGAGGTGGAAAACCTCATCGAGGTTGCGCTCGCGACCATGGTTTCCGCGTCGGCGCGCAAGGAAAGCCGAGGCGCTCACACCGTGAACGACTACAGCGACAGCCCTGAGTTTCCCAACGGACGAAACGACCGCGACTGGCTCAAGCACACTCTGTGGTTCAAGGACGGCAACCGCCTCGAATACAAGCCGGTCAACTTGAAACCCCTCTCGGTGGAATCCATCCCGCCGAAGGTTCGGTCCTTCTAAGAAACGTTGGGACACGAGAGAAACCGATGACCACGCGCGTATTCCACATCTACCGCTACGACCCCGATACCGACGCCAAGCCGCGCATGCAGACCTTGCAGGTCGAGCTCGACGGCAGCGAACGCATGCTGCTCGACGCGCTGATGAAGCTCAAGGCGGTCGATCCCACGCTGAGTTTCCGCCGGTCGTGCCGGGAAGGCGTCTGCGGTTCGGACGCGATGAACATCAACGGCAAGAATGGCTTGGCGTGCCTGACCAACATGCGCGCGCTCAAGGACCCGATCGTGCTGAAGCCGCTGCCCGGGCTGCCGGTCATCCGCGACCTGATCGTCGACATGACGCAGTTCTTCAAGCAGTACCACTCGATCAAGCCCTATCTCGTGAATGATGAGCCCCCGCCCGAGAAGGAGCGGCTGCAAAGCCCCGAGGAGCGCGATGAGCTGAACGGCCTCTACGAATGCATCCTGTGCGCCAGTTGCTCTGCCAGCTGCCCGAGTTTTTGGTGGAACCCCGACAAGTTCGTCGGCCCGGCCGGCCTTCTGCAGGCCTACCGCTTCATCGCGGACAGCCGCGATCAGGCCACCAACGACCGGCTGGACAATCTCGAAGACCCGTACCGCCTGTTCCGATGCCACACCATCATGAACTGCGTGGATGTCTGTCCCAAAGGGCTCAACCCGACCAAGGCCATCGGCAAGATCAAGGAGCTGATGGTCCGGCGTGCCGTCTGAGGTGGGCTCTCGTTCAGCTTCCGGCAAGGCGTTCCATGCAGACTCGCGTTGATTCCGTTGTCCTCGGCAGGCTGCGCTGGCGCTGCCGCCGTGGCCTGCTGGAAAACGACCTGCTCATCGAGCGTTTCTTCGAGCGCCACGGCGCTGCGCTAACCGAGGGGCAGGCGCGCGGGCTTGAAGCATTGATGGAACTGTCCGATAACGATCTTCTCGACCTGCTGCTCGCCCGCCAGGAGCCGGCAGGTGATTTGCTGTGCGCGGAGGCCTTGCAGGTGCTGGGCCTGATGCGTACACCGCCGCAGTAAGTGCGCCGGGCAAGCCACGCAGCCTTCTCCCATTTTTCAAGGAACGACCATGATCCCGTCCGATGTGAAAGCCACCCTGTCGTTCTCCGACGGCAGCCCGAGCATGGATTTGCCGATCTACAAGGGCAGCATCGGCCCGGATGTGATCGACATCCGGAAGTTGTACGCCCAGACGGGAAAGTTCACCTACGACCCCGGATTCCTGTCCACGGCCGCGTGCCAGTCGGCGATCACCTATATCGACGGCGACAAGGGTGAACTGCTGTACCGTGGCTATCCGATCGAACAGCTGGCCACGCAGTGCGACTTCCTGGAGGTGTGTTATCTGCTGCTCAAGGGCGAACTGCCCACGCCTCAGCAGAAGACCGACTTCGTCAAGCTCGTCACCAACCACACGATGGTCAACGAGCAGATGCAGTTCTTCCTGCGCGGCTTCCGCCGCGACGCGCACCCCATGGCCGTCATGACGGGCCTTGTGGGTGCGCTGTCGGCCTTCTATCACGACAGCACTGACATCAATAACCCGCAGCACCGCGAGATATCGGCCATTCGGCTCATCGCGAAGATGCCCACGCTGGTAGCCATGGCCTACAAGTATGGCGTCGGCCAGCCCTACATCTATCCGAAGAACGCGCTGTCGTACTCGGCGAATTTCATGCGCATGATGTTCGCTACGCCCTGCGCGGAGTACGAGCCCAACGACGTGCTTGTGCGCGCGATCGACCGAATCTTCATCCTCCACGCCGACCACGAGCAGAACGCTTCCACGTCCACGGTGCGCCTCTGCGGATCTTCCGGCACCAATCCATTCGCTGCCATCGCCGCGGGCGTGGCCTGTCTGTGGGGCCCGGCGCACGGTGGCGCCAACGAAGCCGCGCTCAACATGCTCGAAGACGTGCAGCGCATGGGCGGCGTGGAGAAGATCGGCGAGTTCATCAAGCAGGTGAAGGACAAGAACTCCGGCATCAAGCTGATGGGCTTTGGTCACCGGGTCTACAAGAACTACGACCCCCGCGCCAAGCTCATGCGCGAGACCTGCCACGAAGTCCTCAGCGCGCTGGGCCAGAACAACGACCCAATCCTCAAGCTCGCCATGGAGCTCGAGAAGATCGCGCTGGAAGACGAGTACTTTGTGGCGCGCAAGCTCTATCCGAACGTCGATTTCTACTCGGGCATCGTCCAGCGCGCCATCGGCATCCCGGTGAGCCTGTTCACCGCCATCTTTGCCTTGGCTCGCACGGTGGGCTGGATCGCTCAGCTCAACGAGATGATTGGTGACCCCGAGTACAAGATCGGCCGTCCGCGCCAGCTGTACAACGGCGCCGGCAAGCGCGCCGTCGTGCCGCTGGAGCAACGCGGCTGATCCATCGTTCCTGTCCGCGGCTCTGGTCGCGGCCGTACTTTGATCCTTTCCCGCCCGTCGGAAAGGCCGGCGTTGGAAGGTCTCCACTACGGTTTGCACAAACATCCGCACGGTCAACTCCCCCCCGGTGACCGCCTAAAATTGACGGTTCCCAAGAATCCGGACGCCGCCATGGGCCGCACGCTGTACGACAAGATCTGGGACGAGCACGTCGTCCACACCGAGGAGGACGGCACCGCCATCCTCTACATCGATCGCCATCTGGTCCATGAGGTCACCAGCCCGCAAGCGTTCGAGGGCCTCGACCTGTCGGGCCGCAAGGTGTGGCGCATCTCGGCCAACCTGGCGGTGAGCGACCATAACGTGCCAACCACCGACCGTTCCCATGGCATCGAAGATCCGGTGTCGCGATTGCAGGTCGAAACGCTGGACGCGAACTGCGACCGCTTCGGCATCACGCAGTTCAAGATGAACGACAAGCGCCAGGGCATTGTCCACGTGATCGGCCCCGAGCAGGGCGCCACGCTGCCCGGCATGACCGTCGTTTGCGGCGATTCACATACGTCCACGCATGGCGCGTTCGGTGCGCTGGCCCACGGCATCGGCACGAGCGAAGTCGAGCACGTGCTGGCCACGCAGACGTTGCTGGCCAGGAAGGCCAGGAACATGCTGGTCGATGTGGAGGGCCAGCTGCCCCGGGGCTGCAGTGCCAAGGACATCGTGCTCGCCGTCATTGGGAAGATCGGCACGGCGGGCGGCACCGGGTACACCATCGAGTTCGCCGGCTCGGCGATCCGCGCGCTGAGCATGGAAGGGCGCATGACAGTGTGCAACATGGCCATTGAGGCGGGCGCTCGCGCCGGCCTCGTGGGCGTCGATGAGACCACGCTGGCCTACGTGCAAGGTCGGCCGTATTCGCCCAAGGGGCTGGAACTGGAGCAGGCGCTGGCCTACTGGCGAACCTTGCGCTCCGATCCTGATGCGCGCTGGGACGCGGTGATCGAGATTGAAGCATCATCCATCCGCCCCCAGGTCACCTGGGGCACCTCGCCCGAGATGGTCGTATCCATCGAGGATCGCGTCCCCGACCCGGAGCGCGAAAAGGATCCGGCCCGGCGCATTGCGATGGAACGCGCGCTCACCTACATGGCGCTGGAGCCCAACCGGCCCATGTCGGATGTCCACCTCGACAAGGTTTTCATCGGCTCGTGCACCAATTCCCGGATCGAAGACCTGCGTGAAGCGGCAGGGGTGGTGCGGCGTCTGGGCGGTAAGGTGGCGCGCAACGTGAAGCTCGCCATGGTGGTGCCCGGGTCGGGTCTGGTGAAGGAGCAGGCCGAGAGGGAGGGCCTCGACAAGGTCTTCAAGGCGGCGGGCTTCGAATGGCGCGAGCCCGGCTGCTCGATGTGCCTGGCGATGAACGCCGACCGTCTGGAGCCCGGCGAACGCTGCGCCTCCACATCGAACCGCAATTTCGAGGGTCGGCAAGGTGCCGGGGGCCGCACCCACTTGGTGAGTCCGGCAATGGCTGCCGCGGCCGCCATCGAGGGCCATTTCGTCGACGTGCGTCGCCTCCCCTGAACACCTCCGGGAAAGACATGCTCAAGCACCTGTCAGCCGAACGCGGGAAGTAGGTCTCCATGCAGCCATTTCGCATCCACAAGGGCCTGGTCGCGCCAATCGACCGGGAGAACGTCGACACTGACGCCATCATTCCCAAGCAGTTCCTGAAGTCGATCAAGAAGTCTGGTTTCGGGCCCAACCTATTCGACGAGTGGCGCTACCTGGACCCCGGCTACCCCGGCCAGGATCCGGCCTCGCGCCAACCCAACCCCGACTTCGTGCTGAACCAGCCTCGCTATCAGGGGGCGTCCATCCTGCTCGCGCGCCGCAACTTCGGCTGCGGCTCCTCGCGCGAACATGCCCCCTGGGCCATCGATCAGTACGGCATCCGGGCGCTCATCGCACCCAGCTTCGCCGACATCTTTTTCAGCAACTGCTTCAAGAACGGCTTGCTGCCCATCGTGCTGACCGAGCACGAGGTGGCGCGACTGTTCGATGAGGTGGCGGCGTTCACCGGCTACGAACTCACCATCGACTTGGAGCGTCAGGTGGTGGTCAAGCCCGACCGCACTGAGCTCGCGTTCGAGGTGCAGCCGTTTCGCAAGTACTGCCTCCTCGACGGGCTCGACGACATTGGCCTCACCTTGCGCCATGCCGACAAGATCCGCGCCTTCGAGTCCGAGCGTCTGATGCGCAAGCCCTGGCTGGCGCACCGCATCTAAGCCATCACGCAACCACTCACAAGGAAACCGAGTCGTGAAGATCGCAGTGCTGCCGGGCGACGGCATCGGCGTCGAAATCGTGGCCGAGGCCGTCAAGGTCCTGAAGGCGCTGGAGTTGTCCATCGAAATGGAGCCAGCCCTGGTCGGCGGTGCCGCCTACGAGGCCCACGGCCATCCGCTGCCGGAGTCCACGCTCAAGCTCGCGCAGGAGGCTGATGCGGTGCTGTTCGGCGCCGTCGGCGACTGGAAGTACGACAAGCTGGAGCGTGCCTTGCGTCCGGAGCAGGCCATTCTGGGCCTTCGCAAGCACCTGCAGCTATTCGCCAACTTCCGCCCAGCAATGTGCTACGCGGAGCTGACCCATGCGTCCAGCCTCAAGCCCGAACTCGTGGCGGGCTTGGACATCCTCATCATCCGGGAGCTGACGGGTGACATTTACTTCGGCCAGCCGCGCGGTCGCCGCCTGGCGCCGGACGGTACGTTCGCGGGGCACACCGAAGCCTTTGACACTATGCGCTACGCGCGTCCGGAAATCGAGCGCATCGCGCACGTTGCATTCCGGGCCGCTCGCAAGCGCCAGCGGCGTGTGACCAGTGTCGACAAGGCCAACGTGCTGGAGACGTTCCAGTTCTGGAAGGACATCGTCACCGAGGTGCATGCGCAGTACCCTGATGTGGAGCTGGAGCATATGTACGTCGACAATGCGGCCATGCAACTCGTGAAGGCGCCGAAGAAGTTCGACGTGCTCGTAACCGGGAACATGTTCGGCGACATTCTCTCCGACGAGGCGGCCATGCTGACCGGCTCCATCGGCATGCTGCCCTCGGCATCACTGGACGCCAAAGGCAAGGGCCTGTATGAGCCAAGCCATGGCAGCGCGCCTGATATTGCGGGCAAGGGAGTTGCCAACCCCCTGGCTACAATCTTGTCAGCTGCCATGATGCTCCGCTACTCCCTTGCACAGTCCGAAGCCGCTGACCGCATCGAGTCGGCGGTGAGGCACGTGCTGACCTCGGGCTTGCGTACCGCGGACATCTGGTCCGAAGGCACCACCCGCGTCGGCACACAGGACATGGGCGACGCCATCGTGACTGCCCTTTCGACCTCGACTACGAAAACCATTAGCAAGAGCTGATTGGCTCTGGCTCGTGTCGCCCGTACCTCTCCGGCGATTCGTCCCGGAGAATTCAGGAGAGGCCCGGACAACGCAAAGGCATCGAGATGAGACTCGTAGGATTGGTGGGATGGCGCGGCATGGTTGGCTCCGTTCTGATGGAGCGGATGCACGCCGAGGACGATTTCGCACTGCTTGAGCCGCTCTTCTTCAGCACCAGCGCAGCCGGTGGCAAGGCGCCGGATTTTGCGAAGAACGAGTCCACGCTGAAGGACGCTTACGACATCAAGGCGCTGCGGCGCTGCGAAATCATCGTCACCTGCCAGGGCGGCGACTACACCTCCGAGGTATTTCCCAGGTTGCGTGACGCGGGCTGGAATGGGCACTGGATCGACGCCGCATCCACGCTACGCATGAAGGATGATGCGGTCATCGTTCTCGACCCTGTCAACCTGCCCGTCATCAAGAAGGCGCTGGTCAACGGGGGGCGCGAGTGGATCGGTGGCAACTGCACCGTGAGCTGCATGCTGATGGGTGTGGGCGCGCTGTACAAGGCGGGCTTGGTGGAATGGATGAGCACGCAGACCTACCAGGCGGCCTCAGGAGGCGGTGCACAGCACATGCGAGAACTGCTCACGCAGTTCGGCACACTCCACGCCGAGGTGCGCGAGCTGCTCGCTGATCCCAAGAGCGCCATTCTGGAAATCGACCGCCGCATCGTTGACAAGCAGCGCTCGCTCGGTGAGACAGAGACGGCAAACTTCGGCGTGCCACTTGGCGGCAACCTGATCCCATGGATCGACAAGGATCTCGGCAACGGCATGAGCCGCGAAGAGTGGAAAGGCATGGCCGAGGCGAACAAGATTCTCGGGCAGGGTGACGGCTTCGGCATGCCCGCAGTGCCTGTGGATGGCTTCTGTGTGCGCGTCGGCGCCATGCGTTGCCACAGCCAGGCACTGACTTTTAAGCTGAAGAAGGAAGTGCCGCTGGCCGACATCGAATCCATCATCGCTGCGGACAACACCTGGGTGAAGGTCGTGCCCAACACGCGCGAGGCCACCCTTAAAGACCTCACCCCTGTGGCCGTGACGGGCACGCTCACCATCCCCGTGGGGCGGCTGCGCACCATGGCAATGGGGCCGCAGTACCTCGGGGCCTTCACTATCGGTGACCAGCTGCTGTGGGGCGCGGCGGAGCCCCTGCGGCGTATGTTGCGCATCCTGCTTGAAGACGGATCCGTTGCCCGGTGTTAAGTTGCTGTTGCCGGACCGCGACATATTGACGAGTTCCGGGTTCGATGCACATGGTGGAGCAATGTCAGCCAATGCATGAGCTTGTCACCGTATCTTCTTGATGCTATTGTGATTTATTGAATTCCGCCGCATCTTGGTGCATGGGTATGCTTGGCCATGTGGCGAGAACGGCGAGTGCGAGTGAGCATTCGCATGACGAGTTGGGAGACCCCTTGAAACGAACCTCGCTGTACACCGGGCGATTTGCCTTGACGACAGTGGCTGCCGCGGCGCTGTGGCTCGCCGTGCCTGACGCGTGGGCACTTGGCCTGGGGCGGCTCAACGTGCAATCGGCGCTGGGCGAATCCCTGCGGGCCGAGATCGACGTGACGAGCCTCACGCCGGAGGAGTCGGCCAACCTGCGCATCAGTATCGCGCCCCCGGAGTCGTATCGTGCGGCGGGGGTCGACTACAACGCCGTGCTGCCCAGCACCAAGGCGCAGATACTGCGCCGCCCGGATGGTCGCCCGTACGTGCGCCTCACCAGCGACGGTGCAGTGCAGGAGCCCTTCGTCGATGTGATCCTCGAAATCTCGTGGAGCACCGGTCGTCTGGTGCGCGAATACACATTGCTGTTCGACCCGCCGGCTCGCAATCTGGCGGAGGCGCCGAACCTCGCCACCGAGCCGGTATTCACCGCACCCGCCGCGCCGGTGGGACCCCCGCCTCTCGCCGGCGTTGCGCCAGAGCCTGAACCTATCAGCCCAGCCGTGCCCCGCTTCGGTGAGCCTAAGCCAGCGGCGCCTCGCGCTGTGCAGCCCAAGCCGGCCACACCTCGCACTGCGGAGTCCAAGCCGGCCGCGCCGCGCACTGCGGAGTCGAGGCCGGCTGCCCGCGCAGGAGAACCGAAACCGTCCGCACCCCGTACCGCCGAGCGCCAGCCGGCTGCCCCGCGAACGGCGGTGACTTCACGCACAGCCGAAGCTCAAGGAGGTGTTGACGACTACCGCGTGCGCTCGGGCGACACGCTGTCGCGCATCGCGGCGCGCATTGGTCGCGAAGGCATCTCGCTGGACCAGATGCTGGTGTCGCTGTATCGCGGCAACAACCACGCCTTCATTGGCAACAACATGAACCGGCTCAAGGCCGGTGTGGTGCTCGCTGTTCCGAGCGCGGAACAGGCGCGCGCCGTTGGCGCGGCCGAAGCTCGCGAGATCATCCAGGCTCAGAGTGCAGACTTCGGTGCCTACCGTCAGCGCCTCGCTGCCACTGTGCCGGAGGCGGCCGCACAGGGCTCCGCACGGGCGGCGGGTGGGAAGGTTGAAGCCACCGTTGAAGATCGCAAGCAAGCCGCGGCACCCTCGCCGGACAAACTGACCCTTAGCAAAGGCGCGTTGGCCGACAAGTCAGCTGGGGCTGAGGAGAAGATTGCCAAGGAGCGCGAGAAGAACGATGCCGACACGCGAGTGGCCGAGCTCTCCCGCAATGTCGAAGAGCTTAAACGGCTTGCCGGTGCAGCTTCCGCGCCTGCCGCCACAGCGCCCGCACCTGCGGCCTCTTCGGCCGTACCTTCAGTTGAAGTGAAGGCGCCCGTGTCCATGCCCACGGTACCGGCCATGCCGGAGACTGTGGGCACATCGGCTTCGTCGCCGGGCGTGCCTATCGCGGCATCCGCGACATCAGCTGAAGGAGCTACCGTCGCCGAGGCCTCTCCGGTAAGTGCTTCGGCCGCCACAAGTCCGGCTATGGCATCACCTCGCGCCAGCATGCCTCCGCCGCGGCCAGCAGTGGCGTCGGCCGAAGAGCGCGGCATGCTGGCCGTGATGTTCGAGGACAACCCATTCGCTATCGGCGGCGCGGCAGCAATCATGGCGGCGCTTGCCGGCTTCGGCATCTTCCGCTTCAGCCGCCGTTCCAAGAAGGACAGCGGCGAAACCTCTTTCCTCGAAAGCCGCTTGCAGCCGGATTCGTTCTTCGGCGCCAGCGGCGGCCAGCGCATTGACACGCGTGATGCGGGTGGTGCCTCGTCGTCGATGAGCTACTCGCTGAGCCAGCTGGATGCGATCGGCGACGTGGACCCGGTTGCCGAGGCCGATGTGTACTTGGCCTATGGGCGAGATCTCCAGGCCGAGGAGATCCTGAAGGAGGCGATGCGCAGCAGCCCCGAGCGCTTGGCCATCCGCACGAAGCTCCTCGAGGTGTATGCAAAGCGGCGCGACACCAAGGGGTTTGAACTCCTTGCCACGCAGCTGTACTCGCTGACGCGCGGTGAAGGCGAGGACTGGGCCAAGGCTCAGGAGATGGGCCAGCAGATCGATCCGGAAAACGAGCTGTACCAGCCCGGCGGTGCGCCGCCCCTGCCTGCCGGAGAAGCCGCGCCCCATGGCGAACCGCTGGGCGCCACCACCATGCCACAGTCGGTACTGCCGTCGCCCTCCCGGTTCGAGCGGGCCAAGGCGGAGGTCGACGAACGCCTGCCCCAGCCGCATGCGGAAGGTGCAGATAGCGGATCGGCGGATCTCGATCTGGATCTGAGCCTCTACACGCCCTCGCTGCAGCCCCCGACCAGTGGCACTGTGCCGCCTTCCATTGCTAAGTCGCCGGCCCGCCAATCAGAGGTACGCCACTCGGACGGCTTGCTGCAGTTCGACAGCGAGCCGGTTGCGCAGGCGACGCCTGCCCCCGCCGCGACGTCTTCGGGCCCGTCGTCCGACTTCGCCATGGACTTCGACCTTTCTGCCATCTCCCTGGATCTCAATGCGCCGGGTCAGGCGGCTGCCGCACCCCTGGTGGAGGAAGCGGACCTGTCGAGTATCGACCTCGGCCTGGACGGTGACGAGAACAACGGCGACCCGCTGGCGCGCAAGCTCGAGCTGGCCGAGGAGTTCCGGCAGATCGGCGACATGGAAGGCGCCCGCGATCTGCTGCAAGAGGTGATCGCCAAGGCGAACGGCGCGCTGAAGAGCAAAGCCCAAGGCATGCTCAACAGTCTGGCCTGAAGTCTGCCGCGCGACGCGTGCGCATTGCAGCAGCTTCGCTGCATGGTCGGTGATGCGGCTCGCCCTTGGGGTTAGCTATCGGGGGCATGGCTATCAGGGCTGGCAAAGCCAGCCCGGCGGCCACACCGTCCAGGATCGGCTCGAGCTGGCACTGTCACGATTCGCCGACCGTCCTTTGCGGGCGGTTTGCGCGGGTCGCACAGATGCAGGTGTGCACGGCCTGAACCAGGTTGTCCACGTCGACGTGGACGTGAATCGCGAAGCGTTTTCATGGGTGCGCGGGACCAACCGCTACCTGCCCAAGGACATCGCTGTGCAATGGTGCCAGCCGGTGGCGCCGGGATTTCATGCGCGCAACAGCGCGATTGGCCGGCGCTACGCCTACCTTGTCCTGGAATCCCCCGTGCGGCCGTCGCTGGAGGCCGGCATGTCAGGGTGGGTGTTTCGCCCACTTGTCGCCGCGCCGATGCAGGTGGCCGCCGGCCTGCTGCTGGGTGAACACGACTTCAGCGCCTTCCGGGCCGCCGAATGTCAGGCGCACTCGCCGGTGAAGCACCTGCGCACCATCGACATCCATCGGCGGGGCGCCTACTGGCGCTTCGAGTTCGATGCCAGCGCGTTCCTGCACCACATGGTGCGCAACATCATGGGCTGTCTGGTGGCAGTGGGCACAGGCACGCGGTCACCGCAGTGGGTCGGCGAAGTGCTGGCGTCGCGCGACCGCAGCTTGGCCGCACCGACCTTCGCCCCAGATGGGCTCTACTTCGTCGGGCCGTACTACGATGCGCGACACGCCATTCCGCAGCGCACCTCGGCCATGGACTGGCTGCCTTGAGTCCGTTTCATATGCCATCCAGAACCCGCATCAAGATCTGCGGCCTCACTCGCGAAGCCGACGTCGACGCCGCAGCAGACGCTGGTGCCGACGCGATCGGCTTCGTGTTCTACGAGCGCAGTCCGCGCCGTGTCGCCGTTGCGCGCGCGGCGCAGTTGGCGCGACGCCTACCTGGGTTCATCACACCGGTGGGCCTCTTCGTGAACGCCTCGCCACAAGCCATTGACCAAGCGGTGCAGTCCATCCCGCAGCTCGTGCTGCAGTTCCACGGTGACGAGACGCCTGCAGACTGCGCAGCGACCGCGCGACCGTACTTGCGTGCAGCGCGCATGGCCCCAGGGTTCGATTTGCTAGACTTCGCGGGGCGTTATCCCGACGCGCAAGCTCTCTTGCTCGACGCTCATGTCGAGGGTTTTGGCGGCGGCGGAAAGGTCTTCGATTGGTCCCTGATTCCTGCAGGCGTGTCCCGTCCGGTCGTTTTGTCTGGTGGGTTGCATGCCGGAAATGTGGTCGAAGGAATTCTTCGGGTGCGGCCCTGGGCCGTTGACGTGAGCTCCGGCGTCGAGGCTGCCAAAGGGATCAAGGACCCTGCAGCGATTCGCCGATTCTGCGAGGCGGTGCGCGAGGCGGACGCCCGCATTGCCTCAAGCGAAGCCTGAACACCCACATCCCTTGCCATGGCGAATTACCAGCAACCCGATGCCCGCGGGCATTTCGGACCCTACGGCGGCACGTTCGTCGCCGAGACGCTTATCCATGCGCTGGATGAGCTGAAGGTGGCTTATGCCGACGCGCAGGCCGATGCGAGCTTCATGGCCGAATACCGCAATGAACTGGCTCACTTCGTCGGCCGCCCGAGCCCCGTGTATCACGCCGCGCGGCTGAGCCGCGAACTGGGCGGTGCACAAATCCATTTAAAGCGCGAAGACCTCAACCACACCGGCGCGCACAAGATCAACAACGTGATCGGACAAGCGATGCTGGCGCGCCGCATGGGCAAGCCCCGCGTGATCGCCGAGACCGGGGCGGGTCAGCACGGCGTGGCCACTGCCACGATCTGTGCCCGATACGGGTTGGAGTGCGTGGTGTACATGGGCAGCGAGGACGTGAAGCGCCAGTCGCCGAACGTGTACCGCATGCACTTGCTGGGCGCTCGCGTCGTTCCCGTGGACAGCGGATCCAAAACCCTCAAGGACGCGCTCAACGAGGCGTTACGCGACTGGGTCACCCAGGTCGACAACACCTTCTACATCATCGGCACGGTGGCTGGTCCGCATCCGTACCCGGCCATGGTGCGCGATTTTCAGCGCGTGATCGGCGACGAATGCCTGGTGCAGATGCCTGAAATCATCGGCCGCCAGCCCGACGTGGTGATCGCCTGCGTGGGCGGGGGCAGCAACGCCATGGGAATCTTTTATCCCTACATCGAGCAGGCGGGCACGCGGCTCGTCGGCGTCGAGGCGGCGGGGCAGGGCCTGGCCTCCGGCAAGCACGCGGCCTCGTTGTCCGCAGGCTCACCGGGTGTGCTCCACGGCAACCGTACTTACCTGCTGCAGGATGCCAATGGGCAGATCACCGAAACGCATTCCATCTCTGCCGGGCTTGACTATCCGGGAGTCGGCCCGGAACACGCCTATCTGAAGGACATCGGGCGTGCCGAGTACGTGGGAATCACCGACGACGAGGCGCTGCAGGCTTTCCACCGACTGTGCCGCACCGAAGGGATCATCCCTGCTCTCGAGTCGAGCCATGCGGTGGCCCAGGCCATCAAGATGGCGCCCAGCATGCGGCCCGACCAGCACCTGCTGGTCAACCTTTCGGGCCGCGGCGACAAGGACATTGGCACCGTGGCCGATCTGTCGGGTGCCGAGTTCTACTGCCGCCCTTCGTGCCGGGGCCAGAGCGTCAAGGGCGCCGACAGCGTGCTGAAGGGGCCGCAATGAGTCGCATCAAGCCGGTCTTCGACGCCCTGCGGGCGCAAGGACGAAAGGCGTTGATCCCTTACGTGACCGCCGGTGACCCGTATCCCGAGGTCACAGTGGAGGTGATGCTCGCCATGGCGCAGGCCGGCGCGGATGTCATCGAACTCGGTGTGCCGTTCTCCGACCCCATGGCCGACGGCCCGGTAATCCAGCGGGCCGCCGAACGTGCGCTCGCGCGCGGCATCGGCATGTCGCAGGTGCTCGACTATGTGCGGATGTTCCGACGGCAGAACGCCACTACGCCGATCGTGCTCATGGGCTATGCGAACCCGATCGAGCGCTACGGCATCGCGCGTTTCGTGGCGGATGCCAAGGTGGCCGGCGTGGACGGCGTGCTCGTGGTCGACTACCCGCCCGAGGAATGCGAAGCGTTTGTTGCGACGCTGCGCGAGGCAGGCTTGGATCCGATCTTCCTGCTCGCGCCCACCTCCACCGAGCAGCGCATGAAGGACGTCGGTCGCGTGGCGAGCGGCTACGTCTACTACGTGTCGCTCAGGGGCGTGACCGGCGCAGGCCACCTTGATGCCAGTCAAGTAGCCGAAATGGTCCCGCGCATCAAGTCGCATGTGAGGATGCCCGTCGGCGTAGGCTTTGGTATCCGCGATGCGCAAAGCGCCGTGGCCGTGGGCGCGGTGTCAGATGCGGTGGTTATCGGTTCGGCCATCGTTCAGCTGCTGGAAACGCAGACCCGCGACGACGTCGCGGCGGCCGGCGCGCGGTTCATTGCCGGCATCCGCAGCGCCCTCGATTCGCTTCAAGGAGCAAAGGCATGAGTTGGCTCGAGAAACTGCTGCCCCCCAAGATCCAGCACACCGACCCAAGCGAGCGCCGCTCGGTGCCCGAGGGTCTGTGGATCAAGTGCCCGGCCTGCGAGACGGTGCTGTACAAGACTGACCTTGAGCAGAACCTCAACGTCTGCCCGAAGTGCGGCCACCATCACCGCATCGGCGCGCGGGCGCGGCTCGATACGTTTCTTGATTCCGAAGGCCGCTACGAGATCGGCCAGCAGGTGGTGCCGGTGGACGCACTCAAGTTCAAGGACAGCAAGCGCTACCCCGAGCGGCTGAAGGAGGCGCTGGAAAACACCGGCGAGACCGATGCCCTGGTTGTGATGGGAGGAGCCGTCCACAGCATCCCTGTGGTCGCGGCCTGCTTCGAGTTCGATTTCATGGGTGGCTCCATGGGTTCAGTGGTGGGCGAGCGATTCGTGCGCGGCGTTGAGGCTGCCTGCGAGCAGAAGACGCCCTTCATCAGCTTTGCGGCCACCGGCGGCGCGCGCATGCAGGAAGGCCTGCTCAGCCTCATGCAGATGGCCAAGACCAACGCTTCGCTCACGCGCCTGGCGAAGGCAAGGCTTCCTTATGTGAGCGTGCTGACAGATCCCACCATGGGCGGCGTGTCGGCGAGTTTCGCGTTCGTGGGCGATGTAGTCATCGCCGAGCCGAAGGCCCTCATCGGATTTGCCGGCCCGCGCGTCATCGAGAACACCGTGCGGGAGAAACTGCCCGAGGGTTTCCAGCGTGCCGAGTTCCTGCTGCAGACAGGCGCGATCGACATGATCATCGACCGCCGTGAGCTTCGCGGCACTATCGCCCGCGCCGCGGCGATGCTGCAGCGACAAAGCGCCGACGCGGTGGCCTAAGGCGCAGGGCCGCTCGCGGTCTTCGTTCAACACCCGTTCGCCGATGCCCATCCACCGGTTGAATCCGCACGCGCGTTATGCGGCGTACGCTGCGCGGCGCCTGGGTCTCAACTTCCAGTTGCTCGACGACGCCGACGGCTACCTCTTCGAGGTGTCCGATGGCGTGCGGCGTCACGCCTTCGCCGTGGGATCGGCCACACCCTACGTCGAGAACACCGCCGCGGCCTACACGGTGGCGCGCGACAAATATTTTGCCGCGCAGGTCATGCGACGTGCCGGCGTGCGCTGCCTCGCCGGCATGCTGTTTTTCCTAGACGAGCGGATGCGGCGCTTCCGGTCCCCGGGGCGCGAAGCCGACGACGCACTGAAACAGGCGTTCAGCTTCGCCTACCCCGTGTTCTGCAAGCCGAATTCGGGCAGCCGCGGCGAACTGGCCGAGCAGATCGACACGCCGAACCAGTTCGCGGAGTATCTGCGCAGGGCGGCGGAAGTGCATGACGCCATTCTTGTGCAAGCAGTGCATGCGGGTGATGAGCACCGGGTGTTTGTCTATGGGGAACATGCGATGTTCGCCTACCGCAAGAGAGGGGCGACACGCGCCGGCTGGAAGCGCGCGCAGCCACTCAATCGCGCTGCTGGCGGCGGCGCCGAGGTCTTCACTACCGAGGTCCCGCAGCCGCTGGCGGACGCTGCCACGGCCGCCTGCCGGGCCATCGGGCTTTGCGTCGGCGGCGTTGATCTGTTCACAGGTGGGGACGAGCAGGCGGACCAATCGCCTTGCGTCATTGAAGTGAACGCCAGCCCGATGATCGAGACGCTGGAAGACCAGGGCCGCTGGGACCTCATTGAGCTCATATGGACCCGCAATCTCAAAGCCGCGCTGTGTTAGCACCAAGGCTGCCCAAGTACCCGAAGTACGGTGCCGGCATCAGTTTGCACCGCGTGGAATCGCTGGCACGTTCGCTGGGGTTCGACCTCGCGCGCTGGTCCGCGCGCTCGTGCAATGTGGCGGGTTCCAGCGGCAAGGGAAGCGTGGCGGCCAGCATCTCGTCCATGCTTCACGTGGCCGGGTTGCGCGTGGGGTGCTTCACCTCGCCGCATCTGTTCTCTGTCCACGAGCGATTCCTCGTCGATGGCGTCGCCATCGACGAGACGGCGTTGACTCGCCATTGGGATCGCGTGGAAGTTGCCTGCGATGCCTACCAGCGCGAGCACCCAGGCGACACGATCGGTGGGTTCGAATTCCTCTACCTGCTCGCGTTGGCCTGGTTTGAGGACCGTGAGGTTGATTTCGCTGTTTTCGAGTGTGGCATCGGCGGTCGCTACGACCCTACCCGGCTGGGCCGGCCAATGATGAGTTGCGTGGTGTCCGTGGATCTAGAGCACACCCAGATCCTCGGTCAAACGTTGCAGGAGATTGCCTGCGACAAGATTGATGCTTGTGCCAGTGGCGGCGTGGTGTGGCTAGGCGACAGCCTGCTGCCGCACAAGCCTTTGCTGCGAATCTACTGCGACCTGCGCGGGGTACGGCCGCAGTTCGTTGTGCCGGGTGAAGACTGGCAACCCGCCGGTTCAGACGTGCGACGCACCCGTTTGCGCGTGCGGCTCGCAAGCGGCGAGCGGGTACTCATCGATGCGCCGCTGCCTGGGGAGTTCCAGTGCAACAACCTCGCCATCGCGGCTAGCATGGCGGAGCACGTACTTACCGAGCGCTTTGGCCGTGCGGGCGCTGCCGTGCGCGAGGCGATCATGGTGGGCGCACGTGATGTGGCTTGGCCGGGTCGCATGGAGGTTCTAGGCGACAACCCTTTGGTGGTCATCGATGTGGGCCATACGCCGCGTGCGGTGCGCACCGTGCTGCAGTCGCTGGAGACGAGCACAGAGCTTTCGCGCATGGTCCTGGTGTGCGGAGTGTCGGTGGATAAGAACGTGACGGAGATCCTGCAGGCTCTTGCGCCGCGCTTCCGCACCATTGTGTGCACGCGAGCGGCCCACAAGGGCCGCGCTACCGCGGAGATTGCCCGCGTCGCGGCGGACGCTGCGCCACAAGCTCGTATCCATGTAGCGGACACGGTAGCCGAAAGTTGTGCGCTGGCACTCCAGATCGCCCGGCAGGAAAGCTTGGGTGTCTACGTGGCCGGTGGGCTGTTTCTCGCCACGGAGTTCAAGGCCATCTTCGAAGGGCGCGACGTCGCCTCACTGCGCTTTTTCTGATCGCTCCCGCCCCTGGCGGGCCCGCCAGGGGCGCTTGATCGGCACGACCAGATTGAAATGGCGCCGCCCCAGACTCGCTGCAGAAGTACAACAGCACCCAGGACGCCTGGGCGTCCTGGGTGA